>NZ_OUMZ01000007.1:1921223-2241427 GCF_900327775.1 Roseovarius sp. EL26
CGGCATAGCCCGTATGGACTTTGATCGTCCCGTTCAGCTTCTCCGCCATCGCCATTGCCTCAACATCCCCCATACCTTCGGGCCGCTTTGCCACCCGCGACAAGTCATAGAGCGCCTGCGTGACAAAGCCGCTCAGATGCCATCCGGTATTCTCAAATGTCTGCATCAACTGCGTCACATCATAAGATCGATCCTGCGTGTGCAGCAGCAGGTCATAAAACCCTGCCTCGCTGGCCTTATGATCATTCACGTTGATATTTGCCTTGAATGGGTGTCCCTCGGGCAATGCCTCAAATATCCGTTTCCCCTGCCTCAGTCGTTCCTTGGGCGGTAAATCCCCCAATAGTGCCCCAAACGCCTGTTGCAGCGGGTAAACACCCGACCGTCCATAAGGCGCATAGACCATAAAGCCCAAGCCACCACCGGGGGCCAATGCCGCATTCAACGCGCGAAATCCCTCTTCCGGCGCGGGCAGGTGATGCAACACACCGCAACAATCGATGTAATCAAACTCCCCCAGATCTGGCGCATCCAGCAGGCTGCCAGTGACAAAGGTGATATTGCTAAGCTTGCGCACTTTTGCGCGCGCCTCCGCCACCTTACGCGAGGCTTTTGACAGATCCACGTAGGTGATCTCGCAGGGTTTCTTGAACTGCGCCATCATCGTTGCCAACTGGATCAATCCATCACCAGTGCCGCCCCCCGCCACCAACACCCGCAACGGCTTGGACCAATCGCGCATCCCGCCATAGATGAAATGATCAATCTCCTGCGGCAGCGATGGCGATCCGCTGATCAACCGTTTCGCCTCATCCTTAGGGTTCCGTTCAGGGTACGGGTACGCCTCATATTGCTCTTTGACGCTGCTCATCGGGGCCTCTTTGTCATTTGCCTGCAAGATAGGCCGCATCGGCGGCAAAAGAAAAGCCATCGCATATTCTTCTCCTTCGTCTTATCATTAACGGATGGAAGACCACGCACACGCCAACCCTTATGACATGACCCCGCAAGAGCAAGATGCCGATCACGCACCTGAGATTGCGATCACCTATTTTTCCGGCAATGGGCATACCCGTGCCGTTGCCCAAGCCATTGCTGCGGGCGCAGGCATTGGCGCACATATCATCGATGTTGAACACATCACCGATCGGGATTGGGGAATTCTCGACGCGGCAGAGGCAGTGGTTTTCGGCAGTCCCACCTATATGGGCTCAAGTGCCGCCCGCTTTGATCAATTTCTGGAAGAGGCCGCCGACCGCTGGTTGGACCTAGCATGGGCGGACAAAATTGCCGCCGGTTTCACTGTCGCCACCTTCCCCTCAGGCGATAAGCTCAGTACCTTGCAACGCCTTGCCATCTACGCCGCGCAAATGGGCATGATCTGGGTTGGCCAAGCCGAGGTTGGCGCGCCGGTACATCCCGACCGCCCCGGCGTTAACACCGCCGGGTGTTGGCTGGGTCTGGCAGCGACATCCTCGCGCGATAAGGAACAATTGGTCGATACCGACGATCTGGGCACCGCCCGCCGCTTTGGCATCCGTATTGCCATGGCAACCCGGCGCTGGCGACAGCTTCCATCTTGACCCGCCCACCGCATCAGGGCATCAGGCCCACATGCTGATTTACAAGATATTCCGCGCACCCGAATGGGCGCAATTGCAGGCCGAGAGCCAGACCCGGGGTGCCCCCATCGATCTGGCCGATGGCTACATCCATTTCTCAACGGCCGAACAAGCGTCAGAGACTGCCGCCAAACACTTCGCCGGGGAAACAGAGCTCACACTGCTCGCCCTCGAAGCGGATAACTTGGGCGACGCCTTGAAATGGGAACCCTCCCGTGGTGGGGCGCTTTTCCCACACCTCTTTCGCGATCTAAAGATTGACGATGTACTCTGGGCCAAATCGCTCCCTTTTGAAAACGGCACCCACATCTTTCCGGATGATATGACATGAAACTGATCGAACGCCTCGGCGTCTCCGCCCTGCACCGCTTTGATCCGGAAGCCGCCCATGGCCTTGCCCTGCGCGCCTTACGCAGCGGTCTGGCGCCACTCTCCGGCCCCGTCACATCCCCCCGCCTGAAAACCGATCTCGCTGGCATGACACTCCCCAACCCTGTTGGCCTCGCCGCCGGGTTCGACAAAAACGCGCAAGCGCTTGCCCCCCTGTCCCGCGCAGGTTTTGGCTTTATCGAAGTCGGTGCCATCACCCCGCGCCCGCAACCCGGCAACCCAAAACCACGCCTGTTTCGTCTGACCAAAGATCAAGGCGTGATCAACCGCTTTGGCTTCAACAACGACGGAATGGTGGCCGCTGAACGCTTGCTCTCCCAGCGCCCACAAGACGCCGTCATCGGCCTCAACCTCGGGGCCAACAAGGATAGCACCGACCGTGCCGATGATTTCGCGCGTGTGCTGGCCCATTGCGGTCAGCATCTGGACTTTGCCACCGTCAACGTCTCCTCGCCCAACACCGAAAAACTGCGCGATCTGCAAGGCGCCGCCGCCCTGACTGCGCTTCTTAAGGGCGTGATGGAGGCCCGCAATACCCTGCCAAAGGCGATCCCGATCTTCCTCAAGATCGCGCCAGACCTGAATCACGACGAACTGGCTGAAATCGCCGAGGTCGCCACCACGGCAAACCTTTCCGGCATCATCGCCACCAACACCACGTTGTCACGCGACGGCTTGCAAAGCGCCGACAAAGACCAAGCCGGTGGCCTCTCTGGCCAGCCGCTTTTCGAAAAATCCACCCGCGTGCTGGCGCAGCTCTCAAAACTCACCGACGGAGAAATCCCCCTTGTCGGCGTCGGTGGTATTGGCAGCGCCGAACAGGCCTATGCCAAGATCCGCGCCGGGGCCAGCGCTGTACAGCTCTACTCGGCCATGGTGTACAAAGGTCTCTCGCTGGCAGGGGACATCGCCAAGGGGCTGGATCAGCTGCTCGCGCGCGATGGGTTCACCACTGTGGACGAGGCCATCGGCACCGGGCGCGACGATTGGCTCTGACCGAAAATACCCCTATATGCATGAGGCATAAGAACAAAACACAGGGCTGGCATGCAGGTATTGGGCAAAATCGCCACATGGTTTGATGACATCTTCATCGACCTGATCCGCCAATTGCGCTGGTCTTATGTCCCGCCTCTGATGGTCTATTTCGCCTATGGTTTGGCCACCATCAGCGGCATCACTGGCACCTTCTTTGTCAAAGAATACCTTGATCTGTCAGCCGCTTACCTAGCCGGCCTTGGTTTTTGGGCGGGCATCCCATGGGCGCTGAAAATGCCCCTTGGACATCTGGTCGATATCCTGTGGCGGCACAAGGCGTGGCTCTTATGGCTGGGCGCAGCCCTCACCGCGCTGAGCTTCTTCATCATGTACCTAGTGCTGACCGCCCCCGAGATGATGAGCGCCATCGCCCCGCTCAAATCATGGTTCATCGCCAGCACCATCATCGCGCCGTCTGGCCTTGTGCTGCAAGACGCCGTCGCCGATGCCATGTCGGTCGAGGCGGTGCCGCGCACCGATGACACCGGCACGCCAATCGACCACGACACCTCGCGCATGATGCACACCACCATGCAAACACTGGGCCGGTTTGCGCTGATCTTCGGCACGGTCGTCGTCGCCGTCGTAAACATCACCATGTTCGCCGGGATCGAGGCGCTGGATCAGGCGCAGAAATCCACTGTCTACGCCAATATCTACCTGATCGGGCTGGTCATCCCGCTGATCTCAGTCTCGGGTATCCTGATCGCCGCCGGGCAACGCCGCAGCCGCCGTAAACGCATGCAATTACAAGGCCTGAGCGCGCAAGCCATCACCGCCGCACTTGATACGCCCGATGAGCCCACCACCCCAAACCCGTGGTATTTCATCGGCGGGGCGGGTTTTGTCGCCATCACCCTGATCGTCGGTCTGGGGCAGGTCCCCTACGGGCAGGAAATCATATTCCTCGGCTCGCTCATCATCGTCTCGCTCTTGATGCGGCAACTGCTGACAGTCCTGCCCGTGGCCCAAGCCCGCGCGCTTGTCGGCACCGCGCTGATCCTCTTTGTGTTCCGCGCCACACCCCGCCCCGGCGACGGGCAAACATGGTTCAGCATTGATATCCTCGGCTTTGACCAGCAATTTCTGTCGCTGCTGTCGTTTATCACCTCGGCGCTGACCCTCGTGGGTCTCGTCATTCTGCGCCCGCTGATGGCCAGCCGCTCGGTCACCGCCATCGTGGCGATCCTGACCGTCGCCGCTGGCATCCTGTCGCTGCCCAATATCGGGTTGTATTATGGCATCCAGAACTGGACCGCCGCCCTCACCGGTGGCGTGGTTGATGCGCGTTTCATCGCCATTCTCGACACGGCGGTGGAATCGCCCTTAGGCCAAGTCGCCGTCATCCCCATGCTGGCGTGGATTGCCCGCAACGCACCCGCCAATCTCAAGGCGACCTTCTTTGCCGTCATGGCCTCCTTCACCAATCTGGCGCTTTCGGCCAGCGCCCTGTTGACCAAATACCTCAACGAGATTTTCATCGTCACGCGCGAGGTCACAGACAACACGGGAGCCGTCACCACCGCCGCCGACTACAGCCAGCTCGGCATCCTCCTGATCGTCGTCACCCTGATCACCGTCGGCGCGCCGCTCCTGACCATCGCCCTCATCCAAAACTCCCGCCTCAGAACCGGCGACTGAGGCCTCTACCTCTCGAAAAGGGCAGCGCCCGACCCTGGGTGGGCGCAGTATTCCCATTGTAATCCACACACCCTCTCCCAATTCGCCAAGCACTCAATCACCCGCAATCGTCGCAAAAGCGCCCTCCCATGGGGAGGGTCGGGCGCTGCCCGGTGTTCCACCGGGCGGGACGTCTCAATTATAGAAATGCAATTCCCAATCCAACGAGGGCTGCAACCGTCGTTAGGATGCGTGCCCCTTTATAGCCCGCGCTACCATCTATTTTGTGGATCACTTCTGCTGCTTTCAAATGCAATGCAATCTTAGCCACACGAGAGAATATCCGCGTGGTTTCATCCGCCCCCGGCAAGGGCGGTGCCCCACTGGGCAAAGGCAACGTCGCATCATTGATCAACTGCGGAATGTCATGCTGCCATTCTTCCGCCAGCTCTGGCTCAGAGATCGCAACCAACATCGGCAGCGCCTCTTCCAGTTGCTCCTTCGCACCCTCCGGTAATTCGCGAATGGCTTGCTCGGATAAGATCTTACGGTTCTCCGCCACCTCCGGATGGGTTGCCCGGATCGCCCGCGCACCCTCTTCCAATGCGTCCTGTAAGGCGAGGTTTTCCTCGCTTGGCGGCAATTCATCATTCAGAATTTGCCGTGTTAGCCCTTTGTGAACGCCAACAAACCCCATTTCGATTTGCTGTGGGTTGTTGCCGTATTTGGTAAATACCCGGCACAATACCCGCACTTCGCGCGCATTATCATGCAATCCGTTCGAGGCGCTGGCCAAGACATCCTCAAGCGCGTCTTCGACCTGCGCCAGCGTCGCGCCCAACAGATCTGGCTTCGCGACTTCTATCGGAGTGGTGAAGAACTTTGCTGTTTCAGGATTGAACTCAACCTTCTCAGCCTGCGGCACCTTCTCCAGCAAATACTCCGCCCGGATCCGCTCAATCTCCTTGGCCACCGCCTCTGGCCCCGCCTCCCAGATTGGATCTGCAATCAACGCCACCCGCCGCTGCAACTCCCAATCCATCGGGTGGCCATCCAAAAAACCCTGATACCACTCACGCCAAAAGGACCAATGCTCATGCTTTGAAAAATACTTCAGCAAAAGAAACATAGAATTGTCTGGGGAAGTTATCGGTAAGCCCCGATAATCAGCTTCGTCCATCCATTTGAGAAATTCTTCGCGACGATAATGTCCCGCTAACAAATCCCAGCTGGTTGTGCGTGCGATTTCTCCAAATTCTTTTTTTGAAACTCCGTCATAATCAACGCCGCTAGATAGAGATTCCAGTAAAAAAACCAGAGTATCCCCGATACCGAAAAAGTCTCGATTTTCTAAGGCAGCCAAATATTCACCGCGCTCATATACTGAGCCATCTACCGTGGCTTTGGCAAAGCTACTGGCTATTCCAACATTGTCATCCTGTATCAGAGATTGCTGCAAAAAGAGCGATGCGTTTGTAAGGGCCGCAGCCAAAGGCGAAGAAGATGGCACGCCTTGCAAACCAGAATGTGTGGTCAATATTGTCCTTAAAAGCGCTAGAGTGGTGACTTGGGTCAGTACTAACTGTCCGTAGCGCTCATAACTGCAATAAGGCCCGGAAAGGGAAAAGGCATAAAATACACGCTCCCAAATTACTCTCTTGCTTCCCAACGAGACGCGTTCATTGTCTTGAGTCTCTTTTTTCGCATCTATAGTGCGACTGCCTGCATTGCTCACCTTGACCAACCCTCAAAACCCTTCCATATCCCCCTACCATGACACCGCTCTCACATATCCGCAATTTCTCGATCGTGGCGCACATCGACCACGGGAAATCCACGCTGGCCGACCGGCTCATTCAGTCCACCAATACGGTGGCGGATCGGGACATGAAGGCGCAGCTTCTGGACACGATGGATATCGAGCGCGAGCGCGGCATCACCATCAAGGCCAACACCGTGCGCATCGATTTCAAAGCGCAGGATGGCGAGGATTATGTTCTCAACCTGATCGACACCCCCGGTCACGTCGATTTCGCCTACGAGGTCTCCCGCTCCATGCGTGCGGTCGAAGGCTCATTACTGGTCGTTGACAGCACGCAGGGCGTTGAGGCGCAGACACTGGCCAACGTCTATCAGGCGATCAATGCCGATCATGAGCTGATCCCGGTTCTGAACAAAATCGACCTGCCTGCGTCAGACTGTGACCGCGTCGCAGAACAGATCGAGGATGTCATCGGCATCGACGCCTCAGGCGCCATCGCTGTGTCCGCCAAAACCGGTGTCGGCATTCAGGAAACGCTGGAATCCATCGTTCAGAACCTGCCCGCCCCCACCGGCGACGCAGATGCACCATTGAAAGCCATGCTCGTCGACAGCTGGTACGATTCCTATCTTGGCGTTGTTGTTCTGGTTCGGATCATGGATGGCGTCCTGAAAAAGGGCGACAAGATCCGCATGATGCAGACCGACGCCACCTACGGCGTTGACCGCATCGGTGTGTTCCGCCCACAGATGCAAAACATCGACGCGCTTGGCCCCGGCGAGATCGGCTTTATCACCGCCTCGATCAAACAAGTCCGCGATACCAAAGTCGGTGATACCATCACGCACGAGAAAAAGGGCACCACAGAACCCCTGCCCGGCTTTGCCCCCTCGCAACCCGTGGTCTTCTGTGGCCTCTTCCCCGTCGATAGCGCCGAATTCGAAGACATGCGCGACGCCATCGAAAAGCTCGCCCTCAATGATGCCTCCTTCAGCTATGAGATGGAAACCTCCGCCGCCCTCGGCTTTGGCTTCCGCTGTGGCTTCTTGGGCCTCTTGCACCTTGAGGTGATCCGCGACCGGATCGAGCGCGAATATGATATCGAACTGATCACCACCGCGCCCAGCGTGATCTACCACGTCTACGCAAAAGACGGCACCCAGACCGACCTGCATAACCCCGCCGACATGCCCGACATGACCTATGTCGACCATATCGAGGAACCGCGCATCAAGGCGACCATTCTGGTGCCCGACGAATACCTCGGCGATGTGCTCAAACTCTGCCAGGACCGCCGCGGCATCCAGATGGACCTGACCTATGCCGGCTCCCGCGCCATGGCCGTCTATGACCTGCCCCTGAACGAGGTGGTGTTTGACTTCTACGACCGCCTGAAATCCGTGACCAAAGGCTACGCCAGCTTTGATTACCAGCTCGAAGGCTACCGCGAGGATAATCTTGTTAAGATGTCGATCCTGGTGAATGACGAGCCGGTCGATGCCCTGTCGATGATGGTCCACCGTGACCGGGCCGAGACACGCGGGCGTGTGATGTGCGAAAAGCTCAAAGAACTGATCCCGCGCCACATGTTCAAAATCCCGATCCAAGCGGCCATCGGCGGCAAGGTCATCGCGCGCGAAACATTGTCAGCCATGCGCAAGGACGTGACCGCGAAATGCTACGGCGGCGACGCCACCCGGAAACGCAAACTGCTGGACAAACAAAAAGCCGGTAAGAAAAAGATGCGTCAGTTCGGGAAAGTTGATATCCCGCAGGAGGCGTTTATTTCGGCGTTGAAGATGGATAATTGAAGCTTTTCGGTTTTGAACCAAATCCGCGTAGCCGTTCAATCGACCATTCGTATTTGCATACGAAACGGAAACATACATAAGATATTATTTATAAAAACTTGTTGAAAAATGACCCTGAATAAAAACAACGAATTTCCTGAGTTTCTCTATAGGTATCGTTCAGATTCAACTCCATTTGTTTGCGACGAGTTAAAGGAAGCAATTAACTCTAGGCGTATATATTTTTCATCATTAGTAGGTCAGAATGATCCATTCGATTGCAATCCGAGTTTCAAGCAGAGCTCTGCTATCGAGATAGTTGAGTATTTTAAAAAATTTAGACCCGGCAAACTCATCATCGAAGAGGCAACGGCTGCAAGGTTGTACCCGAATAACTCAACGCCAGCTCAGAGGCGAAATATTCGAAAGTCATTTCGCCCTACGATAGCTAATGTTCAGAGGGTCATGAACACCGGAGCAAATCTTATGGATGAGCAAAGGCGAAAAGCATTTATTTGCTGTTTTTCCGAGAGCTGGGACAACCCTCTTATGTGGAGCCATTACTCTAATTCACATCAAGGCTACTGCATAAAATATCGATTCAAGCAGGACCTGATACGCAAGTACGATGATCATGTTCCACTAGATGTTCAATACTCTTCTGAGCGCCCAAAACTTACAATACTCGACCTTTTGAAATTTGCTGATGAGCAAAAAACTGTGTCGGAAGGTTATAATCCCACCGATGTTTTGCACGCAATTGCATATCAAAAACCCGAAGAGTGGGAGTATGAAAAAGAGTGGCGCGTACACTCCACAGGTGATCCGACTCCAGGTTATAAGACCATAATGGCATTGGAACCCGTTGAAATCATATTGGGCGCCAACTCCGACGAACGAGTTCCTGAAGTTATTCGACAGAGAGTGAATTCAAGTATTTCTATCTCGAAGGTTTATTTAGACGCGCATCGCTATTCGCTTCTCCGACACAGCGTATAAATGCACAAAGGCCCGTGCCGTGCACGGGCAGCGCCCGACCGCCCCCATGGGCGGGCGCTTCGCTTCCGCCCGCGGTCTGGCTCTGCCCTTCGGTTTGTTAGATGAAAATGGCATTGTCGAATAAACACCGTAGAGTGGGTGCAACCCACCATTCCCCCACTCTCCACTATCCCCCACCACACATTCCCCCTATACCCCGGCCAAACCTGTTGAACACCGGAGCCCCCCTCATGTCCTGCGCCCTTTGCTCGGCTGATGCCCCTCTCACCGCTCACCCCGTCCCCGGCGGGCCGGACGGCGCGGTGGTCAACCTTTGCGCCACGTGCCTGCGCGCGCTGGACGGCGACAACGTCAATCACTGGCGCTGCCTCGCCTCCTCTATGTGGTCCGAGGATCCGGCAACGCAGGTGATGGCCGCACGCCTCCTCAACCACCTCTCCGATCACGACTGGGCGCGCGATCTGTCCGATCAGCTCTGGCTCGATGACGACATGCGCGCATGGGTGGATAACGTCGCTGTCGCCACCGCCCACAAAGACAGCAACGGCACGCCACTGGCACAAGGCGACACCGTGGTGCTGATCAAGGACCTGCCGGTCAAGGGCGCGGGCTTCACCGCCAAACGTGGCACCGCAGTGCGCAGTATCTCACTGGTGCAGGATAATCCCGAACACATCGAGGGCCGGGTTGAGGGGCAGCGCATCGTCATCCTGACGCAGTTTGTTAAAAAGAAGTAAACGTTTCGGCACACCCAACGACGCGCCCCAAGCCATTTGCGTACATAATCCGCGTACAACCTGTACAGGCTGTACACAAATCTCATGCCCTCACGCGTGCTAACTGAAACGCGATCAGGGTTGATCGCCCCAAGCCTTCTTTCCCACCCTAAACGCCCCACATTTGGATCAGACGAACACAACATAAGGATCTGATCCATGACCCGTACCAATATTTTCAAAACCGCCGCTCTGTCTTTGGCTGCTGCCACCACCCTTGCCGTCTCGGCCACCGCCCAAGGCGGCCCGGATCCCAGCGAGCGTCAACCCCTGCGCGCCTTCAAGGAAGCCCCTGCGCAGACCGTCACCAAGGCGCAAACCAACATCCAGACGCGCGACGGACAACAGGCGCGGATTTCCCCAGCACTGGTGGAACGTCGCGACCGTTAAGCCGCTAAAAACATTACAAACTCCCCCCATCGGGTGGGCCTCAGGGCCTGCCCGTTTTGCATTCTCGGTGACCTTCAGCAGCATATGTTTCAACCTCTCACAAACCCTCTCACGGCCCCTCACTGAAATGCGATTACGGTTGATCGACCCAAGGGTTTAAACGCCCAGATTGCGCCCCACATCATAGTCATGAACAACACAGAAAGGACTTGATCCATGAAACGTCCAAACCTTATCAAAACCGCCGCTCTGACTGTGGCAGCCCTTGCAACCATCGCCTCAGCACCGGCCTTTGCCCAGCCTGACCCAAGCGAGCGCCAGCCGCTACGCAACTTTCAGGAAGCCTCGGACAATACCGTAACCAAAGCGCAGGTCAACGTGCAGTCCTCAACCACACAAGACGAGCGGATCACCCGCGCCCGTGACGCGCGCATCGGCCGTTAACAACTGGCAAATTCTGGCGGGGGCTAAACAGCACCCGTCAGTTAAGCTATTAATATCTATATATATTAACGCACATCAAAAGCCACAAAGAACGCAAGCATCACGTCTTGCCTATCTTGGGTTCGGTCCCGGCCTTGATCCGTTTGATGTTGTCCGCATGCCGGTAATAAATCAGCAATGTCAGCAACAGAGCCAGCACCGCCATCGCACCATGCCCCAGCAAGATCGCCCATATTGTCGAACTTGCCGCAGCAGCGATCGCCGCCAATGATGAAATACGCGAGGTCGCCGCAGTGGCAAGCCATGTTAGGCAACAGGCAATTCCCACAGGCCATGCCAGCGCCAACAGCAACCCCAGAAACGTCGCCACGCCTTTGCCCCCGCGAAAGCCCAGCCAGACCGGATAGCAATGCCCGATCATCGCCATCAGGGCCGCAATCTGTGCGGCATCTTCCCCCGCACAGGCGCGCGCCAGCAATACCGCCAGAGCCCCCTTACCGCCATCCAATATCAAGGTTCCTGCAGCAGCAGCTTTGTTGCCAGTGCGCAAAACGTTCGTGGCCCCGATGTTGCCCGACCCGATGTCACGCAAGTTCCCCAGCCCCATCACACGGGTCAGCACCATACCAAAAGGAATGGATCCCAACAGATAACCAATAACGGCCCATAGGGTCAGGATGGTTGTCGCGCTTTCAATCGGGGGCATCAGGTCGCCTCGTAAATGCGTTCACCGGCAACGTAAGTGGCCAGAACCTGACCTTGCATTCGTGCCTCATCAAACGGGGTATTCTTGGATTTTGAGCGCAGCTTGCTACGATCCATTACAAATGGCTGATCTGGGTCAAACAGGATCACATCCGCTGCCGCCCCTTCCGTCAGACAACCAGACGACAGACCAAGGCGTTTGGCAGGGTTCAGGGCCATCGCCTTGAACAACTGCGGCAAGCTCAGATCACCCGAATGATACAGCCGCAACGCCGCCGGAAGAAGTGTTTCCAGCCCAACGGCACCGCTGGCCGCCTCTTCAAACGGCAGGCGTTTGCTTTCTTCGTCCTGCGGCGTGTGCATCGAGCAGATTACATCGATCAACCCATCGCGCACGGCAGCAATAATCGCCTGCCGGTCATCCTCGGACCGCAACGGCGGCTTGATCTTGAAAAACGTCCGATAGTTAGCAACATCCAATTCGTTCAGCGTCAAATGATGAATCGACACGCCTGCGGTGATATCCAAGCCGTTGCGTTTGGCGCGTTCCAATGCGGGCAAAGCACGGGCCGTAGTAATCTGATCGCCGTGATAGCGCACGCCCGTCATCTCGATCAGGGCAATATCGCGATCAAGCCCCATACGTTCGGCCATCGGTGACACCGCTGGCAGACCTTTGAGCGAGGCAAATTTACCCGATGTCGCCGCCGCACCTGCAGACAAGATCGGCTCTTGTGGGTGACACATCACCAACGCATCCAAAGAACGCGCATAGCTAAACGCCCGGCTCAGCACCTTGGTATCGCGCACCACATGGTCGCAATCGGTAAACGCCACTGCGCCTGCGTCACGCAGAAAGCCAATCTCAGTCATCTCACGGCCTTCACGACCTTTGGTCAGTGCCGCCATGGACAGGACATTCACCGGCGCATCTTCGTTGGCACGGCGTGAGACAAATTCAAGCGTTTCAGGGTTATCAATTGTCGGGGACGTGTCAGGGCGGGTCACAATCGTTGTTACGCCACCTGCGGCAGCTGCTGCCCCGGCAGAGCGGTAGGATTCTTTGTGACGTTCACCCGGTTCACAAACCTTTACGCCGATATCGACTATCCCCGGAGCTAGGCATTTACCCCTGCAGTCCACAATCTGGTCAGCCTCTGGCAGGTCTGAACCAGTGCCCGTCGCGCGGATTGTACCCCCGTCAATCAAAAGCCAGCCGTTGCTGTCGGTACCCGCTTCGGGGTCGATCAACCGTGCGTTCTTAAAAAGGATGGTCA
The DNA here is from genome assembly GCF_900327775.1 of Roseovarius sp. EL26. Taxonomy (NCBI): domain Bacteria; kingdom Pseudomonadati; phylum Pseudomonadota; class Alphaproteobacteria; order Rhodobacterales; family Roseobacteraceae; genus Roseovarius; species Roseovarius sp. EL26. The sequence goes on from NZ_OUMZ01000007.1 coordinate 1,934,037, forward strand.
TATGTGTCCTCTCATCCCGCTATCTTAATGAACACCCAGACAAACAGGGCCAGAAAAATCAAAACTACTGTCGCCACGCGCCCCTGAATGGCTGCGTTCGATGCGGTTTTTTTCACCGCGACCGGGGCCACACCTTGCGCGCTTTTATCAGGAAGCGGCTCAAACGTGACGTTTGCACTTTCCTCAGCGTAGGTTCCGACCCAACGCAAGGGTACCTTGGGTGTCAGTGTCTGGACCGTCTGCTCGAACGCTTTGGATAGGATCACCAATATATGACCCTCCAACGCATCCAGACGGACACGCTCTGCCGCAAAGTCCTGTTTCGCGATGCCCAGCCCTTCAGCCATATATCCGGCCAACCCCAGTCCGGTCAGGTCGCTCACTGCGAATACTTCGACGTAGTCAGTATTCAGTTGAGTTGCCCCGAGAGCGCGTTGAACTTTTTGCAAGTCGTCTGAAAACGCCTCAACCTGATCCGCAGGCAGGTCAATCTGGAACAAGCGGACCAACCCAACCTCATCTGCACTGATCTCAAACCGGTCGCTCACGCCATGACCTCCGGTGACTTGGTGCGGCGGTTGCGGGCCAGCAGTTCCATCGCGGCCATGCGCACGGCAACACCCATTTCGACCTGTTCTTGAATAACACTGCGGTTAATATCATCGGCCAGCTCGCCATCGATTTCCACGCCCCGGTTCATCGGGCCGGGATGCATGACGATCGCGTCGTCTTTGGCGTGGCTGAGCTTGGCAAAATCAAGGCCATAGCGGTGGTAATATTCACGCTCAGACGGGATAAATCCACCATCCATCCGCTCTTTCTGAAGGCGTAGCATCATCACCACATCGACGTCTTTCAAACCCTCGGCCATGTCGTCGTAAACTTCGACCCCAAAAGCCCCAATCTCAGACGGCATCAAGGTTGGTGGACCAATCAGGCGAATGCGGTTTTCCATCTTACCGAGCAGCATAATATTGGACCGCGCCACCCGCGAATGCGCGATGTCACCACAAATCGCAATATTCAGGCGATGTAGACGCCCCTTGGCGCGGCGAATGGTCAGCGCATCCAGCAGCGCTTGCGTCGGATGTTCGTGCCGCCCATCACCTGCATTTAGCACGGCACAGTTCACCTTTTGCGCCAGCAGATCGACCGCACCAGAATGCGGGTGTCGCACCACCAAAAGATCAGGATGCATCGCATTCAGCGTCATCGCCGTATCAATCAAGGTCTCGCCCTTTTTGATCGAACTGGCTTGCATCGCCATGTTCATCACATCGGCGCCCAGACGCTTACCTGCCAGCTCGAAACTGGCCTGCGTCCGGGTCGAATTTTCAAAGAACATGTTGACCTGCGTCAAACCCGCCAACACATTGCTGTGCTTCAGATCACGCCGGTTCAGTTCAACATACTGATCGGCCAGATCCAGAATTGCGGTAATATCCGAAGGTGCAAGGGGTTCGATCCCCAGAAGATGGGAATGTGAAAAGGTCATCCGCCGCTCCTAATCGGTTTCGCCCGCTTATAGGGGGCGAAGGCCAAGAGGGGCAAGAGGGTCTGCACTTAATAACCCGTAGCCCGGTCAACCAATCCAGCGGGGGCTTTGCCATCTTCGAACCGTCGGATCCCCTCAGCAATGAAACGGGCAATCTCCTCTGGCTCCCCATCGCCAGCCACATGTGGCGTCACAAAAATACGTTCATGCGCCCAAAACGGGTGATTGCGGGGTAGTGGTTCAGTCGCGAAAGTATCCAGCACTGCGGCAGCAGGATGGCCAGTATCGAGGGCCACAATCAAATCATCCTCATTCAGGTGCGCACCCCGTCCCAAGTTAATAACGATGGAATCGTCCCGCATCATGCTGAAGAAATCTGCATTCAAAACGCCCTGCGTTTCGTCTGTTAGCGGCAATAGGTTAACAACGGCGCGTGATTCTCTGGCAATTTCATTCAGCCCGGCCTGTCCGTTTACAACAATTGTGCCATCCTCAGTCGACCGTGGTGTTCGGGCCAAAACCTTGACCGGATAACCCAACAACCGTAACGCGCTTGCCAGCCTGGATCCGATATTGCCAAATCCAAGGATCCCGACAGGAAATGAGGACGGCGGCGTACGGTTAATGACGTTCCAGTTCGCGTCCTTTTGCTGCGACACATAGGTCTGCATCTGCCGTTGCCAGTTTACGATATGCCACAGCGCAAAGCCCGAAATCATCTGCCCCTGCTCTGCTGCGATCACCCGCGTGACCGCAACGTGATCCGGCAGGCTTGGATTGCTCAGCACGGCATCAACCCCAGCGCCCCCGCCCGACACCAGTTCCAGATTGGGGTAAGGTGTAAAATCTTCGGGGCCCGGCGAAAAAGCCAACGCATGGCGAATGCTCAGCGGGTCTTTGACCTCATCGGGAAACTTCAATTTGACCCATGGTGCATGTTTTGCCAAACCACGCCCATAAAAGCCCTTCATGTCATAGTGCTGACACAGGCATACGACTTCGATATCATCCATTCTCACGGCCTCTTTCAGGGTGATACTTTTGCGTTCGGGCACGCAGCCCGTTGCGTTTGACTGTTTCACTCATTGACGTGAAAGGCTAGCCTATCCCTCATGGATTCGGCACTTGAATATCATACGGCAAAGGCCCTGCTGGAATGGCAGGTTGAACTTGGCGCGACCGAGGCGATTTGTGACGCGCCAATCAATCGCTATGAAGCACCAGAAAAACCCAAACCCCGCAAGGCAGCCGCACAACCAGCGCCCGCCGTGGCAACATCCGACATTGATCCGGTTACTGATGCGCGGCGCGCGGCAAAAGCCGCCACGTCCCTGCCCGCATTGCAAGAGGCCCTTGCCAACTATCCGCATTGTGATCTGAAACGCGGTGCCCGCAACACCGTCTTCGCCGATGGCAACCCGGCCGCGCGCCTGATGCTGGTGGGCGAGGCCCCGGGGCGTGATGAGGACCAACAAGGCAAACCCTTTGTTGGCCGGGCTGGACAACTGCTCGACAAAATGCTGGCGGCTATTGGCCTGTCACGAACATCAGATGATCCGGCGCAGTCCGCCTATATCACCAATGTCCTACCGTGGCGCCCCCCACAAAACCGCGATCCCAAGCCCGAAGAAATCGCCATGCTGCTGCCCTTTGTGGAGCGGCATGTCGAGCTGGCAAACCCCGATGTGATTGTTCTGGTCGGCAATATCAGTTGTCAGGCGGCACTGGGACGACGCGGCATCACCCGACTGCGCGGGCAGTGGACACAAGCCTATGGCAAACCGGCTCTGCCTATGTTTCACCCCGCCTATCTGCTGCGCAACCCGCATGCCAAGCGCGAGGCATGGGCCGATTTGCTAGAGCTCAAAGCCCGCCTCAAAGGTGACGCATGAAGGTCCTCGCTTTTTCTGACCTTCACCATTCCAGATCACATGCGCAAGAACTGGTCGCAGCCAGCAAAGACGCTGATCTGGTGATCGGCGCCGGCGACTTTTGCAACATGCGACAGGGTTTGCCAGAGGCGCTGGCGCTGCTCTCTGGCATCACCGCTCCGATCATCGCTGTGCCCGGAAATGGCGAAAGCGCAGATGAACTAACTGTTGCTACCCTTCCCAACATGCAGGTGCTGCACGGGACAGGTATCAATATCGATGGTTTGCAGATCTTTGGCCTTGGTTACGGTGTCCCGCAAACGCCTTTCGGAGACTGGTCCTGCGACCTGAGCGAAGATCAAGCACGTGGCTACTTGGATCAGTGCGAACAGGCCGATATTCTGGTGCTACACTCCCCACCAAATGGCATTGCCGATCAGACATCCATGGGCCAATCCGTGGGGTCTATCGCGATTTATGAGGCAATCGAACGCCTCCAACCCAAACTTGCCGTTTGTGGCCATATCCATGACAGTTGGGGCCAGACTGGTATGATCGGCGCCACAAAGGTAGTGAACCTCGGCCCATCCCCCAATTGGTTTGACTTTTAATCTGCAGGACATCCCATGAGCCGCATAGACGAGAACAAAGACTTTATTCCCGTACGCATCGCCATTCTGACAGTCAGCGATACGCGCGACCTGAGCGATGATCGTTCTGGCGACACGTTGGTCGCAAGGGTACAAAATGCCGGGCATATTTTGGCAGATCGCGCAATCTCTCGTGATGATCGCGCGGCGATTGCCAGTCAGCTTAGATCATGGATCGCAAATCCTGACATTGATGTGGTGATTTCGACAGGCGGCACTGGTTTGACCGGCCGCGACGTCACGGTTGAGGCCCACCGCGATGTTTATGAAAAAGAAATCGATGCCTTTGGTACCGTCTTCACCATTGTGTCGATGAATAAAATCGGCACCAGCGCCGTACAATCACGCGCCACCGGCGGCGTGGCTGGCGGCACCTATCTCTTTGCTTTGCCGGGCAGCCCTGGCGCTTGCAAAGACGCTTGGGATGAAATCCTGTCGAATCAGCTGGATTTCCGACATCGACCCTGCAATTTCGTGGAAATCATGCCCCGTCTGGACGAACATCTGAAACGCAAGTAACAGGCATCAGCCTGCCGGGCAGCCCTGAATATCTACGGTAGATTTTCCACCAATCACCGTGATCCGCAGGTCAGAGCGGTTGAGCGCAAAGGGTCGGCTGTCTGCATGATAAAGCGTGGTTTCGGCATAAAGCGTCTGACCTCTTCGCATCGTCTCAGCTTGTGCGACCCAAATTTTAGGATCACCAGCCTCAATCGCGACAAACTCTGATTTCCCTTTGCGTGGAAGGGTAATTTTTGCGTTGAGCTTGATGCCATTTTGTACCGGTGTCACCTGACACGACACGTGCGAAACGCCAGCTTCGCGCGCTGAATAGGGTTGTTCGGCTAATGCCGCCACGATCCGCGGATCACGTTTGCCGGCCTGTTGCGGCAGCTCTTGCGAAACTTTCAAGCTAACCGGCACGCAAATATCCTGACATACGCCGATCTCTATCTTTCCATCTAAAGAGATTGCTTTTCCCGCTCTTTTTGGGGTGATCTTCAGCGGCAACACCAGAACATTTTTATAGCCCAAGCTTTGCAACCCGCTTTGATTGAAAACGATAGGCGCAGGCCACACCACCTCGACCCCAGCCAAATTTTGCGACCCTTGCCAGTTAAATCGTGGTGGAATGCCGGCATCACCCGGCGCACGCCAATAGGTTTTCCAACCATCTTTCAGGGTCAACTGCAAAGCAGAGGTATGCTGACCGTTTGTCCCACGCCATCCGGGCAAAATACGGGCATCAACAATATCATCCGCAGGCCCAGCCAACGCCAGCATGGGCAGCAAGGAGCACAACGCAACGCAAAGGGAAAACACAAATCTCATCATGTCTCTTACTTGGGGTATCTGAAGTGAAATGCCAACTCACATTCCAGCGATAAGCGTGTCATTGCCCTTGCACTTTTGGAGCAAGAGACCCATCATTGTAACATGAGCAGAAACCCCGAAAACCCAACGGAAAGTGAAATTAACCTTAGTGGTCAAGTCCTTATAGCGATGCCCGGCATGGCAGATCCAAGGTTTGCACAATCGGTTGTCTTTATGTGTGCCCATTCTGAGGATGGCGCCATGGGTTTGGTTATCAACAAACCAACTGATGAACTAAGACTTAACGATCTGTTGGAGCAGCTCGAGATCAAAATCGGGCCAGACACCCGCGAAACGCCAGTGCATTTTGGCGGACCGGTGGAACATGGTCGGGGCTTTGTTCTGCACGAACATGGCTATCATTCTGCAATTTCCACGCTGGATGTGAACAAGCAGTTCGCGATGACCGCCACCCTTGATATTTTAGAAGACTTTGCCGATGGCCGGGGCCCTGAACGTGCCATTCTGGCGCTCGGCTATGCCGGCTGGGGTCCGGGACAACTGGAATCTGAGATTGCCGAAAATGGCTGGCTGACTGCCGAGGCAGATCAGGCACTGGTATTTGAAACCGCGGATTCTGATAAATGGGAAGCAGCGCTTAGCAAACTCGGGGTCAACGCATTGACCCTTTCCGCTGATGCCGGACATGCTTGAAATCACAATTTGAGCAGTCAAATATGCCCCGTTCAATCCGCTGTACAGGGCACAATTTTGTCTCAAGAGCAGTTCTAAACAGGTTAAACTTTGCTCAAAGCATTCAGGATGTCTTTAATCAGGTCATCCGTATCTTCGATCCCGACCGACATGCGAATCAGACCCGGAGTAATACCAAGCGAGGCTTTCTGTTCATCTGACAAACGCTGGTGTGTGGTCGTCGCCGGATGGGTCGCAATTGATTTGGCATCGCCCAGATTGTTAGAAATCACAACAATCTCAAGCGCATTCAGAAAACGGAACGCCGCTTCTTGCCCGCCTTTGAGATCAAGCGAAACCACTGTGCCGCCTTTGGTCATCTGCTCAATCACCAGATCATGCTGCGCATGGCTGGGATGCCCCGGATAAATCGCCCGCTGCAATTTGTCGTGACCTTGCACCGCCTCAGCAATCGCCAGAGCCGTGGTCGCCTGCGCGCGTACCCGCAGATCAATGGTTTCCATGCCCTTAAGCATGATCCATGCCGTGAAAGGCGACATCGATCCGCCAGTGTGTTTCATGTAGGGTTCAATCGTGCCACGAATAAACTCGCGCGTGCCCAGAATAACGCCACCCAAAGCACGGCCCTGGCCATCAATGTGCTTGGTCGCGGAATAAATCACCACATCTGCGCCCTGCTCGACTGCGCGCGAAAACACCGGCGTGGCAAAGACGTTATCAATCACCACCTGTGCGCCAACTGCATGGGCCAGTTCAGACACTGCTCGGATATCGACGATTTCCAGCGTTGGGTTGGCCACGGATTCAAAGAACACCAGTTTGGTGTCTGGCCGGATCGCGGCCTCCCACTGTGCCAGATCAGTGCCATCAACAAAGGACACTTCGACCCCAAAACGGGTCAGGATCTCTTCGAGAACATAAAGACATGAGCCAAACAACGCCCGCGCCGCAACCACATGATCACCAGACCGCAGCATCGCCGTCAACGCACCACTCACCGCGGCCATTCCGCTAGCCGTCGCAAAAGCGTCTTCTGTGCCTTCAAGCGCGGCAATACGCTCTTCGAACATCGCTACGGTCGGGTTGCCGTAACGGGCATAAATAAACTCATCAGGACCAGAGTTCAGAAACCGGGCCTCGGCATCCTCAGCCGTGTCATAGACAAACCCTTGGGTTAGAAAGATCGCTTCGCTGACCTCATTATACTGGCTTCGTCGGCTGCCCGCGTGCACCAGCTTGGTGCGTGTATTCCATTCGTTCGTCATCTTCATCCTCCAGGGCGCGCTTGGCCCATGAAAAAACCCCCAACGCGATCAAGCGAAAGGGGGCTTTCATCCTGACCTATTTAGCGGTGTAGTTTAACGTGGCCCGCAATCTGGTAACAAATCGCCACGCCGGTGATTTATCTTGCGCGGAAAGACACGTCAAGAGTGTCCGAAATTGCGTTAGAGCTGAAAAGTCAGAAAAGATGCTTGGCGGCGATGCGCAGTTCGTTGAGTATTCAAGTAACTATGCACTGAGACGCTTATTTGGGAGCATCTGAAGAGTTGGAACACAACATTAGTGACACCGCCGTTCTAGATCTTTTCCTTGAAGTCAAAGCCAGCCTCGCATTGGCATGCAAAAAAGACCCACGCACCAATGAAATGTTGAATGTACTTCATTCTGTGGGGCATTCAGGGACAGAGGCAAACGATGTTACGGGATACATCCCCGCACACGGTGATCTTCTGGATTGTGCAATTTCCAACTTAACTGATCGGAAATTCTTCAAACTGAAAACAGCCTTAACCGTTGCAAAGCACAAGTTGCACTGGCGCGTTGATGATGGTGGGTTTTATGCCAAAGGCGCAGACGTTGGACAGGGATACAAGACCGGCAATATGCATACCCTGCTGGTTGGCCCAAAGAATAGCTTATTTCACGCGGACGATTTTTTACTCGGCTTCTTTCTTTTGGCTCCAAATACGTTGTACCGCGATCACAAACATTTGGCCCCCGAGGTCTACATGCCGTTGACCGGACCAAGCGGTTGGAGGTTCGGATCTGGTGACTGGCAAGACCACGCAGCCGGAAGCGTAATTTACAATGCGCCCAACGTTGTTCACGCCACGCGAGTTTACGCCGTTCCATTCCTGTCAGTCTTTGTCTGGGCGCAAGACATCAACGCACCTTGCAGTGTTGTCTTCGCTGATGATTGGGAAAAGATTGAGGCCGCATTACACAATTCCTCGAAATAGAACAGATAACAATTCCGATTGTGCAGATCAGCGGCTGCTAGCTCTGTCAACCTCGGTTGGCCTCATCATTTGGCAGGACCAACAAAACTGCGAACCAATAAAACCCGTGCATCAGAATCGCCAGCAAGGGCATGACCGTGATCCACACGACCAATGACTCAGAGGCGATCAAGATTTCGTTCACAGTGATCACTATCGCCAGAACCAAAGCGTTGATCCGCAAAAGGCTGACGCGTTTGATCTCTCGCCCGAAACGGAAGCCTGCTGGTACAACACGGTCTAACAAGGCCTGTTCACGCCGAATGCCCAAGAGCATCACAATCAGAATGAAGAGACAAATCCCGCTGAGCACGCGTTGCGTAAACAACGGATCATTCAACCATATCTGCAAGCCGCTTAGAGCTATGACAATGATAACGGGCCAGCGCAGCATATGCGGTTTGCCCGCTTGGATTGAGTTAAGGCTGGCAGCGGCAGTCGGCAGGTTTCGCCAAACCATGTAGCCCTGCGCCGTTACAACCGAAATCACAAAAATGGCGGCTTCATCTATCGGAAACTGATGCAATCCGACCCAGAGAATCAGCATAACCACCAATGGCAAAATATTCCCCGGATTTATCGGAGGAATAGAAGAAATGGCGTACCACAAACGATAGGACAGGCTACTGGTCATTGGCGTAGGTTAAAAAGCAATTGCGTCAAAAGACTGGCAATCCAGTAACTTTTCCCAGCACGCAAAAAACTGTGTAGTTTATTCAGTGCTATTTTCTTCAATTCCGTGATCTTTGAATAGTTTACCTTGTGTCATGAAGAACACAAAAATTGCCGCGGTCAGACCAAAAGTTTTGAAATAGACCCAGGTTTCTTCAGTCTGAGTGCGCCAAATCAGTTCATTGAGGATGGCCAGAGCAAAGAAAAATCCCATCATCCGGCGTGTCAAAATCATCCAACCCTCGTCGGTCAGAGGCATCAGCCCGTCCATCGCATATTGCAAATAGGATTTGCCACGCATCAGCCCCAATGCCAATGCACCGCCAAACAGCACATAGATGATCGTTGGTTTCATCTTGAAAAACTTCGGATCATTGAACCAGACACTAAGCCCGCCAAAGACCACAATCAGCACGGCTGTGATGATCTGCATTTTCGATAAATGCCCCGTCAACTTCCACAGCGCAGCCATCGACAGTAGGAAAATCGGGATAAAGCCCGCTGTCACAACGATAAAGCCCAGATACTCAGTGCCGCCAATGGTAAACACCTGATCCTTTAGCTTAAGGTAAGCCACGAAGAACAGAAGGAGCGGACCAAACTCTAATGCGGGCTTTAGCCATTTGGGGGAATTGGTGTCACTCATCTGTCTGTCCTTACTGTCAGTGGCCTTTAGCCGCCCATTTCCACTATCACCGCACCTGCGGCAATCAAAGTCATCAATGCAATACGGCGCGGCCCCACGGTTTCACGCAGCACCAACCAACCGATGATGGCCGCAAAAACGGTCGAGGTTTCGCGCAGCACAGCAGCTTCGCCAACCTTATCCAGCCGTGTCGCCAACATGATGGATCCGAATGACATATAGGCAACCAACCCGCCAATGAAACCCCTGAACATCAAAGGCGCAGGCGCCGGTGCGTCTGGCATGTGTTTCCAGCGGTAGTAGGCATAAAACGGGATCACCAACCCATCAAACATGAAAAACCACGCCAGAAAGGTGAATGGATCTGCCGTGGCGCGAATTCCGTAAGCGTCAAATGTGGTGTAAAGCGCCACAAACACACCAGTCAGAACCGCCAAACCAAGTGCTGCTATCAATGTCTCGCGCTGCGCCACGATGGTGCGCATATTGTATACGGCAAGACCGTAAATCCCACACAACAACACCCCGACACCAAGCCACTGAACAACCGTGAAAGATTCGCCAAACAGCAGATAAGCCCCGATCACCGTAAACAACGGCCCGGTGCCCCGCACGACCGGATAAACCACGGTATAGGCTCCACGGGTATACGCCATTGCCTGCAGGATCTTGTAAACCAGATGCAGCGCCCATGCCCCGAAAAAGATCGGCCACATATGCGGCTCAGGCCAGGGCACGATAAAAAACGCAAACGGCGCCGACATGATGCAGTAACTGAAATCAATCGCGCCGCGGGTCAGCCAAGGATCATGCCGCCCCTTTTGCAGCGCGCCAAAGACGGCATGCAAAAACGCTGCCCAAATAGCCAACCCCAGCGCCCAGTGATGACCGGCTTCCGTCCCTTCAAGCGAGATAAGCCAGTCACTCATTGGGAACTGCCAATGCTATGGCGTTTAATTCGCATCCAAGCCGGTCAGTGCAGCGGCAAACTCTTCTGGGTCAAACGGGGCAAGGTCATCGATCTGCTCACCAACACCAATGGCATGGATTGGCAAGCCAAATTTGTCTGCCAGCGCCACCAGAACCCCGCCTTTGGCGGTGCCGTCCAGCTTAGTCATGACAAGGCCAGACACATCTGCCAGTTTCTGGAAAGTTGAGACCTGACTAAGTGCGTTCTGCCCGGTGGTGGCGTCCAGCACCAACAGAGTATTGTGTGGTGCGCTTGGGTCTTTCTTGCGAATGACGCGGACAATTTTGGCCAGTTCTTCCATCAGATCCTGACGGTTCTGCAAGCGGCCTGCGGTGTCGATCATCAACAGATCGGCACCATCTTTCTGAGCCTGCTCCATCGCATCAAATGCAAGGCTCGCCGGATCCGATCCTTCGGGGGCCGTCAGAACCGGAACACCGGCACGATCACCCCAGACCTGAAGTTGCTCAACAGCGGCGGCACGAAAGGTATCCCCCGCCGCAATGACCACCTTTTTACCAGCCGCGCGGAACTGGCTGGCCAATTTTCCGATGGTCGTGGTTTTCCCCGATCCGTTAACACCAACCACCAGCACCACCTGCGGACGGTTTGGATATAGTGGCATCGGGCGCGCAACTGGCTCCATGATCCGGGCAATCTCGCTGGCCAGCAGCTCTTTGATCTCTTGCGTGGACAAACGTTTGCCCATCCGTCCTTCGGCCATGTTGGCCGTCACACGCAACGCCGTATCCACGCCCATATCGGCGGTGATCAGCAATTCCTCGAGCTGCTCCAACATATCATCGTCCAGCGCGCGGCGAACAACGGTTTTATTCTCACCACGTCCCAGCAGCCGACCAAGCAGACCCGGCTTTGCCGCGGTGGATTGTGCAGCTGGTGCAGGTTCGGAAACAACGGCTGGCTCAGGTACCGGTTCTGGATCCGGCACAGATATGACCTCTGGCTCTGGCTCTGGCTCTGGCTCTGGCTCTGGCTCTGGCTCTGGCTCTGGCTCTGGCTCTGGCTCTGGCTCTGGCTCTGGCTCTGGCTCTGGCTCTGGCTCTGGAGTTGCTTCAACGACAGCGGGAGCCGCGTCAACACTGACTTCGGTTTCAACTGTCAGCACCTCTTCTTCGCCACCATCTTCAACAATGGCATCCAGCCCCTCTTCAAGTTTCGAAGAAGATTTAAACAGCTTGTCCTTGAGCTTTTTGAAAAATGCCATTGCGGTCTCCGATCATCCCTTCTTTCCCCTAAAGGCAGATGATCAGATTGAAAAGAGCGGCCGCGCAAAGCCTGCGCCAATCAAGATCCCCGCCTGTCCCAGAACATAGAAAATCCAAAGCGCGATTTCACTTGGGATCAACCAGCGAGATGCTGTGGTCAATCGGAACAAATTGATCGCCAAAATCAGGTCGGACAAGATAAAGGCAAAAGCCCCAAGCACTGCCACCTCGCGCCCGCTCAGCCCTAGTGCCGCGCAACCCATCACAGTGATCAGCAGAACATAGACCCGCACGGGCCAAGCCATGTCATCGGTGTAAGGGATCAACCATCGCTCTGTTGACAGGGCCAACACCACAAGCAGCACAACCGGGAACCATGCGAGCTCAACCAGTGACGCCATCGGAAGGAAATGCGCGATGTACAGCACATGCGCCACGGCAAAGGCAATCAACCCGATGAGAAAGCTCTTTTCTCCCTCACGCGACAGGAAGGCATCGCCAATCGCAGAGAGCAGCAATCCCAACACCACCAGAGGTGCTGCAAAATTAACGTATCCCGCAACAGCAAAAGCAAGCGGTGTCAGCACCTTAATGATGGTTTTGCGCTTTGATGGCCCACGATAGCAGAAGCACACAGCAAAAATCAGCGCCATCAGAAAACCAAAAGACAGCCCACTTAACATGATGGACTGTCTCAAGACGATTTCTTCAAAAACGGTCATCCGTGCTCTTGCTCTAAGTTCTCAGAGAACAGTTAACCTTGTCTTTAGCAGCCTGTCCCGGCTGCCGTCGCGTCAGACCCAAGATCGGCACGGGTCTGCTTATATTTGGTCCTTACACTTCGTCCGGAAAGTGCTTCATTGTCAGACGGATCGGGTTTGGCGCCGCTTGCCCCAGACCACAGATCGACGCGTCGCCCATGGCGGTGCATAGCTCTTCCAGCAGTGGTTGATCCCAGGTATCTGCCTGCATCAACTTGACCGCTTTTTCACAACCAACCCGGCACGGCGTACACTGGCCACAGCTTTCGTCTTCAAAGAAGCGCAGCATGTTCAATGCGGCATCCTTGGCACTGTCCTGTTCGCTCAACACGACCACAGCAGCGGATCCAATAAAGGTGCCATGCGGCTGCAACGTGTCAAAATCCAGCGGGATATCATCCATCGACGCCGGCAGCAGGCCCGAAGATGGCCCACCGGGCTGATACGCCTTGAAGGTTTGACCATCTAGCATGCCACCGCAGGCTTCGATGATGTCAGTGATAGTCGACCCGGCTGGCAAAAGATGCACACCCGGGTTCTTCACACGACCCGAAACCGAGTAAGAGCGCAGACCCTTGCGGCCGTTTTTCTCAACACTGCTGAGGATCTCTTTGCCTTCGCGTAGAACACGCGCCACCCAATACAGGGTTTCAACGTTGTTCACCAAGGTCGGACGATTGAAGATCCCCACCTGCGCCACAAATGGCGGACGGTGACGCGGCAGACCGCGCTTACCTTCAATCGATTCGATCATCGCGCTTTCTTCGCCGCAAATATAAGCCCCGGCACCGCGGCGCAGGTCGATATAACCCGGCTCAACAATGCCCGCTTCTTCAAGCGCGGCAATCTCGGTTGCCAGAATTTTCAACACGGCAGGATATTCATCGCGCATGTAGATAAAGCACTTTTCTGCCTCAACCGCCCAAGCCGCGATTAGCATCCCCTCAAGGAAAGGGTGCGGTGTACGCTCAAGATAGTAGCGGTCTTTGAACGTGCCCGGTTCGCCTTCGTCACCGTTTACAGCCAGATAGCGTGGGCCTGCCTCAGCCCGAACAAAACCCCACTTGCGACCTGATGGGAAACCTGCGCCACCAAGGCCACGCAGGCCAGAATCAAGCAGCTCTTGCTGAACAGTCTCAAAATCACCGCCAGCACGCAGCTCAGCCAGTTTGGCGTAACCGCCATCGGCCTTGTAGGCTGCAAAGCCTTCGTACTCAGGCACATGCGCGTGCGTGTCATCATTCGCAATCGCCGCCTGCACCTTTTCAGGGGTCGCATGATCAATATGGTTGTGGCCAATTTCCAACACAGGTGCTGTATCACAGCGGCCCATGCAAGGCGCTCGCAATACACGAACCTGCGTGGCATCAAGACCGTCTTCAAGCGCCCTTTGCAGCTGCTCAGCACCGGCCATTTCGCAGCTCAGCGAATCGCAAACTCGGATGGTCAGGGCTGGCGGCGGTGTGTCGTCCTCTTTGACCACATCAAAGTGGGCATAGAAGGTTGCAACTTCGTAAATCTCGGCCTGCCCAACACGCATTTCTTCAGCCAGTGCGCGCAGGTGAGCGGCAGACAGATGGCCAAAACGATCTTGGATCAGGTGCAGAAATTCGATCAAAAGATCACGATCACGCGGGGCATCGCCCAGCAGTTCGCGGACCTCGTCCCAGGCGGTGTCATCCACTTGACGGCCTTTAGGCGTTCTGCGCCCTTTGCCTTTACCCGATTTCCACACGCCCTTGCGATCGTCCAGTGCCATGAGATGCCCTCTGTCTTTGTCTGACCTGCACAGATACAAGGGAGATGCCGTCAAGGCGAGACCAAAAACGACATGAAGCCCCTAATAAACGCTGGAATATCCCCCGATCCGGCACCAATGTCGTTGATAGGAAACCCTGCACTGGTCGCGGTAACGGTTATCGGTAACATTTCTCAGGCGATTGCGATGAAATTGAACACCTTTCTATTTTGCTTTTTGGCCTTGTCCGAAACGGCTCAGGCGGAATCTTTCATGACCGCACAGGAGTTCGAAACCTATACTGAGGGCAAAACCTTCTACTACGGCTCAGGTGGAAATGCGTACGGCGCCGAGGAGTATCTGAAAAACCGCCGGGTACGCTGGTCGTTTCTTGATGGTGAATGCCAAGAGGGAACCTGGTACCCCGATGGTGATCTGATTTGCTTTCTCTATGACGAATCCCCCAACCCACAATGCTGGAGCTTTGTGCAATCCGGCAACGGCATGATCGCACAGTTCGAAAATGACCCCGCCAGCACAACGCTTTATGAGGTCGACCAAAGCGCCGACCCGTTGCTGTGTCTTGGGCCCAAGATTGGGGTTTAAAACCGTTAAAACAGGCTGCCCTGATCATCCGAAGTCGGCGGGGTCTTACGGGGTTTTGATGCAGGTTTGGGGGCGGGTTTTTCAATGGGTTTGACAGTCGCAGTGTCCCCCACCTGAACCGGCAATACGCCATCAGAAAATTGCACCTCCAGCGCCGTTTCGCTTTGCGCTTTTGCAAGCGTTGTCAGAACCTTATCGCCGCTGCGCACGACAGCATAACCTCGGTTAAGCGTGGCCTGATAGCCAACCGTCTGACGCAGGCGCTCCATGCCCTCAAGCCGGTCACGCCATGCGCCCACCTGTCGGATAGCTGCGGTAGTGAACCGCGTGCTGATCTGGGTCAGATCTTTTTGGCGGCGGGTATTTTCGCGCAAAAGCGCCTCGGGGTTCAACCGCGCCGATATTTGCGCAAGGCGGCGTTTGTCATTGTCCAATCCCCGGCGCAACAAACCCGGACGCAACGCCCCGGCACGTTCCAGCAGATGCACCCGTTTGCGCTGCACCAGCCCCGTCAACATCGCAGGCAGGCGTTCAGCCTGCAGATCCAACCGCTGGCGTGGTCCTTCCAACAGGCTCTCTGCCCGTGGCAAGGCACGGGAAAGGTCGCGCAGGCGCTGCTGACGGCGTGACAATCCAGACGTCAGCGCATGGGTCAGCCGCGCATCCTGCTCCCCCAGCCACGCCAACAGATCCATGCGCACCGGCACAGCCAGTTCCGCCGCTGCTGTGGGTGTTGGCGCGCGTTGATCGGATACATAATCAATCAGCGTCGTATCGGTTTCGTGTCCAACCGCAGAAATCACCGGAATATCAGACTCGGCCACGGCCCGGGCAACTGTTTCCTCATTGAAGCCCCAAAGGTCCTCAATGGACCCTCCACCACGCGCCACAATGATCAGATCAGGCCGCGGAAGTGCTCCGCCGGGGGTAAATTCGTTGAACCCACGCACCGCCGCCGACACCTCTGGCGCACACCGATCACCCTGTACCGCCACTGGCCAAATCAGCACCTTGCGCGGGAACCGATCCCTCAGCCGGTGCAAAATATCACGAATAACCGCCCCTGAAGGCGAGGTCACAACCCCAATCACGCCCGGCAGATAGGGCAATGGCTTTTTGCGCGACGCCTCGAACAGACCTTCGCTGGCCAGCTGCTTTTTGCGCTTTTCCAACAGCGCCATCAAAGCACCCTGCCCCGCAACCGCAACCTCATCCACATTCATGTTGTATTTCGACTGCGCACCAAACGCCGTCAGGCGGCCGGTGACAACCACCTCAAGCCCCTCTTCAGGCACAACAGACAGGCCAGACACCTGCCCTTTCCATGTGGTGCAAGCCAATACGCTCTTGTCGTCTTTGACATCATAATAAAGGTGCCCGGATCGGGCTTTGAACACGCGCCCAACCTCACCCTTCACCCGGATACGGCCAAACGTCCCTTCAAGCGTGCGTTTCACCTCACCTGAAATCTCGGACACAGTGAACTCAGGCATATTCTGACCCGGATGTGGGTCATCGATCAGGTCGGACATCTAAACTTTCCCTTTGAGCATGGGTCAATCGCCTCCACAGCCGCTACAACCACCGTGGTCGCCGCGCCAAAAACGCCAATCACCGAAATGCGCAACCAAATATGCGCCAACAAATACACCAATAAGATACAATCCGTTTTTGTACGTGACCAATCCAAAAATTGAAGACCCTGCTACGAACAAACCACTAAGACACGCCAACAAATGTATTAACTGCGGCCAGATTTTATATGGTGGAGCATGCCCAAACTCTCTTTCGTAAAGCCCATGAGTAAGTGCTTCATCTTCTCTCTGGCTGTCCGCCTTTCCGGGAACGTGATGCAGCTCTTTGTTCAACACTTCGGGGCAAAATCGCCCCCAGTAATCTTTCGTATGAGTTAAATGAATGTGCCACACCTCATCTACGATCTTGGATGGTACTAACCGACGCGATGAAATCGTACAAAGATAGGCAAATTTACGATACTCCTCGATGGCCTGCGTTGCACGCGTTATACTCATACCCGTATCTGACATAAGCCAGTAAGCAAAACTGATTCCATCGGCTTTGTCCGGAAAAGTATATTCTTGAATGCGCGCCCATAAATCCGGGTTACTCAATCTATTATAGTTTGTTCGCACCATGGTTAATTGAACACCGCTTGCCTGCACCTGCAACACAGCTTAAACCGCCTCAAGATTGGCAAGGCAAGGTGATCTTCATGAATATTCTCATCCTCGGCAGTGGCGGGCGTGAACATGCGCTGGCATGGGCGGTCATGCAGAACCCCAAATGTGACAAGCTGATCGTGGCCCCGGGTAATGCCGGCATGGCCCAAATCGCCGAATGTGCCGCGCTGGATATCAATGATGGGGCGGCAGTGGCCACCTTCTGCAGCGAAAACGCCATTGATTTCGTCATCGTCGGCCCCGAGGCCCCGTTGGCCGCTGGCGTGGCCGACCGCTTGCGAGAGGCGGGCATTTTAACCTTTGGCCCCTCAAAAGCCGCCGCACAGCTGGAAGCCTCAAAAAACTTCACCAAGGAAATTTGTGACGCGGCCAATGCGCCCACAGCTGGCTACGCCCATTTCACCGACGCTGAAGCGGCCAAGACTTACATCCGCGCACAAGGCGCACCGATTGTGGTCAAGGCCGACGGTCTGGCCGCAGGCAAAGGTGTGATCGTGGCTGAAACCGAAGAGCAAGCGCTCGATGCCATCGACGACATGTTCGGCGGCACTTTTGGTGGTGCGGGCGCCGAGGTGGTGATTGAGGAATTCATGGAAGGCGAGGAAGCGTCTTTGTTCGTTCTGGTTGACGGCGAAGACGTGCTGGCCATTGGCACTGCACAAGATCACAAACGCGTCGGCGAAGGCGACACTGGCCCCAATACGGGCGGCATGGGTGCCTATTCCCCCGCCCCAGTTCTGTCCGCCGAGATCGAAGCCAAAGCCATGGCCGAGATTGTCAAACCCACCATGCAAGCTATGGCCGCGCGTGGCATGCCTTATCAAGGTGTGCTTTATGCTGGCCTGATGATCAAAGACGGCCAGCCGCGCCTTGTCGAATACAACGTGCGTTTTGGCGATCCCGAATGTCAGGTGCTGATGATGCGCCTAGGCGCGCAGGTGCTGGACCTATTGCAGGCCGCCGCCGAGGGGCGCCTGAATGACGCTCAAGTCAACTGGGCCGATGATCACGCCGTAACCGTGGTTCTGGCCGCAAATGGTTATCCGGGATCATATGAAAAAGGTTCTGTGATCAACGGGCTCGCCACATGCCCCGAGGACAGCAAAAACATGGTCTTTCACGCAGGTACCGCCCAGCGCGATAGCCAGATCATCGCCACTGGTGGCCGGGTTCTGAATGTCACCGCACGCGGCACAAACCTGCAAGAGGCACGCGACCGGGCCTATGCCATGGTCAATCAGATTGACTGGCCACAAGGGTTTCACCGTCGTGATATCGGCTGGCGGGCTTTATAATCATACCGGAGTAACGCTATGATCGTGCGCGACCAACCTGGCTTCTGGCAGCTGCTCTTTGCCATGCGTGGCTCGGTTCTGCCAAAGATCTTACCGCGCGTATTGGGCGTAAGTGTTCTGGCTGCCATTCTTGTGGCCATCGACAAATACGGCGTTACCCTGCCCCACACCAATGCCGCACCCTTTGCTGTATTTGGCGTCGCTCTGTCGCTGTTTTTGGGCTTTCGCAACAACGCCGCTTATGACCGCTGGTGGGAGGGGCGCAAGCTCTGGGGGCAGCTGGTGGCCGATCTGCGTAATTTGGGACGCGAAACCTCGTTATTCCTGCCGGACCTCGCGGCCCGTGAACGTGTGATCCGGTTGGCCTTGGGTTTTATTCACTTACACCGGATCAATCTAAGACGTCTGCCTGACACAAAAGCAGCCATAGAGTGGTGCGATACAGACTTTTCAGACAACGCCCACCCTCCCTGCGCCGCACTCAATCAGATAACAGTCGAGATCGCCAAAGCCGAGGTTGATGGCTTTGCCCGCAAGGCCCTGAGTGAACGGTTGGGATCCATTGCTTTGGCGCAGGCGGGATGTGAACGCATTGCCACCACACCACTTCCCTATGTCTATTCGCTGCTGATCTTTCGCACCACGTACCTCTATTGCTTGTTGCTCCCCTTTGGCCTGATCGAAGGCGCAGGATGGCTAACACCACTGTTTGTCGGCGTGGTCGCCTATATGTTCTTTGGTCTGGCTGAGGTCACCGAGGAGCTATCAAACCCGTTTGGGGAAACGGTGAATGGTCTGCCGCTCGATGCAATGTGCCGAACGATAGAGATCAGTTTGACGCCGCACTTGGGAATAGAACCACCTGCTCCTTTGGCACCCCAAAACTACTATCTGAGCTAGATCTCCAGTCTTCAAGAAGGGTCTGGTCGTCCGAGCCACCAACCTGATCACGAAATCGGAGCGCTCTCACACACAACAGGTTCGTCACTGTAACCTGATGCGATTTGAATCTGCCATGTTTTTTGTGACAGCACTGTCAACTGCCCGCTCAAGATATGGGGCAGCCAGCAATTGTCGGCCTCTGGGAAGTCTTCATAAAGAAAACAAAGATACGGCCCGCGTATTTCGATTGATCCGTAGGTACAACGGCCAGTTTCATCCGCCCAAACGGATGTATCCCGGTGTAAATACTGCTCCACTCCAGTTGGTTGCCCAGATACGCGGTCAGTGAAGGTTACAGTTTTCCCCACCACCTGATCAAGAAAAGCATCGGGTAAAATCCGGTCTTGCGCTAAAGCAACCGGAGTGACGCAAAAGAAAAAGAGGGCCGAAGTGAGCCCCCTTAGATACGCAGTTTTATTCAAGCTCATCAGAATGCAACGGACACGATGTACCCGCCCAAAGCTCATCAGATCTGCTTTTCAGGCATCTGAACAACCAAGCCGTCCAATGCGTCTGTTACCTTGATCTGGCAAGTCAGACGTGAACGGGCTGGATCAGGCTCAAACGCAAAGTCCAGCATATCTTCTTCCATATCGTCCTTGGCCGGGACTTTTTCAGCCCAATCGGCATGCACATAAACGTGGCAGGTTGAGCAGGCGCAAGCCCCGCCGCAGTCGGCCTCAATGCCGGGGATATTGTTGTCACGAGCACCTTCCATGACGGTCAGGCCATTGGCGACCTCAACAACATGTTCTGTGCCGCTATGCTCGATATATGTGATTTTCGCCATGAGTCGGGACTCCGCTAAACTAAAGATTCAGACGTTCCTACAAAAGCGCTGGCCCCAAAGCCAGCCCCTTTTGCGACATTGTGTGAGACGGGTTGCGACAAATATCGCATCCCTAGGCCATCCCACCCTGCACCAACCTGTCAGCCAGCTGTGCATAGGCCTGCGCCACTGGGCCATCGCCCAGCGCAATCGGGGTACCACCATCGCCTGCAAGGCGGGTATCCAGGTCAATCGGCAAAGCCCCAAGGAACGGCAAACCAAGCTTGTCGGCCTCGGCTTTCACACCGCCATGACCAAAGATCTGCGCCTCATGCCCGCAGTTGGGGCAATGGAATGTCGACATATTTTCGATCAATCCCAGCACCGGCGTTTTCAACGTGTTGAACATGTCTAGTGCTTTGCGCGCATCCAGCAGGGCCACATCTTGCGGGGTCGATACCACCAATGCGCCGGTGGGTGCTGCGCGTTGACACAGGGTCAGTTGCACATCACCCGTGCCGGGCGGCATATCGACGATCAAAACATCCAGCTCACCCCAACGCACCTGCGACATCATCTGCTGCAAGGCCCCCATCAACATCGGGCCACGCCAGACCACCGCCTTGTCCGGGTCCAACATCAAGCCAATGGACATCATCGTCACGCCGTGGGCTTGCAGAGGTTCAATAATTTTTCCATCCGGGCTGGCCGGGCGTTTACTGACACCCATCATGCGCGGCTGCGAGGGGCCATAGATATCCGCATCCAGCAGGCCAACTTTGCGCCCCTGCTTGGCCAGCGCCACGGCAAGATTTGACGACACAGTGGATTTACCAACACCGCCCTTGCCAGAAGCCACTGCAAGGATGGATTTCACCCCAGATGGGCGGATGGAGTTATCCCCCCCAGTCGGGTGCCCCCCCATTTTGAGGCTGGGTGCCGGGCCTTTCGGAGCAGCCGGGCGTGCCGCTGCGCTCGCCTGATGCGCCGTCAAAATAACGCTGGCCTGCCTGATCCCCTGTACCGACAAAGCCGCCCGTTCCGCCGCCGCACGCAACGGCTCCATCTGTTGTGCCATCTCAGCCGAGGGGGCCTCGATCACAAACTTTGCCACGCCGTCGTCAATCGAAATCGCCCGCACCATATCGCGCGACACCAGCGTTCCCCCGTCTGGCAATTCCAATCGGTTCAGCTCTGCCAACAAATCCTGTTTAATTTCGCTCATTTCAGGCCTCCGCGTTTCAGGGGCCATAGGTGGCAGAATTTTCCCAGTCTGCAAGGGGTCAACGCCGCAATGTCGGGGAAATCACAAAATGTGTCGAAGGTATGACCTAAGGTCAGCCATATACACGAAAGCCATGCGTTAAACGCATATCGGAAATGCGATCTCATCCGTTGTGCAGGTGCAGCATTTGTTTATGTTCAGTCTCAACAACAGCGCCTCTTCTAGCGCATGACCCAAGGATGAAAAACATGGCATTCGCAACCGAAACCCGCACCGATGGCCTCGCGCTTGAAATCAGCGCAGGCGTTCACAAGCTGATGCAGAACGTCTCTGACTACCGCGCCTACCGCACAACCGTGCGTGAACTGTCCAGACTGGACAGCAAGACGCTGGCAGACATGGGCATCTACCGCGCCGGCATTCACGCCGCAGCACACGAAGCAGTTTACGGCTAAGGCCGCACCAGAACACGGGCGCAACCCTCCTCCCCCTCTTCCTGCGCCTGTTACCGGATCGATTTGCCTTTCAGATCGGTCCACCCCTTTGCGAATGGCTCTCTCCTCCTCCCTGAGCCGGACGCGATCAGAGCGGCGGTATCCCTCCTCCCGGGTGCCGCCGTTTTTGTTTTTCAAGCGCTTGCAAATATCAGGCCGCCAATCGAACAACCGGGGTTTCAGAAACGGGCCATCAACCCTCAAAAGCGGTCCTGAAATAACTTCTTTCGCTGCAAAAATATAAACCCCCAAAATCCAAGGCCGACACAAACAGCAACCGTCGTTGGTAGCTGAACGCCTGCCTCTACCGAAAAGGCCCCAATCAGATAGGCGCCGATTCCTGCAGCCAACTGCGAAAACATGAAAGCCGTTCCCATCACCCGCCCGCGTTGATTTTCGTCAACCGCAAGCTGGATGATTGTCATAATCCCCGTGTTCTTTGTTTCCCCCGCAAACCCCATCACAACAGCGATGCCCGCCGCCAGATAGAGATTGCGCGTCTGAACCAACACCCCCAACGCAAGAAGCGCTGCCAGAAACGCCCATAAAACAGAGTTCACCCGTGCCGCTGGCGCACCAAGATAGGCCAACCTGAGGGCCGCACATATCGCCCCCAAGCCGCGCATGGCCAGAATGGTCGTCATGCCAACCACCCCCAGACCCAACACCGTGTCCGCATAGGCGGGCAACATATGAATGAACCCCAAAGCTACGGCATCAGCAACCAACATGATCAACAACAATGACCAGATGGTCTTACGCTCAAAAATGTAGATCGCACCATCCCAGATATCGCCCACAAAAGATCGTGTCGATCGCTCTGGCGGAACATAGTCAGCGGGCGTTCTCATCCGTAAAAACGCGCAAATCAGCAAAAGATACCCAAGCGCGTTCACCACAAACGCCACCGTCGTTCCGTGTTCCGCAATAATCCACCCCGCCAGCGCAGGACCGACAAAAAGCGCCAACTGGGAATAGGCCGATGCCACCGCAATCGCCGAAGGCATCACCGCTCGGCCGACAAAACGGGGGATAATCCCATACATTGCCGGAACCATCAGACTAATGAAAATACCGTGCATCAAAACAAGAACAGCCAGTGTCCAGATCGTCAACATGTCCGCCCAAGCCACCAGCGCAAGCAAGGCGGCCTGCAAAAACAACAAGATACTGGTCACCAGCATGATCTTGTGGCGATCAAACCGATCTGAAATCGCCCCCGCAATCGGCATCAACACAACATTTGGGACAATGTCCAAAAGCGCCATGATCGCCAACCATTTGGTTGACCCGGTCAATTCCCATGTCAGCCAGGATACCGTGACGATCTGAACAAAGAAACTGATCCACGACCCAATCGATCCAACGGAATAGATCCGAAAGTTCCGGTCAGAGAATGCATCACTGATCCCGCCCAGACGTTTGGATCCCTCAGTCGTGCTCATCTTTCAATTCCACACTTTAGCGTAAATGAACGCCTGCCCTGAGGCTTTCTATGGCACACTCTTACCTTCAATCATAGATTGCCGGGATAACGATAGATATTTCGCGATCACCTGCAACATCAACGAACCCGCCTTTTGTATTTCTGATGTAATCACAAGTCTGGCCAAAAACACAGATGTCCGCTTTGAGCCCAAATTGACCGATGCTGCAGTTTGCAGCAAAGGCAGCAACGTCCAGCTTAGCAGACTTTGTTCATCATCCAATTGGCTCTCGCAACTACTCAGCATATCAGGTCGATTTGTTAACTTCCGCGATGAATGCGTCCACTTGTTCCGCTGAGGTAGCCCAGGACGTTACCAGCCGTGTGATCGAGCTGTTCGCATCGTATGGCTCCCAAACGTAGAAATCGAACCGCTCCTTCAATTGCGCGATCAGTTCGTTGGGAAGGATCGGGAACAGCTGGTTCGTTTCGGTTTCGGCGACGAATTTATTTCCAGCCTTGGAAAGGCCGTCAGATAGCCGGGCAGCCATAGCATTGGCGTGACGCGCAAGGTCAAAATAGAGCCCTTCGCGGAACAGTTCACGAAATTGGAGCCCCAGAATGCGTCCTTTGGCCAATAGGGCGCCGCGTTGTTTAACGTGAAAGGCGAAATCTTCACGCAGTTCTGGGTTTGAAATAATAATGGCCTCTCCCAACAATGCCCCAACCTTTGTCCCACCGATCCAAAACATGTCAGTGAGTTCCGCAATATCCTTGAGCGTCAGATCATTCTTGTCGGCAGACAAAGCAGCACCTAATCGAGCACCGTCAAGCAACAACAACAATCCGCGCTCGCGACACAGAGTCGAAATCGCCTTGAGCTCAGCCTTCGTATAAAGGGTTCCGACCTCGGTGGCATTGGAGATGTAGACGAGGCGCGGCTTGGCCATGTGGGGGAAGTGCGCGTTGGTCTCCAGCGCCTTTATTATGGCGTTCGGCGTCAGTTTGCCCTCGACCGGCGGGACCGTGATAATTTTGTGCCCCGTGGCTTCAATCGCGCCTGTTTCACGCACTACGATATGCCCGGACGCAGGGGCGATCACGGCCTCATGCGATCTGAGGGCACTGGAAATTAGGAGAATATTGGCAAGAGTGCCGCTGGCGACGAACCAGACATCAGGGTTGACCGTTCCCATGTGCTGGCGCAGTAACTTACGGGCCTCTTGCGAATAGGCGTCGTCACCATAGGCCGTCTGTTGAACCAAGTTGGTGCCCGCCAAGGCAGCTAGTATTTGGGGGTGCGCCCCTTCGCTGTAATCATCCAGAAAGCTATGTTCCATCATCGTCTCCATTCGTCCTTTGCACGAACTTAGAGACGCGAATGGTGCGAATATAGAACGATATTACGTTTCTAACCGAAAATACCGCGCGGGTGTAACGCCATAAATGGCTCGGAAGTTGCGGGTCAGGTGGCTCTGATCGGAAAATCCGGCTTCGAATGCTGCATCGGTTATACTGGATCCTTTTTGCAGCATTTCCCGAGCGCGTCGCACACGCGCCTGCATAACGTATTGATAGGGAGCCATGTGAAATTGCTTCTGGAACCTGGACATGAACTGGCGTTTGGTAAAGCCGGACAAACCTGCCAAAGTCGAAATGTCGAACGAGCCCTGAATGTTGTCATGGATGAAGGCGTGGATCTCTCCCAGTTCTTTTTTGCCAATGGTCCGTACTTCGGTCTCTGCATCTGACAGGTTTTCAAATACCTGCCCGACAGTCTCCAACACCTCCTGCTCAAGCAATAGACGGTCAGAATTCGTTTCCAGCAGTGATCGTAGCCTTACCAGTCGTGCAGCGATTTCGGGTGAGTGCTTGAACGGCTGGTGAAAGGAATAGGTGCTGTCTGTACAATCCATGGCCTCGCGCACAATGTTCTGCGGCAAATAGAAGATGGTTTGTCGCCAAGCGTCAGCATCGCCAAGCCCACCATGATGCGCCTCGTCGGGTGAAAATGTGGCCACGACATCCTTGGAGGCGTGCCACCATTCCCCCTGACACCAGACATCATGCACGCCATCTTCAATAACGCCGACCAAATACTCTTCGTGTGAATGCCGGGGAAACGTCTGCTTGGTATAGTCGGCGCGCAGATAATCGAACCCACCAAGCAATTCGGTGTGCTTCAACGTCGCTTCATTACTCGGACGGCGACCGATGGGGCTATGCGCCTCTGGCATATCGTCAATCTAGTCGGTGTGGTAACGCAATTCAAACCAAGTCCGCTGTGCGGCCTTAGCGGTCTTTGATGAATTTGCGGTGAAAGCTCACTTTGTCCCGCAAAGCAGCCGTTTACAAAGCGGTCCAATCAATCACCTTTATGAACAACCCCTAGGATAAGACATGTCATTTGGCTTCAAGCCTCCAACACTTTCTGCATCCGGTAATGGTGAAGTTCCACAGCCTGCCTACAAAGGCCCTGCCGGCACAGCACGGCATAACCACGCTGCAGAAAAAACCGCTTGGCCCGCTCACTGGCCTCGACTGATAGCGCTGTCAGGTCAAGCTGCCGGGCTTTAGCTTCAAGCGTCTCATACAAAGCCGCGCCAACGCCGGTGCCCACCACATCAGGACGACAATAAAAACAATCGATGTGGCCGTTGTTTTCAAGCTCGATGAACCCGCAGGGTTGGCCGCCGTCATCCAGCGCAACAAAAACATCGCGCCCATCCGAAACACGCTGCAAAAACATCTCTGGCGTGGCCGGGGCCGGGCTCCAGACGGCGACCTGCTCTGCCGAATAGGCTTCAATCCCGACCTGACGAACAGAATCGTGAAAAATCCGCACCAAAACGGCGGCATCCGAAGGGGTCATCGCACGAATAAACATGCCTCGACATACAAAGATCACGCATCCGCTCAATCGTGGTGGTTGACAGCGGATGCCCCCTGCTGATCTAATTTCGTTAATGCAGCTGCCTTGCCCGGTTGCGACGTGAGCGGCGCGCGGACACTTTCACCGTTGCTTGCTCCAGAAAGGTCACAAACTCCTGTGCCGCGGCACTTTCGGCATCTTGGATGCCCGGCTGCAACAAGGCGTCTTTGGCATCTTGCGCCGTGATCCCCGCGGGCGAGGACAGCACCCACTCAAGAAATCCCAGCCGGGCCATGTTTTGCGCATCCGCACCCTGCGCCGGGCTTTGTTCCAATCCATCCAGAATACGTGTCAGGACCATGTTCTTCTTCTCCCCAGCCACACCCCGGGCTGAATTGGGACGAAAGGGGGTCGGGGGAAATGCCGGATACAACAACCTGACTGTTTCCGCCCGCACCGCCCTCCGCGGTTTGACGTACTCCAAGGCTGGTTTCCGGGCTTAGACAGGTGGTTTTTCAACCGTGCGATCTGACGCCTTCCCGGGAGCTATCCCAGTGACATTCTGTCAGGTCGCCTCCTGCATTTACCGTTGCGGGGGCAGCGCTGGTCTCTCACCAGCTTCCCAATTCTCCACCTCGCGAAAGGTGGCACCTCAGACCATAACCCTAGCAGGTCGCAAAGGTAGGACACGTCAGAAAGCGACACATTTCATCCCATCTCGGAACTGAACAAAACGTTGCAAGTTGCACTTTTCCATTACCGGTGGCATGCAAGTAAAGGTAGCATGAACCGGAGTTTTTGATGACCACATCCCTGCCCGTTGCCCTCACATCACCGCTGACCAAGGCACAGGAAACCAGTGTTATCAATCTGGTGCGCCGCACCGCCCGCACTGAAATCATGCCACTTTTTCAAAATCACGGCGTGCAGGATGTCACTCAAAAATCCGGTCGATTCGATCTGGTCACGCAGGCCGACCTCGCCGCCGAGGCAATGTTGCGGCGCGGACTACAACAGATGTTCCCTCATGCGTTGATCGTGGGTGAAGAATCAGCCTCCGAGCACCCAGACATCCGCACCCAGATTGCCGAGGCTGAATTTTGCATCCTGCTCGACCCTTTGGATGGCACTTGGAACTTTTCCAATGATCTGCCGCTGTTTGGTGTGATCTTGTCGGTCACCCGCTTTGGTGCGCCGATCTTTGGCCTACTCTATGATCCGGTGCGCGACGACTGGATCAGTGCCAGCACGGGCAATGGCGCCCACAAAGTGCGGCAGGCCGGAACCCCGCGCCCCCTGCGGATGGGTAGCGAAGAAAACCCCAAAAACATGTCCGGCTTTATCCACCTGCACCTGATGCCCCAGAACGTGCAACAGGCCCTTGCACCCCACCTGCCACAATTTGCCCGCACGCAGGTGCTCAATTGCTCGTGCCATGAATATCGCACATTAGCGCAGGGTGGGGCTGACTTTTGCCTGTCCGCGATGATGACTCCGTGGGATCACGCCGCTGGAATCATCGCCTGTCAGGAAGCGGGAGGCGTAGCGCGCATGTTGGATGGAGCCGGCTATAACGCAGGCACTCCCCAAGGTTTCTTACTCACTGCCAACAATGAGGCCGCTTGGTCCGCAGTGCACGAGACGTTTGCCTTTTTGTTGGAACTTTAGGTCAACCGCGCCCGCTGGGCCGTTGGCGACACCCCAAAGAACCCGCGATATACCCGTGCAAAATGCGTGGTTGACCGAAACCCGGTGGCCACTGCAATTTCCGTCACGGATCGCTCACTTTGCAGCAACAAATTTCGCGCCCGTTGAAGACGCATCTCCAGATAGTATTTACTGGGCGTGCTTTGCAGATAACGCATGAACAGCCGCTCCAGTTGGCGCGTGGAGATCCCGACCTTTGAAGCAACCTCTTTGGTCGACAACGGCTCTTCGATGTTTTCCGACATAAATTTGATCGCCTCGGTTAGGCGTTGGTTGCGCATACCATGGCGGGACTGAACCGAGACTTTCTGCTCTGCTGTGGCCTCGCGCACGGTGTTATAAACCATCTGATCAGCGATCTGATTGGCCAGATCCTCGCCATGGGTTTCACTGATCAGGTGCAGCATAAGATCCGCCGTCGCGGTCCCGCCTGACGCCGTGATGATCTTTTCATCAAAGACAAACACACTTGGCACCAGCTCAACCTCGGGAAACTCTTCCACAAAGGCATCATGATAGTACCAATGCAATGCCGCGCGCATGCCGTCCAAAAACCCGGCATGTGCCAGAATGTACGACGCCGAGCACAACCCGCCAATTGCGGCTCCATGCGAGCGCTCTCGACGCAAGGCTGCCAGCAACGGTTTGGACAGGTGGTTCTTGACGTTTGACCCAGCCAGTACAAACAACCGGTCAGAGCGCACGCGTTTATCAAACCCGCCATGCACCAACATTACCGTTCCATCCGAGGCCACGGCGGTCTGCCCATTCTCCGAGGCAAAGCTCCACTCATAAAGTGGTTTTCCACTGACAAGATTGGCCAGCCTGAGAGGTTCGACAGCGCAGGACATCGCAAGATGTGCGAATTCATCTACAAGGTAGAAGACGAATGTTTCCGTCTCAGTCATGGCTTCGCTCCGCCCGGAATGTCCGGTGGCGCTTAGTGTATCATATCTAAGCGCACAAGATCTGATGAAGCTGGTGGGTCAGATCCTGTAATGATTACAGGACAGGGCCAGCCAATGGGGATTGGCCCTGATTTCTTCATTTTGCAAACAACAAAAGCGAGGCCTCAGGCGATGAATTTGTTGTAGGCCGCCTCGTCCATATAATCATCCATTTGCGACGGATCACTGGGCTTGATCTTAAACATCCAGCCATCACCGATCGGATCTTCGTTGACCTTGCCCGGATCATCCGTCAACGCATCGTTCACTTCGACAATCTCGCCGTCAATCGGAGCCAGAACATCACTGGCGGCCTTAACGCTTTCGATCACAAGAATTTCGTCATCTTTGACCACTTCGGTTTCCACCTCAGGCAGTTCGACAAACACTACATCGCCCAATTGCTCGCTGGCATGGGCGGTGATGCCGACAACAATCAGGTCGTCTTCGGGCCGCAGCCATTCGTGCTCTTCGGTAAATTTCATAACGCTCTCCCTTGGTGGTACGCCGGGCAATAACTTCAGCCCGTTGCCTATTTCAACCAATAAAATGCGCGCATGACAATCCGTCAATGTCAGTTGCTTGCCTTGCACACCTCGTCACGGCACAACAAGGACAAAGCCCTCAATAAGACTGTCACAGGAAAGCCAATGACATCTGCCCCAACCCAACCCGCTTATTTCTTTGGCTATGGCAGTCTGGTCAACCGCCACACGCACCACTTTGATCCGACGCACCCGGCGCAATTACAAGGCTGGCGGCGGGTCTGGCGACACACCGCCCTTCGCCCGGTGGCCTATCTCACCGTACAACCCGCTCCAGGTCATGAGATCGACGGGCTAATAGCCCCTGTTCCCGGCGCAGATTGGGCCGCACTGGATGAACGTGAACGCGCCTATGACCGGATCACAGCAACCGCGCATACGGATCATGATCTGGATCATGTGCCCGACATCGCAGTCTATACAATCCCAGAAGGCAAACATGGCAAACCCACGGCACAAACACCTGTGCTGCTCAGCTATCTCGATGTCGTGGTGCAAGGCTACCTGAACGAGTTCGGCGAACCCGGTGTCACACGATTCTTTGAAACCACCGACGGTTGGGACGCCCCAATCCTAAATGATCGCACCCGCCCGATTTACCCACGTCATCTGGAGCTTAACAAAAAAGAACGCGCCTTAACGGACGCGTTCCTTAAATCGCTCGATGTGCAAATCATCCCAGCAGAAGACCCACAGGCCCGCCACCTCTGGCCTGATCCTTAACCTTTGGCGCGGATCACCTGCAGAAGCGGTAGAACCTGCGACATGTCCGGGCCGTGGCTTTGGCCGGTCAACGCTTTACGCAGAGGCATGAACAATCCGCGGCCTTTACGGCCTGTGGCCGCTTTCACCGCTGCGGTCCACTGGCCCCAGCTTTCAGAATCGTAAGGGCCTTCCGGCAACAAGGTCATCGCCTCAGCAACGAACTCTTTGTCTTCATCTTCGATCACCGGATCAACACCGTCGCGGAACAGGCTCCACCAGCCGTCCAGATCCAACATGGTGCTGATGTTTTCACGCGTCACCGCCCAGAATTGCTCGGCCAGATCCGTAGGCACGCCAATCTCAGCGATTTGATCCGCAACCTCGGCAAAATCGCGGACACCCAGAACGCGCGCGCTCAACGGAACCAGATCTTGCGTATCCAGCTTTGTCGGCGCTGTGCCAAAGTGCGAGACTTCAAAACCTTCAATCAGCTCATCCATCGTGCTGCGCAACTCCATCGGATCAGACGATCCCAACCGCGCCATCAGGCTCAAAAGCGCCATCGGCTCAATTCCTTGGTCACGCAGATCACGCAATGAGGCCATCTGGAAGCGTTTTGAAAACTTCTCGCCCTGTGGGCCCGTCATCAACGAGTGGTGCGCGAAGGTTGGAACGGTCCCGCCCAGCGCCTCGATCATCTGAATTTGGGTCGCAGTATTGGTGATGTGGTCCGAGCCACGAACCACATTGGTCACGCCCATCTCAATATCATCCACAACCGAAGCCAATGTATAGAGCACCTGACCATCTGTCTTGATCAGCACCGGATCAGACACAGACGCTGCATCAATTGACACATCACCCACGATACCATCAGGCCATTCAATGCGCTGTTGATCCAGCTTGAAGCGCCACACGCCCTCGCCACGCTCGGCACGCAGCGCATCCTTGTCAGCCTCTGACAGATCCAGCGCCGCACGATCATAGACCGGAGGCTTACCCATGTTCAGCAGCTTCTTACGCTTGAGGTCCAGCTCGATCGGCGTTTCAAACGCCTCGTAAAACCGGCCCATCTCGCGCAGTTTATCCGCCGCTACGGCATAACGATCCAGGCGCTCGGATTGGCGCTCAACCCGGTCCCAATGCAGGCCCAACCATTCCAGATCAGCCTTGATCCCGTCGACGTATTCTTCTTTTGAACGCTCCGGGTCAGTATCATCGATACGCAAGATGAAAGTACCGCCATTTTTACGGGCGATCAGATAGTTCATCAGTGCGGTGCGCAAATTGCCAACGTGGATGTATCCGGTAGGCGACGGGGCAAAACGGGTGGTGGTCATATCAAGGCTCCTGCTTCAAACGGGGCAATGTCACAGGTGGCTGCGATTGTCCAGAATTGGCAGGCGCTCAGACGGTGTTCATTTAGGGTACACCCGCGTTATTCAGGGTGTACCGGCCAGATTTTATCCAGATCAGCTAAACCCACCCGGATCAACTCGCCTAGAACGTCCAGATCAATATCGGCCAGCTTATTCACATACAGGCACGACCGGCCCAATTTATGCTTGCCCAACCGGGCCAAAATCTCACCGTAACCCTGATACCCCGGCATGATGTAAATCGACAGGTTCGCCTTGCGTGGTGAAAATCCGGTGGCCAGAAAATCCCCCTCACGCCCCGTCGCATATCTATAGTGATACCGCCCGTACCCGATGATCGTTGGCCCGCACATGCGCGGGGCAAATCCGGTGACATCACCAAACAACTCCAGCAACGCCTCAGCATCCTTGCGCCGCGTCGGATGCTCAACTCCTGCCACAAAATCAACAGGGACAATATCCGTGGGTTGTGTTTTATTCTTCGCCATCCCCTCACAATAGCGTGAATCCCCCAGCCCGACCATGGCGCAGCGCGCTATCATCGGCGCAACCAAGGGAGATGATCATGCACCAGACAAAACTTGCCCGCCGTACATTCCTGACCGCCGCCGCTGCCGCGCCTTTCACCGTTGCGACATCCGCAAGCGCCAACGCCCCCATGCTGGGCGCCGCCGTCACACCGTTCAACCGCTTCCGCATCGGTGCGTTCGAAGTCACAACCTTGCTGGTCGACAGCCGCACCGTCGAAGGTCCGCAGCAAATCTTTGGCATGAATGTCAGCGCCGAGGAATTTGCCGAAGTCTCTGCCGCTGCCAACCTGCCCGTGGACAAAGCCAAGTTCTTTTTCACCCCTACCTTGGTGAACACCGGCAATGAACTCGTGCTGTTTGACACAGGACTAAACGGCGCAGGCATGGCCGCCGCCGTCACCGCAGCAGGCTACACACCTGATCAAATTGACATTGTGGTCATCACTCACATGCACCCCGATCACATCGGTGGCTTGATGTCCGACGGCAGCCCAACCTTCACCAACGCGCGCTATGTCACCGGACGGGTGGAATTTGACGCCTGGGCCAAGGCTGCAAATGAAGGGTTTGATGCTCTGATGCGCCCGCTGGCCGATCAAACCACCATGTTAGAGGGCGGACAGGACGTGGTATCAGGCATCACTGCCGTTCCAGCCTTCGGTCACACCCCCGGTCATATGACCTACATGATCGAAAGCGATGGTCAGCAGCTTCTAATCGCAGCTGACTTTGCCAACCACTATGTCTGGTCGCTGGCGCATCCCGATTGGGAGGTCAAATTTGACATGGACAAAGCTGCAGCTGCCGCCACCCGCCGCAGCCTTTTGGATATGATGGCTGCCGACAAAGTCCCCTTTGTCGGCTATCACATGCCATGGCCTGGCGTCGGCTATGTGTTGGCCCATGGCGATAGTTACGTCTATGTACCCGAAAGCTATCAGCTCCAGCTTTGACCCTTACGCCACCCGCTTGAGCGCCTGCGCCATGCAGTGAATGCCGCCTCCGGTTTTTGAAATCTCGGCTGTCTCCACGGCGGCCACTTCAAACCCGCGGGCGCGCAGCTGGTCGATTAACACAGTTGAAGAACTTGGCGCGATCACCTTGTCATTGCCCAGTGACATCATGTTGCAACCCAGCGCCATGGTGTCAGCAAAGGGCACATCGATGATCTCATGCCCTTTCGCCTTGAGCCACTCAACAATCGCGGGCTCAGTACAGGCCAGACAAACGGCGGTCAGCTTATCCGCCACCGGCACAACCATCAGGTCAATGTGCACATAATATTCGTCGATATAGGCAATGCGCGTCTCCCAGCCTTCAGCCTCAAACCAGCCCGCAACCTGCTTGGCCCCCGCCTCATTCGTGCGGGCCTCACCGCAACCGATCAGCACGCAACCCTCCTCGATCACGTTAAAATCGCCACCCTCAAAGGTGCCAGCCGTGACCATATCATAGATCGGGATGCCCAGTTTTTCATAAGCCCGGATCGCAGCATAGTTTTCGCCACGACGCCACCACTGTGACATAGCGGTGATAAAGGCCCCGTAGGGTGTCATGCAGCTGCTGTCGCGAGAATAGACCTGCATCGTCAGTTCCGGCTCCGCCTCCAGCATATGCACATTCACGTTGAAATGGCGGTAGGCATCGACCAGCTCGGCATGTTGCGCCTGCGCTGTCTGAATATTGCACGGCGCCTCACGCAGATGCTTGCGCGACAGGCTGGATGTGGCCCGGTGAAACAGATGCGCGGGCGAGCCCAGCAATACATCGGTCAGCGGATCGGTCTCATTGAGAAACCCCCAATTGGCGAGCGGCGCAGTGCCGCCATTCGGGTTGCGACGTTGCAGGCTGAATGCGTCAGTGGATTTATCGAGTGCCATTGGGAGTTCCTCAGTTACCTTCGGTTGCCCGGAATTCAACCCAATAAACCGGCAAATTCCAAGTGAAACTTTTTCGCAATATTGGCAAATTTTTTTTGTCAATTCCTTGGTGAATACGCACAAGATTGCGTACAGTGCCGTTGAAAGAGAGCTCAGAATGACGCGAATTCCTTCGACCCAAGCTTTACGCGCCCTTGAAAGCTTCGCGCGCCATGGGGCAGTGCGGCCCGTGGCCGAGGAAATGCATCTAACACGCAGCGCCGTCAGCCACCAATTGCGATTGCTGGAAAGGGATCTGGGG
This sequence comes from Roseovarius sp. EL26, assembly GCF_900327775.1. Classification (NCBI taxonomy): domain Bacteria; kingdom Pseudomonadati; phylum Pseudomonadota; class Alphaproteobacteria; order Rhodobacterales; family Roseobacteraceae; genus Roseovarius; species Roseovarius sp. EL26. Next base: position 1,968,197 of record NZ_OUMZ01000007.1, read on the forward strand.
TTCGCCCTGTTCAACCGTGTGGGTACCCGGCTCATTCTGACCAGCCGGGGCGAGGCATTTGCCAAGGACGTGCGCGGCGCGTTGACGCAAATCAGCGGCTCCGCCTCTCGTAATGCGGCACACGGGCTTTCTGGTCAGTTGACGATCAGCTGCACCCCCGGGTTTGCCGCAAGCTGGCTCAGCCCCAAGATCGAAAGCTTTCGCACCACCTGCCCGGACGTTGCCCTCTCGATCATCACACCAAGCTCTCTAGACGAAGTATCCAACCCAAAGGCTGATGTTTTCATTACCTTTTCTGAGGGCACCCTTATCGGGGTAAACGTTGAGCTTCTGAAATCAGTCGAGTTCACCCCCTTGCTCAGCCCCGCCCTTGCCAACCGAATGGGCAACCTGCAAAGCCCGGCGGATGTTCTGCGCAGCGAGCTGCTGCATCTTTCTGGTCGCGAGGATTGGGCGCGCTGGCTGAAGCTGGCAGACGTGCAATCACATCCCACCAAACCGGGCATCATCTTCGCGGATATGAACCTGATCTATAATGCCGCAATCAAGGCGCAGGGCATCGCATTGGGTGACGAATTCATTTGCGGGGAAGCCATCGCAAACGGTCAGTTGGTCCGCCCCTTTGACCTGGCGATCCAATCCCCAAAATCCTACTACCTCGCTATCCCACCTGCGAAGGCCGAAATCGCATATGTGATCGCCTTCCGACAGTGGCTTTTGGATCAGCTTCCAGACGCCGAGACTTGAAGGCGAAGCCAAATTGATTTGCCAATAGACCCCGTCGCTCGCATTTTCACCCAGAGGGGATTAGAGAAAGAACTTAGGCTTTAACAGGAGGTTTAGAGTATCCGATGAAACTTGTGAGTGTCTCCAAAACCCCATTTCACGAAATGCCATATCGATCATCTTCAAGATCAGGAAGTGTTCGTCAGATGGCCCTTCCATTTTACAGGGCAACGGTAGACATATTACCCGAGGGGGTTTCATCTTTTATTTTGACTTCAGACCTACAAGGCCGCGAACAAGATCAAGAAGCAAATCGTTTGGTCGGAGAAGCCGTCGCAGAAGAGCTTTCCCTCTTATACGAATTAGGAGACATCCCTTTTTCCAACTTTGTGGCTTTAGCAGGTGATCTTTATGATCATCCGGAGCTCCATAAATTGGGTGGTACAGGTGATGTCACAGCTGTTTGGAACGCATTCGCAAAGCATTTCAAATTTGTAGTGGGTGTGCACGGGAACCACGACATAGTTGATCCGCAATTGATGGCCAAAAACACGCTCGTACTTGATGGCACAACCTGCGAAATAGCAGGAGTAAGCATAGGAGGCGTTTCGGGCATTATTGGGCGCACCGACAGAAACCAAAGAAAGTCGGAAAAAGACTTTATAAAGGCACTTCAAAAGGTTGTGCGTGAAAAAAATGATCTCATTCTCCTGCATCAAGGTCCCGCAGATTTGGAGAACGCCCAGCTCGGGGAACCAGAAATAACTTCGCACCTAAAGTCATACGGTTCTGGCGTTGTGGCATTCGGACACTGCCACTGGGAAATCCCGATGATTGAGATTGGGAAAAATCAAGCGCTGAATATAGACAATCGCTTATACGTGGTAACCGCTGAGAATACTCGAATTTAAGCGCCCGTTCCTTTGTCCCGCCAGCGGTTCACAATCGGATAGCGCCGATCCAGCCAGAACGCCTTTTTCGACAGGCGCGTGCCCGGCGCTGATTGGAAGCGTTTGTATTCGCTGATGTAGAGCAGATGTTCGACCTTTTTGGCCATATCCCGTTCAAACCCGGCGGCAACACAATCTTCGATGCTGCCATCCTGATCCACCAGGATCTCCAGAATTGCGTCCAGCACCGGGTAATCTGGCAGAGAATCACTGTCTTTCTGGTCATCACGCAGCTCTGCACTTGGTGGCTTCTGGATCACATTCGCCGGAATGACCTCACCGCCCGGTCCCATCATCCAATCGCGGTGATTGGCATTGCGCCAGCGGCAGGTGTCAAAGACGCGGGTTTTGTACATATCCTTGATCGGATTGTAGCCGCCATTCATATCGCCATAGATCGTGGCATAGCCGACCGCGACCTCGGATTTGTTCCCAGTGGTCAACAGCATCTCGCCAAACTTGTTCGACAGCGCCATCAATAGCAGCCCGCGCAAGCGCGACTGAATGTTCTCTTCGGTCAACCCCTCTTCCGTACCTTCAAACAGTGGGGCCAGCGTATTGGTGATCGCCGTGCGCCCCTCGGAAATCGGTACAAAATCATAACGACAGCCCAGATTTTCTGCGATCTCCTTGGCGTCATCCAATGACGCTTGCGAGGTGTACTCCGATGGCAACATCACGCAGCGCACGTTCTCCGCGCCCAGCGCATCCACTGCGATGGACGCTACAATCGCGCTGTCGATCCCACCAGACAGGCCCAGCAAGACCTTCTTGAACCCGGTCTTGCGTAGATAATCGCGCAACGACAGCACCATGGCGTGATAGTCTTGCTCAAACGCATCCGGAATGGGGGCCAGTTCCGTTGGCTCAATTCGCCAACCATCGTCGCCACGCGTCAGATTTATCGTCGTCACAGCCTCTTGCATCACCGGCATCTGCAACGCCAGTTCCCCACCGGGGTTAAGCGCAAAAGTGCCGCCATCAAACACCTGATCATCCTGACCACCGACAAGGTTCAGATAAATCAGCGGTAGGCCCGTCTCAACCACGCGCGCAACCATCAGGTTTTGACGCACTTCCATCTTGTCGCGGTAGTACGGCGAACCATTTGGCACCAGCAGGAACTCTGCCCCAGTCTCTGCCAATGTTTCCGGCACATCCTCATGCCAGCTATCCTCACAAATCGGGCTGCCGACACGGACATCGTCCACCACATAGGGCCCGCCAACCGGTGCAGCGTCATAAATGCGGACTTCATCAAACACGGTTTCATTCGGCAGATGGTGCTTAAGCACCCGCGCCGTGATCCGCCCACCCTTAAGGATGTAATAGGCGTTATACAGCCCCTCGCCTTCAACCGCCGGGCCGCCGATGCCCAATGCCGGGCCGTCCTTGCAGGCTTCTGCCAACGCTTCCAGCTTGGCAATCGCGGCCATGTGGAACGCAGGCTTCATCACCAGATCCTGCGTGTTGTAGCCGGTGATGAACATCTCGGGCAGTGCCACCATCTGTGCGCCTGCAGCGCGGCCCTGCTCCCATGCATCCTGCGCCAGCGCAGCGTTGGCATCCAGATCGCCCACGGTCGGGTTCAATTGTGCCAATGTCAGGCGAAATCTGTCGGTCATACGTCGTGCCTCGTACCAATATCCCCCCTGATTTAGCAGATCATTGCATAAGTGAAAGCGGATTTGCCCAAACCCCGTTGTCACCGCGCGCTAGGTCCTCTAGATTTCCCTCACCCGCGCACGGGGGTGTAAGCCGCAACAGGCTAGGGAAGCAGGGAAAAGCATGACACGAAGATTGACCAGTATCGCACTGATCGCCGCCCTGATGGCGACAGCCAGCCCAATCATCGCACAGGATGACGAGGTCCAGACCAAAGAATATGACGATGGCGGTGTCTACGAGGGCACCTTCAAAGACGGTTTGCAACACGGCACTGGCAGCTACACCCTTCCCAACGGGTACAAATACGTCGGCGAATGGGTCGAGGGAGAGATTCGCGGCAAAGGCACAGCGCGCTTCCCCAACGGATCACTTTACGAGGGTGAATTCGTCAAAGGCAAACCCAGCGGTGTAGGGAAAATCACATTTTTGGATAACGGCACCTTTGAAGGTGACTGGCAAGACGGAAAGATCACTGGGCAGGGCATCGCGCTTTACGCCAATGGGGTTCGCTACGAAGGCGAGTTTCGAAACGCCGTTCACCATGGTCGTGGCGTCATGACCAGCCCCGCAGGCTACGTTTACGATGGTGACTGGATCAATGGCACCAAAGAGGGCAATGCCAAAATCACCTATCCGGATGGCGCCCAATACGAAGGCGCAGTTTTGAACGGTGCACGCGAAGGTCAGGGCACCCTGACCATGGCCGACGGGTTAACCTATGCCGGACTGTGGAAAGCCGGCCAAATCGACGGCACCGGCAAGCTGACACAACCCAATGGTGACATCTACGAAGGCGAGCTGGTCAACGGCCGCCGCGAAGGCAAAGGTAAGGTCAGCTACGCAAATGGCGACAGCTATGAGGGTGACTTCAAAGACGATCACCGCCACGGTCAAGGCACATTTTTGGGCATCGATGGATATAAATATTCTGGCAACTGGCTTGTTGGAAAAATCGCTGGAAAAGGCAAAGTCACCTACCCCGATGGCTCGGTTTACGAAGGCACCTTGCAGAATGATCTGGCCAATGGTCAGGGGAAAATCCTGTATCCCGATGGGGCAACCTATGATGGTGAATGGGTAAATGGTGTGATCGAAGGAACAGGCCGCGCGACCTATCCCAACGGATTGATTTACGAAGGCGAATTCGTCAATGCCCAACTGCAAGGTCAGGGCGTGATGACTTATCCAGATGGTTATCGTTACGAAGGCAACTGGGACAGTGGCCAGCGCAACGGCCAAGGCACGGCAACTTACCCTGATGGGACGATATACACTGGCGATTTCAAATATGGCCAACGCAATGGTCGGGGCGAAATCAAGATGGCCGACGGTTTCAGCTATGTCGGCGATTGGAAAAGTGGCGAGATCCGAGGCAACGGCATCGCCACTTATGCCAATGGTGACATCTACGAAGGCACATTCCAAAACGGCAAACGTCAGGGCACCGGCACGATGCGCTATGCCACCGGCGAAGAATCCACCGGCGATTGGGACAACGGTGCATTGGCAGGGGCAGATGCTCCAACATCAACAGAAGACAGTGAAACCACACCTGATGTACCGGCTCAGGAAACCGCTGCGGACACACCTGAAAGCGATATCAGCTCAACCACCTCTGATGAGGCGACCGAGTAACAACCTATCGCATCTGAACAACATCCCTATATGCGGCGCACATCGCCAAGTCTGCGCCGCATAGAAACTGTCGAAACCATCTGCGATTCCAATGCCCACCCAGGTCCCATTTGGGATCAGGTCAACAACTGCTCCAATGACAATTTCGCAGACACATAGGGCAGCGCGTCTTTGAAAAACACTTCGCCACCAATCTCGAAGCCAAGCTTTTCATAAAAGGCACAAGCGTTTTGTCGTGCATCACACAACAGCACTTCGATCCGCTCTTGCCGCAACAAACCCGCTCCATGTTGCAACAAAGCCGTTCCCAATCCGCGCCCTCGACAGGCCGGCGCAATCGCAAATTTACGCAATCGCGCTTGGGGCGGATCCAGAAAGAAGGACCCAGCACCAATCAACTGCGTGCCATGATACCCCGCAACGTGCAGCGCGGTTTCATCCCCCGGCAATATCACATGCGACAAGGGCTTATCGGGCCAAAGCATAGCCTGTCGAAACGGGTAAATTTCTTTTGCGGGAACTATACAAAACCTGATCATGGCTCTCTGTAGCGCCATTTGCGCCAAGGGTCAGCCCAGATTTCAGTTTTGGAAAATAGACGGGGCGGGCCAACGCCCACCCCGATCCAATCGCTTATTCGCCGTCCAATAATCCTGTGCGAAACAGCATGCCTGCAGCCACCGCGCCAATGATCGGTGCCACGATGAACAACCACAATTGCGACAACGCCGTGCTACCTGCAAACAACGCGGGCCCAATGGAACGCGCTGGGTTCACCGACACGCCAGTGACATTAATTCCAACCAAATGGATCACCACCAGCGCCAGACCAATCGCCAACCCGGCAAAGCCCGCAGGTGCGTTTGCCCCGGTTGAACCAAGGATCACCACCATGAACAGGAAGGTCGCAACAATCTCGAACACCAGTGCGGCCATCATGTTATATTCGCCACCATAACCCGCGCCCCAACCATTCTGACCCAGACCGTTTTCAGCCACGCTATAGGCCTCGGTGCCACCCGCGATCATCAGTAGCACCAATGCCGCCACAATCGCCCCTGCGACCTGCGCGATGATATAGCTAATCGCCTCGCCCATGCTCATCCGGCCCGCGGCCACCGCACCCAGAGAGACCGCCGGGTTAATATGACAACCCGATACCGGACCGATGCCATAGGCCATACCGATCAACGCCAGACCAAAGGCGAAACTGATACCGGCATAACCAATAAGGTCACCCGCAATCACCGCCGCACCACAACCAAGCAGGACAAGCGTAAACGTCCCGATAAATTCTGCTATCTGCTTTTTCATTTCACTGTTCCTTTTGCCCTCCGGGCCGTTCCCCGGTTCTGCGCACTACCCTGCGCTGAATACAGCTTAACATAAACGGGGAAATTTTGGGCTAAGATCATCAGAAATAAGTGTTTTGATGGAAAGCAAGCGGTAACCACCTTGCCTCCACCCTAAGACATGCTCTTTAGTCTAATAAATCGTGAACAGGGCAGATTTATGAGAGAACGGCCAGCGGCACGGATTTTGGTTCTCAATGCGGAAAATAAAATTCTGCTTTTTCGCTTCTGTTTTGACGATGGACCGCTCGCCGGTGAAAATTACTGGGCCACTCCCGGCGGTGGCGTCGAAAAAGGCGAAACCTTTAGAAATGCGGCACAAAGAGAGCTGTTCGAAGAGACAGGCTTCACAATCGATGTCGGTGAGGAGATAGGACAACACGATACCATATTCCGCGTTCCTTCGGGCGAGTACGTGAAAGCTGATGAGAGGTATTTCTTTGTCAGAGTGACGGCCAATACAATCTGCAAAGATGGGCAAAGTGATGTAGAGAGAACCTACCTCAAAGAGCACCGGTGGTGGTCATTGACTGAACTTGAAAGCACGTCTCACACCATCTTCCCCGAAAACCTGATTCCGCTTGTCACACAATCACTCTCGTAGTGGGGCAGCACTGCCAATCATTGAATTCAATGGCAGTCGGCAAAGCGATATCCCTCCAACCTTGTAAACATATCGGCAAAATGCAACTATGTGGTGAATATTGATTATCTAGGTCAAGAATGCAGATGTTATCGGATTTTGTCACCGCAGTAATTCCAATTGCAGCAATTGCAATTTCTGTACATTTCATTTTGGTAGTTCTTGATACACCTGAAAAGAAAAAGAGACGCGAGAATTCATCTCATTCGGGAGGAGGAAGCGACTCCGGTATTGATATTGGAGATATCTAGAGTTCCTCAGAAGAGCAATCTCGCCCATCGACCCCTCTGACTTTGTGTACTAAACTCGCGTACAACCTGTACACAATTCCCCCCAAACTTGATACGAATTGGGGCTTTCCTTCCCCGGCGCAAGCTCTATAATTCACCTCATGAAACAGCAGCAGCATATCGCATTGATTCCGCGCACCTCCGGTGCCGCGCTTGCGTCTGCCTTGCTACTCCTAAGCCGCCTCTGAGCGTGCCATTCTTCGGCGCGACCGCTCAGAGGATGTGCAATTTCGCGCCACAGGCTTAGGACAAAACAAAGAGACCCGACATGACCAATACAGACAAAGACCGCGTAGTGATCTTTGACACCACTTTGCGCGATGGCGAGCAAAGCCCCGGTGCCACCATGACCCATGATGAAAAGCTGGAAATCGCCGGATTGCTGGATGAAATGGGCGTCGACATTATCGAGGCCGGATTCCCCATCGCGTCCGAGGGGGATTTTCGCGCCGTCAGTGAGATTTCTAAAAGCGCAAACAATTCAGTAATTTGCGGACTGGCACGCGCCAATTTCAAAGACATCGATCGCTGCTGGGAGGCGGTGAAACACGCGAAAAAACCGCGCATTCACACCTTTATCGGTACATCACCCCTGCACCGCGCTATCCCCAATCTGAACCGGGATGAAATGGCGGATCGTATCCACGACACCGTCAGCCATGCCCGCAACCTGTGTGACAACGTGCAATGGTCACCGATGGATGCCACCCGTACCGAATGGGATTATCTGTGCCGCACGGTTGAGATCGCAATCAAAGCCGGTGCCACTACGATCAACATCCCCGACACAGTGGGCTACACTGCCCCAGTGGAAAGCGCTGACCTGATCAAACGTCTGATCGAAACCGTACCAGGCGCAGATGAGGTCACCTTCGCCACGCATTGCCACAACGATCTGGGCATGGCGACGGCGAATTCGCTGGCCGCCGTTGCAGGTGGCGCACGACAAATTGAATGCACTATCAACGGCTTAGGGGAACGCGCCGGCAACACCGCACTGGAAGAAGTGGTGATGGCCATGAAAGTGCGCGGCGACATCATGCCATGGCAAACTGGCATTGATACCACCAAGCTGATGCACCTCAGCCGCCGGGTTTCAACCGTCAGTGGCTTTCAGGTTCAGCCCAATAAAGCCATCGTCGGCAAAAACGCCTTTGCCCATGAATCTGGCATTCACCAAGACGGCATGCTGAAGAACGCCGAAACGTTCGAGATCATGCGCCCCGAAGATGTTGGCCTGACTGAGACCAATCTGGTCATGGGCAAACACTCCGGCCGGGCTGCTTTGCGCTCCAAGCTCAAGGACTTGGGGTATGAGCTGGCCGACAACCAGTTGAAAGACGTATTCGTCCGTTTCAAAGAATTGGCTGATCGCAAAAAGGAAGTCTATGACGACGACCTGATCGCATTGGTCAGCACGGGCGGCGATGAAGACAGCCAACGTTTGCAGATCAAATCACTGCGCGTTGTCTGCGGCACCGATGGGCCACAACAGGCCACGTTGGTGATGGACATCGATGGACAAGAACACACAACCGAGGCCACCGGCGACGGCCCGGTTGATGCATCCTTCAATGCGGTCAAAAACCTGTTCCCACACAACGCGCGCCTGCAGCTGTACCAAGTACATGCCGTGACTGAAGGCACCGATGCGCAAGCCACTGTCAGCGTCCGAATGGAAGACGAAGGCCGTATCGTAACGGGCCAATCCGCAAACACCGACACGGTTGTAGCATCTGCAAAGGCCTATGTTCATGCCCTGAACCGCCTGCTGGCCCGTCGTGAGAAAACCGGAAACGACACACCGGAAGTCAGCTACAAAGACGTGTCATAAGACACCACCAGCACCGATTTGAGAGAAAAGCCCAGCTTAAAATAGCTGGGCTTTTTTATATCAGTGCGAGCACTCCGTCGTGACCATCGGGTCTTTTTGTGGGAAAAATAAACACCAACAAGCCGCCAAAGCGATGGTCGCCAGCACAAAGCCCGAAACCAGCCCGATCCATATCACTAATGGCCCTGCGCCCTCAGCACGCAACAAGATAAATTGCAGCGGCACGGCTATACCCCAATAACAAAACAGCACAATGATCGCTGGCCTGGTTGTAATCCCCCGGCCGCGCAGGCTGCCCTGAAGCACCATAAGCACAAGGCTGAATATAAGTGAGGGAAGAGAAACCGCTGCCAAAACCTGAACTTGAGTCTGAACTTCTGCAAATAACACATCATCCGCGTCAAAAAACACCCGCGCAATAAGAGAGCGCACAACAAACAAGCCGGTTATGACCGGTACAAACAACACCAATGCCGCACGCAATATTTTGACCAATTCGATCTGTGCCCTTTGGCGGTTCACCGCCCTGAGAGATGCAAAGTGGATGGCCGCAAAATCACCAAAACCAAGTGCGAAGACTACCAATACCTCGCTCACCTGCATGACTGCGCTATGAGCGGCGACAGCTTGGGTTCCAAACCGCGCCATCAATAGCAACGACAGGCTAAGAAATCCAATCGTCGCCATAATCATCAACCCCACAGGCAGGCCAATACGAAGGATTTCGAGTGCATATGAAATTCCCCCGGCAACTTTACGAACGAGAACAGCCCGGATTGACGGCACTCCGTGCACGGTCCTCCGGCAGGCGATGGCCATCACCACCAGCCCCACGGTTGAAGACATCAGCGTTGCGATCCCCGCACCAATCAAGCCATAGCCCGGAATACCAAAGGCACCGAAGATCAGGACATAGTTGACCAATGCGTTGGTCACAAACTGCACAAGTGCCCCGCCCAGCACCAGGCGCTCGTGCTGCTCAAAGGCCAGAAGCTCCCAGCAGATGATGAACAGTAGGTTGGGCAAAAGTGCGACCCCAAGTAGCATGACATAGGTCTGCGCATCTCGCGCGGTATTTGATGGGCCAACTACCTCACTCACAATCCAACCGGTTTGCATCAATATCAACGCGCCCATTAGTGCATAAATAGCCAAAAGCCTAACCGCGGTCGCAACAACATCTATGTGCCGGTCGGAATCAGGATTGGAATGATAGCGACCGTAAATTGGGCCAAAGCCAAAAACGATGCCTTCTCCCAATACCAGTAGAATCAGATACATCTGCATCATCACGCTGGCAGCGGCCATCGCGGTCAGATCATGCTGACCCAACATCATCGTGTCGGTGAACACCAGCCCTGCCAAAGACATATTGGCCAGCCCCAAAGGGACGGCTCGGCGGTAGATGCCCATAAGTTCTGTTGCTTGGAAAATCATAAATCACGTCTTTCAATCTGTCAGGTACAGCCATGCGGCTGCTATAGGGCCAGATCAGTGTGACGTGAGTGTCTTTTGATCAGCCCTGCAAACACGTTTGCAGGGCAAAGATGGGTCCACGCGTTCGGTCGTGATAGCGCCTAATATGCATCCAACCCTCCCTCACTCATGTGGACGATTGAATGCTAACAAAAAACAGGATCAATGCAATCTTCACCCCCATATCCCTTAAGGGTAAAACAACGGCAAATCAGCTGGTGATCATATAATATTTGCGCAGACGTTCAGTGATTTCCCAAATTACCGGTGACCCCTTGGCAATAAAGAACGTATCCCCCGCCTTGAAGGTTTCAGTCCGACCATCGGAGTGGGTCAATGACAAGGCCCCCGAAATAAGCGTCATCATTTCATGCACTGGATAGGCCGCGATCTCTTCCCGGCAAGGGGCGCATTCCCACACACCTGCCAGAACAGATTCATCATCGGTGGCAAAGGCTTCGGCAATCAGCTCGGTCTTGTCGGCCGTCGTAAACGCCTTAACCTCGGTGATATCCGAGGGAACCATAGTGGGCGGATTGGGATTCAGGCGGAAATCATCTTGTGTGATCATTTGGGAACTCCTGTCAGAATCATGCCGCTACCATGACAGATAGCCTGGGCAGCGGCACGCGTTTTCAGGGAGTTATTCAGCCCATTCCCATGGGCGGACGAATTGCCCCAGAACATGGCCAAGCTGCTCCTCATCCAGATCGCCGATTTTTTGCACCTGTGCAACAAGACCACGCTTTTTACTATCGATCACTTCGACCACCTGAGCGGCTATGCCTGCTTTATCCAGGGCAGCGTTGTAAATCCGGGTGATCGCCCGTTTGCGCAGGTCTGGTTTGAACACCTTGCCAACAGCTGTTTTTGGCAACTCTGGCATGACCTCGACATGTTTTGGAACAGCGGCGCGTTCATGCACATGCTCTTTGCAGTGTGCCATCAGCTCATCCGCAGTTGCGGTGCCGCCCTCGATCAACTCGACATAGACGCAAGGTATTTCACCTGCATGGGCATCGGGTTGGCCAATTGCCCCCGCAATGGCAACCTGGTCATGCGCCATCAACGCCTCTTCGATCTCGGCAGGGTCAATGTTGTGACCGCCGCGAATGATAAGATCCTTGGCGCGGCCAGTGATCCACAGATAACCATCTTCGTCAATCCGGCCCAAGTCACCCGTGCGCAGATATTTCTCGTGATGATATAGATCGCGATTTTTCTCGGCCTCGGTGTAGGTGTTGCCGTCATAAACGCCGGGGTTCGAGATGCAGATTTCGCCCACTATGTCGGCGCCACACTCCACCGGCCCTTCAGGGGTAGCGTCGAAAATTTTGACATCAGTATAGGGCAAAGGCACACCCACCGATCCAACCTTCTTTTCACCTGTTGGCGGGTTACAGGATACAAGGCAGGTCGCCTCGGTCAGGCCGTACCCTTCGATCACGGTCATGCCTGTAGCGGCTTCAAATCGGTTGAACAACTCAAGTGGCATCGGGGCCGAACCGGAGAACGCGTTTTTGACAGTAGAAACATCCGCATCCACCTCGCGCTGCATCAGGGCAGACACAGCCGTTGGAACGGTGATCACAAACGAGATTTTCCAGCGTTCGCACAGCTTCCAGAAATTATCGAACACACCATCACCACGGTATCCTGCAGGTGTTGGAAACACGACGTGAGCACCGGATTTAATCATCGCCATCAAGATCACGTGGCAGGCGAAAACATGGAACAACGGCAATGGACACATGATGATATCGTGTTCATCGAACAAGAGCGTATCGCCAAGCCAACCGTTATAAATCATGCCAGAATAACGGTGTTGTGCCACTTTCGGCATGCCGGTTGTGCCACCAGTATGGAAATAGGCCGCGACCCTGTCCCCAATGGAATCTGCAAACGAGAGGCTTGTCGCCTGTTTCGCTGTTTCCTTGTTGAAGTCGCGCACATCGGCGCTGTGTTGAACGGCCACCTTTGGCCGGATCAACGGCACAATCCAGCTTTTGGGTGGGTTCAAATAACGGTTGAGGTCAATCTCTAGAACGGTTTTTACATTCGGCGCGGATTGCACCGCTTCATGCGTTTTTTGCGCGATGTCTGTTTTTGGAAATCCTCTAAGGGTGACCACGACCTTAGCATTGGTTTCACGCAGGATGGCCGAGATCTGTTCAGGCTCAAGCAGCGGGTTGATCGGGTTTACAATCCCGGCGATGGCACCGCCAATAGTCGCCGATGCCGTTTCAAGACAATTGGGCAGCACTAACGCCACAACGTCCTGTTCCCCAACCCCAAGGGATCGAAACAGATTTGCAGCCTGACAGACCTGATCGTGAAAGCCCTTCCACGTCAGGGTTTGCGCCTTGTCGGTTGCACCCGACATCAACTGATAGCTGATGGCAGGGCGATCTGGAAACGCCTGCACCGTGTTGCTCAACATCTGATAGAGCGTTGCCGGGCGGTCCCGTTCCTCCCATGGCATTTCCTGCTGAATCGCAAGCGCATCCTGCAAAGACGCAAATGTCATATATTATCCTCCCTGTAGCGCACATTATGGCACAATATTCATTGTGCATAGCATGCGAATCTTTACAGCCCTACGCAAGCGTAACGGTGGGTCGGAAAATTTATTACCCCAGACAATCGGCCAGATTTTGCGCCAAATTCCGAATCAATTGTGGATACAAGTCAGCCCCGGCCGGCAAACCTTGACCAATGGGGTCAAGCACCGCAATTGTAACGCCATCCCCGAAAACCGAACGCGCGATCTTAGGATCGAACTGCGGCTCTGAGAAAATACAGGCCGCCCCTGTTTCCTGCGCCACTTCGTGAAGCGCAGCAACGCGCGCGGGTCCCGGTGTACTGGCATCGCCCAGTGCAATGGCACCTTGTGCCGGAACTTCAAACCGCGACTCGAAATATTGATAGGCATCGTGAAACACCAAATAGGGCTTACCTCTGGCAGGGCGTAGCTGTTTGTTAACATCACTAAGCAGTATCTCCATTTCGGCCTGCCCAGCCTCAGCATTCATCTGGTACATCTCAGCATTTTCGGGGTCAATTTCAGCCAAATGTGTCGCGATGTGCTTCAGCCAGACTTGGGCGTTAACCGGGTCAAGCCAGGTGTGCGGATTATGGCCTTCAGCTTCGTGATCGGCATGGGTTTCATCTGCATGATCATCATGTTCGTCATGATCAGTGTGCTCACCATCTGCTTCGCCATGGTCTTCGGCGTGATCATCATGGTTCTCTTCTTCGTGGTCATCGTGACCAGCTTCTTCATCACCATGATCCTCACCATGCTCGTGCGATCCGAACCCGTGGCCTTGGCGATAGGTCAGAACAATACTGTCAGGTACCTCAAGTAAAGACAGGTTTTCGCCCGTCTGCATCAACGTATGCAGTTTATCTTCGAGCCACGGTGTAAGTTCTGGCCCCATCCAAACCATAAGGTCTGCATCCTGGATTGCCGCAGCTTCAGTGGGGCGTAATGAATAACCATGTGGGGAGGCCTCTGGCCGGATAATCAGCGTTGGTTCCCCTACCCCTTGCATGACACGCGACACAAGTGAATGAACCGGGGCGATGTCGGTCACAACTTTGGGGGCTTCAGCATGGGCCATGCCTGATACCACACCAAACAGCAGGACGGAGAACTTATGATACATGTCGAATCCAGTGATATGTTATAACATGAGACGCTTGCTATACGTTATATTATCACCTATCAAGCCCAAATCATAACCTTCAGGATGCACGATGGAACACGTCGGATTTGCCCAGCACGATCATCACAGCTGCATTGAAAGTGCACTAAACGCTGCACAGGCTTTTTGTGAACAACAAAAACTACAACTCACGCCGATCCGCAAACGCGTGCTTGAGATTTTGCTGGAGCGTCACCGCGCTATGGGCGCCTATGACATTCTAGAAGTCCTGCGTGACGAGGGCTTTGGCTCGCAGCCACCGGTTGCCTATCGCGCGCTCGATTTTTTAGTGCAACACGGATTCGCCCATAAAATCGAGCGCTTGAATGCCTTCACTGCCTGCATGCATCCAGGTGAGCAGCACATGCCAGCTTTTCTAATCTGCCGGGACTGCGACAAGGTGGTTGAAACTCACATGGAAGCCGCAAAGAATCTTTTGGGAAAGGCAGTGCGAGAGGTGGAGTTTGAGGTCGAACAAGCCGTGGTCGAGGTGATCGGCCTGTGCCCCAAATGCAAATCACAAGCCTGACAATGGCGTTGCTTTCCGTTGAGAACCTCGACATCACTTTGGGTGGCCAAAACATCCTGAGCAATGTGAACCTGCATGTTAAGCCGAGTGAGATCGTCACAATCGTCGGCCCCAATGGTTCAGGAAAATCAACTTTGCTGAAAACCATCATCGGAGCCCTGCAACCAACAAAAGGACGGATCAGCAGGGCGGACGATTTACGCATCGGCTATGTGCCACAAAAACTGCATGTTGATGCAACATTGCCTATGACCGTTTCTGCTTTTTTGAATCTTCCGACCCGCCACGCCGCTTCGCGTATTCAGCAGGCTCTGGATCTTGCCGGATTACCAGATCTAGGCGCCAAGCAACTATCATCGATGTCCGGAGGGCAGCTTCAACGAGTGCTGCTCTCGCGGGCCCTATTAGAACAGCCTGATCTGTTGATCCTTGATGAGGCCACGCAGGGATTGGACCAACCCGGATCTGCCGACTTTTATCGCCACATCGAAGAGGTGCGCCAAAACACTGGCTGTTCGGTATTGATGGTAAGTCACGAATTGCACGTGGTGATGAGCACAAGCGACCGGGTGATCTGCCTGAATGGTCATGTCTGCTGCGAAGGTAAGCCCGAAGTTGTCGCCTCGGCTCCGGAATACCGCGCGATCTTTGGTACAGGGACACAGGGCACACTGGCGCTGTACCGGCACGACCATGATCATGACCATCACGATTGCACCTCACATGAAGGGCATCAACATGCTTGATGATTTCATGATCCGCGCCCTGCTGGCGGGCCTTGGTGTCGCGTTGGCTGCCGCGCCTTTGGGGTGTTTTGTAGTCTGGCGCCGTATGGCTTATTTCGGTGATGCCACAGCGCATGCCGCCATTTTAGGCGTCGCGCTATCGCTGGCGTTCAACATCAGCATCTTTACCGGAGCATTGTTCATCGCGCTGGCCATGGCTGCGTTGGTGGCCAACCTATCTGATCGCGGCTTTGCTATGGACACGCTGCTGGGTGTGCTATCGCATTCCGCACTCGCCTTTGGTCTGGTCGCGGTTTCGTTTTTACCCAATGTCCGGATCGACATTATGGCTTATCTGTTTGGCGATATTCTGGCGGTCAATAAGACCGATCTGGCAGTCATCTGGGGCGGCGCTGCGCTGGTGCTTGGGTTGCTGGTTTGGCGCCGCAACGCCCTGCTGCTATCCACGCTCAGCAGTGACCTGGCTTATGCAAGCGGCATCAACCCACGCCGCGAGCAGTTAATCCTGACTCTGTCTTTGGCCATTGTCGTCGCGGTGGCGATCAAGGTTGTGGGTGTTTTGTTGATCACCGCAATGTTGATCATTCCCGCTGCCACAGCACGAGCGATGTCACGCACACCGCTTGCAATGATGCTGATTGCCACGCTTGTTGCAATAGCCGCCGTTTTGACGGGGCTGCAAACATCGCTGTGGCACGACACTCCAACAGGGCCCACAATCGTTTGCTGTGCCGCTGTCTTCTTTGTTTTCAGCACATCGCTTTCCGCACTACGCAGGGAAAAATCAAGTTAATTAGGTGGGTCGGCGTATTTTTGAAAATGCCTCATTCTTTTATTGACTCTTTCAGTCAGAAAATAGAAACCTGTTTCTGATAAAATCAATCAGGAAATGGAAGCATCCATGCGCCCTTCTTTTCAATCTTCACTGACATTGGCGGCCTTCATTGCCGTCTTAAGCGGACAGGCCATAGCACAAGAGGTCAACGTCTACTCTAGCCGTCATTACGATTCTGACGCTGCTATCTATGAAAAGTTCACCGAAGAAACCGGTATTACCGTCAACCGGATTGAAGCCAAAGCAGACGAACTTATCGCACGTCTGGAGGCCGAAGGCGACAACAGCCCGGCTGACGTACTGCTGACCGTCGATGTGGGCCGTATCGCCCGCGCTGAAGAGGCTGGCGTTCTACAACCCGTGACCTCAGACGTTATCGCCGAGCGTGTGCCTGCCCACCTGCGCCACCCTGGAAATCTGTGGTTTGGCCTGTCGCAACGTGCACGCATCATCTTTTACGCCAAAGACCGAGTCGAGAACCCACCACAGACCTACGAAGATCTGGCCAAGCCAGAGTGGCAGGGCAAAGTTTGCATCCGCTCATCCTCGAACATCTATAACCAGTCCCTGCTGGCCTCATTGATTGCCACTCATGGCGAAGAAGGTGCCAAAGACTGGGCTGCCAGCATCGTGGACAACATGGCGCGCCCACCGCAAGGAGGTGACACTGATCAGCTTCGCGGTTTGGTATCAGGCGAGTGTGATGTGGTTGTGGCCAACCACTATTACTTCCTGCGTGCCTTTGACAAAGATGTTAAAGGGTTGACCGATGGCGTTGAAAACGTTGGCTGGGTCTGGCCAAACCAAGACGACCGCGGTGTACACGTCAATTTGGCTACTGCTGCAATGACCAAAGCGTCACCCAATTCTGAGGAAGCAATTCAGCTTCTGGAATTCCTGACCAGCGACTATGCCCAGCAGATCTTTGCAAACAACAACAACGAATATCCTGCAGTGACAGGCGCAACCGGTGACGAAGACACCGAGCGTCTAGGTGAGTACAAGCCAGATACAACCACCAACACCGCTGCCTTTAGTGAAAATGCAAAAGCAGCACAGGCTATCTTTAATCAGGTCGGTTGGGACTGATCTCCTTGCCAGATCGAGCAGAAACAGCGCCGATTTCCGGCGCTGTTTTTTTGTGTGCGATCAATACCCGCCTTGACTGGTCGCCAGAACATATCCAACAACCACTGCGGCCAGCAGCCCCAACACAACCGCCACGGTGATTTTCCAAGCCGAATAGGGCCGCTCGCCCTGCACCCGACCCGTGCAACCGTTAACAACAAAGCGATAGGTCTGACCGCGATATTTGTAGGCCGCCAGCCAAACCGGCAACAAAATGTGTTTAAAGGTAAGGTCATTCAGTTCGGTTCGAACATCGTGAATCCGCTGGCGGTCTCCGCCAATGTCAAACTTCACATCCCGAACGATCACCTTGTCCATCAACTGGCGCGCTTCCTGAAATCCATCTTCCAGCTCAACGGTGTAGCCCTCAGCCTGAAAGCCGGCCAGATATTCAGGGCGATAAGGCTCAAGCGAGGACAAGTCCCAGGGGGCCAGCGCGTCGGTGAACTTCTTTGGCAAAGACTTTGATGCCAGAATCAGCACATCGTCAAAGAACCGTGCCACCCGACCAGAGGTAGGACGCCAACGCACCTTTGGCACCTGAACCTGTTGCCGTTTACCATCGCGCATCACAGTGCGGGTTTCATAGTAAACCGTCCCACGTTCCCCCTGATAAGTGGATTTACTATCTGCATCAAAAGTCCAGTACGGCACATAGATGCCATTCATCTTTCGGCCTTTACGGGCGTACTCTTTCAACCCGTTGGGTGCAAACCAAAGCCGCCCCAACCAGTCGGTCATTGCACCGCGCGCAGTGCGCTCATCCAAAGAAAACGGCAGAACTGCCCGCGGCTTAATATGGCGATGGGTGCCGGTATCCGTTACAACCGGCGTGGCGCAAAACGGGCATTCCGAGGCCTGCGAGTCTAAATCCAGCGTCACCTGCGCTCCGCAGCTAGAACATTGCAGGACACGGGTATCTTCAATTTCCTGACGCGGCAATTGATCCGCAAGAGCAGCACGCAGATCAAGTTCAGCATGCGTCCGACCCCAAGGTTGCATCTGTGCGACATCTTCGGCATGGCCACAGTGATCGCAAACCAACCGCCCGTCAGATGGCGAGAACGCATAATCCGAACCGCACTGCTCGCAGGGAAAGCGATGTAGTTCTTCGACATCAGCCGATGACAGTGGTGGAGACATTGGTGGTGTTTCTGCCATGACCTAAAAACCTATCTCAAGTATCCGCAGCACCATGATGCATATTGTACTGTCATCCTGCAGGCGGCGGTGGCGGCATGACTGTAAAGAGTTGGGCAAGCTCGGTCACATCTTCAGCCCGTTTCCAACCATCTTGACCAGCAGTCCAGACATGGCTTTCCCGGTTCAGTTTACCTTCGCCAGCCATACGGCCTAATGCCGCCTTGGAATATGGTCCATGCGTTTCACCATTCTCGGCGACATGCCAGACGTGTTCAACCGGCGGTGGAGGAGGTGGCGCAGAGGCTTGTGGCTCCGCTGTGGCTGCCGGACGCGCGCCCCAAGGCCCTTGTCCACCCGACATCTGCTGCGCCATCGCCATGCCCATTCCCATACCAAGGCCAGCGCCCATTCCACCGCCACCATTTGGGTTTTTCGCCGCTTCAGTCATGGCTTCGGCTGCGGAATATTGGGTGAACTTGCCCAAATCACCCGCCAGTCCCATCGATGTGCGCTTATCCAACGCCTCTTCCACGGCAGGGGGCAACGAAATATTTTCGATATACAACTCAGGAATCGACAGGCCATATTCAGCGATGGTCTGTGAAATCGCCGTGGCGACCAGTTTGCCCAGGTCTGCCGTGTTCGCCGCCATATCCAGCACCGGAATGCCAGAGCTGGCAATCACACGTGAGAATTCCTGCACAATGATATTGCGGATCTGATAACTGATCTCATCCATAGTAAATTCGCCGTCGGTGCCGACAATCTCCACCAAAAACCGCGCCGGGTCGACTACACGTACCGAATAAGTGCCATAAGCTCGGATGCGAGTTGGTCCAAATTCAGGATCCCGTAGCATGATCGGATTTTTCGTACCCCATTTTAGATCATTGAAGCGCGTGGTGTTGACGAAATAAATCTCAGATTTGAACGGTGACTTGAAGCCATGATCCCAATGTTGCAGCGTGGTCAACACTGGCATGTTATTGGTTTCCAACATATAAAGCCCCGGCGTGAAGACATCGGCCAACTGCCCCTCATGCACAAAAACAGCGGCCTGCCCTTCGCGCACCGTCAGCTTGGCGCCGTATTTGATTTCGTGGCTTTCACGCTCAAATCGCCAGACCATGGTATCACGGGTATCATCCACCCAATGGATGACATCAATAAATTCTCCAGTCAGAAAATCAAAAATACCCATTTTTATCTCCCTTTCGGCTTACGCCAGCAAACTCTTATCTCTGGTGATCTTGCTTCGTGCAAATCACGGTTTTCTATGGTCAGCGCCCGCCCTAACTTCCCGGTGGTCCTTCGGTTAACTCTGCGGCCATCTCCCGAATTAAAGGCAGCACCTCTTCGCGTTTCATGCCAACATGCAAATCCGGATCGTACAACATCTTCAGCAGCATTTCGTCATGAGTTGTGAGTAACGCAAACTCGTCGTCGTCATTAAAGATCGACGGGCGGGCCTTGGGGCTGTCATTCGCCAATCCCAACCCTTGCGCCAATTCCTCGTGGACACAGGATTTGCGGGTCAGGTTCGGATGCTCGGCTCGGATCAAGGCGACCGCACTACGATAGGTTCGGCTGTTTTCTTGTGCGGCAAATGCCACTACGATACAATGGATCGACCGTGGCAAACGTTGGATCATACCAAGGGTTGCTGCATTTACACCTGGCTCAATCTGTTTGATGCGAGTGACAGCCTCTGTCCGGTCATCTTCGCCCATGAACAGAACGTGGAAATTCGCCGAACGCGCATTACCAACACTGATCGGGTGCCCGGTTATGCGCGCCAGCCGCCGCGAATAATCCTGTACCACCTGTGTATCAAGATCGCGCTGCGCCTGTGGCACAGAGCCGCCAAATTCAATGCCCAACCGCACCGGCCCGGCCCATTTGCGCAACCCCCCTGCTTGCTCAGATCCCTTTGCAAAACCGCCATTGGGGGCATATTCATCATAGAATGCAATACGGTCAAAGTTTCGCACCAGGTCCGTATCAGTAAACGGCGTATCCACACCGCCACCATCAACGCGCAACAAGCCTTGCACCAATAAATCCGCCTGCACGCGACCATAATACCGTGCCAAAGCCAGGCTTTGTTCAGAAGGCCGGACCGGCGCTTGCGTGCCAAAACCGCCCGCCTCTGGATCAGGAGGAGGTGCTGGTGCAGGCGGTTGTGGGGTGACACATGCCGTTAACAACAGCAGCGCCAGCCCCCCGGCCCATTTATCTGCCCACCTGCGGCGCGTCATCGGTTCAGCCGTTAGGAACGGCGGTACCAGCGTTGTCTCCGGTACCATCGCGGCGCGATTTTGCGGAGGCCAGCGTATCACGCAATTCAGTTTCCATGGTCTTAAGATCTTCTTCAGCAGCGGCACGGCGCGCCTTGCCTTCGTCGGCAATCTGCAAGCTTTCCTCGATTGTACCAATCAGGTCTGCATTGGCCTGTTTCACCGCTTCGATGTCAAACACACCGCGTTCCATTTCCTCGCGGATCATCTTGTTTGAAGACCGCAGGTTTTCAGCATTGGAGGTCAGCAGCTCATTGGTCAGATCATTGGCATCACGAACCGCAGCTGCAGCCTCCGCTGAGCGTTGAATGGTGACCGCCTGCGCCAGCTGCGTTTCCCACAATGGCACGGTATTCACCAAGGTCGAGTTGATCTTGGTCACCAGAGATTTGTCATTTTCCTGCACCAAACGGATGGACGGCAGCGACTGCATCGTCACCTGACGAGTCAGTTTAAGGTCATGCACCCGGCGCTCAAGGTCATCACGCGCCGCACGCAGGTCACGCAATTCTTGCGCCTTGATAACCTGCTGATCTTCAGGTGCGGCCTGTACTTCGGCCTCTTTGGCGGGGATGTCTTTTTCATCCAGAGCCTTCAGTTTTTCTTCACCTGCTGCGATATACAACGCCAGTTCATCATAGAAATCCAAGGTCTTTTCATACAGTAAATCTAATGACTTAATATCTTTCAGCAGCGTATGTTCATGCCCCAAAAGCTCATCTGTCACGCGATCAATCTGACCCTGTACATCTTCAAAACGGGCAGTGAACTGCGCAAATGGCGCGGCACGCCCCAATAATTTTTCCCACCAGCTGCGCTCGCGGCGAACATCCAGTTCGCTAACCGAAAATCCACGAATGGTGGTCACAATATTGCGCAGGCTGTCACCCGCGGGACCAACATCCTTATTACGCACGCCTTGCAGCATAGATTGCGAGATTTCCTGCAACTCTGCCTGAGCAGATGAGCCGAATGACACGATTGAATTTGTATCATTCATATCAATCTCAGCCATACGGGTTTTGATCTCATTGCTAACGGCGCTATCCGCCTGATCTAGGGTAATGATCGCATTAGCAGCCACCGGTTCGGGCAGAACAGCATTGCTGATTTCTTCTACTTCGGCCAAGGCGGCTTCGGCTTGTTGACGAATATTTTCAGACATAAATTTCCCTCACTTACTCATTCTGTCCGGCCGATTTCAGGCCCTCGCGCTCCAACCGGTCGCGCAACACTTCAATTTCAACTTCAAGATCACTGCGATCATCAAGCAACAACTTTTCCGTCCGTGCGGCAAAGTTTTGTTCCAGATCATCCAATAGCGTCAGATAATCGGTGCGGGCCTTTGTATCTCCATTGCGTCCGAAGATATCAACAAATTTGACCGTCGCATCCCGCGCGCCCTTTAGATAAACGCTAAGATACTTTCGCGCGGCGGTCAGGTCGCGCGGGTCTTCTTCGACCGTGCGAAACAAGTCCCGCGCGGTCATTTGAAACTGTTCAACTCGGGTTTTCACCTGACGGTCATTCACACGTTTCATCGCATCGGTCATCGCTTGCAAATGCTGCTCGGCGGCATCAACCGCACGCGCCACTCGATCAGTCTGGAAGGTATCTATCCCCTCCATTCCCTTGCTTTTCATCGGATCAAGTCCGAAGGCAAAGGAATGTAAAACTGCGCCGGTAATGGCATAGATTATTGGCTCAAGCAGTGAAGCCCCGGCGGCAACACCTGCCACGGCCAACCCCAAACCGGTCAAAACGCTGCCCAAAATCTTGCGCGGCACACCCGGTCTGCGCGCAACTTTACGAGCTTCATAGGCTTCTTCAGCCCTCAGCCCCTCGCGTGTCATCCAAGCGGCCAAAAGCAACAAGCCTAGCGCAATCAGATTAAGTGCCAGCCCCGTCGGGCCGGTGGTGAATGCGGCATAGATCAACGGCAAAGGCGCAATAAACAGCAGGTTCACGCGCCCACCAATCCGCGTGCGATTTGCCCCATTATAGGCATTTCGCGGCTTGGCCGGGTTATCACCAGCAGGGCCATCAGGGCTGTATTTACCCCCAAATTTTTGAGCCATTACACGCCTCCGAGTACTGAAACGTAAAATATCAGCAAAACAAGCAAGAAAAACGCCAGCTTTTGTAGACCGCTTTCAGACATCGCTCCCTCACGCTCAGGTGAATATGTTGTGAAGGTAAGCGATCCACAGGTTGTATGCTAGGGGGAAGATTTTATTAGGATTATCAACAGAGTTGGCATAGGCGCGCGGAGTGATCTAGATTGGGTATGACATGATATTTTGGGATCCCTCATGAAATCCGTTCGCCTGCGTCTGCTCATATTGGCACTGTTGCCACTGGTCGTGCTTATGCCTTTGTTGCTTGCGCTTGCCGTGAACCGTTGGTCGGAAAATTTTGATAACCTGCTGATTACCAACGTCGAAAGCGACCTGCGCATCGCGGAACAATATCTTACTCAAATTATGATCACTACCGGAGACGATGTTGAGGCACTGGCTCAATCTGCAGAATTTCGCGATATGTCGGACAAATCCCAAACCGCATTCCACACCTATCTGGCGGGGCATCGTGCGGCGCTTAACCTAGATTTTTTGTATTATCTAGACGCACACCAAGCCTTTAAAATAGCCGAAAAGTGGCCCGTCATACAACGTGCACATGATGGAACATCCACAACAGAGATCGACATTTTCGCAAATACAGATCTGGCAGAACATTCTGCAAATCTGGCAGCGCGCGCACAGTTCCCGCTAATCGAAACAGAGGCCGCGACCCCAACAGATCGCACTGTTGAAGACCGGGGTATGGTCGTCCATACAGCAACGCCTGTCAGCACCCCATCACGCAATGGCGTTTTGGTCGGCGGCATTCTTTTGAATCGCAATCTGAACTTCATCGATACAATCAACGCGCTGGTCTACCGTCCGCAGGTTAACGGCGGAGAGCGTCAAGGAACCGCCACCCTATTTTTGGAAGATGTCCGCGTGTCGACCAACGTCCGCCTGTTTGAAGGGGCCCGCGCGTTGGGCACGCGCGTCTCGGCCATTGTCCGCCATACCGTTTTAACCGAAGGGCGCACTTGGCTGGCCAGCGCTTTTGTTGTCAATGATTGGTATATCTCAGGCTACCTGCCCCTGACCGACAGCTTCGGAAACCGCGTTGGTATGCTTTACGTCGGATTTCTTGAGGCACCCTTTCAGGCCGTAAAACGTAGCGCGTATATTCTGATATTCACGGCGTTTGCCGTTGTTTTAGCTCTTACGATCCCACTATTCTTGCGTTTGGCTGGTGGTATTTTCTCCCCACTGGAACGCATGACAAAAACCATGAAACGTGTCGAAGATGGTGATCTGAATGCGCGCATTGGACCGATCCCTGCGCGCGATGAAATCGGTGCTGTGGCCGCTCACCTGGATGAGCTGCTCAATCAGGTGCAGGAACGCGATCACGCGCTCAGGTCCTGGGCGGATGAGTTGAACACTCGCGTCGAAGACCGCACCGCTGAGCTGCGTGATGCGAACGAAAAACTGGAAAACACCTACCAACAGCTTGTGATGTCCGAAAAACTCGCCTCGATCGGTGAAATCACCGCAGGGGTCGCGCATGAAATCAACAATCCAGTGGCGGTCATTCAAGGTAACATCGATGTCGTCCGCGATATTTTGCAGGATGGGGCAGAGCCGGTCAAAACCGAATTGGTCCTGATTGACCAACAAGTTGGGCGGATCAACGCCATTGTCGGCAAGTTGCTACAATTCGCGCGGCCGACTGAATTTGGCACCTTTGAGGAAAACGTTCATATCAGCGATGTCTTGGATGATTGTCTGGTCTTGGTGGACCATGTTGTCAGCAAGGGCGAAGTTTCCGTATCGATCGACCGTCATGAAACGCCCCCCGTGCACATCAATCCCGGAGAGCTCCAGCAGGTGCTGATCAATCTGATTATAAATGCTGTTCAGGCGATGCAGAACAAAGGCATGCTGGAAATCACCCTCCAAACCGCAACACGCGACGGTCAAGACGGCGCGCAGCTGATCATTTCCGATACCGGACCAGGCATTACCAAGGCAAAGCTAAACACGGTTTTCGATCCGTTTTACACCACTAAGCTGGGGGAAGGGACCGGGCTGGGTCTGTCAGTCAGTCAGACACTCATACAGGCCGCGGGTGGACTGATCACGGTCCGGAACCTGCCCAAACAAGGTGCGGAGTTTACCATTTGGCTGCCCGCAGAATTCAAGGTGCCGTGACACCATGACCATAGAACAAATCTGGCACCAATATCGCGCCCGCCTCAAAGCCTTTTTACATTCGAAAGTCTCTAATCCAGCCGATGTCGAAGACTTATTGCAAGATATATCAATCAAAACAGTCACCAGCATTGACACACTGGAAGACCTTTCAAAAATACAGGCTTGGTTGTTTCAAATCGCGCACCGCACGATCATCGATTTCTATCGCACCAAAGGGCGCGCAAAAGACATCCACCCGGACGATCTGTGGTATCTGGAGGAAGAGACGCAGGTTTTGCGCGATTTTGAGGCCTGTATTGAACCTTTCCTCGCGTCATTACCGACCGATACAGCGCAAATGCTGCGTAGCATCGACATCGAAGGACAGTCACAAAAAGACTACGGCGCCGCACATGGCATAGCCTATTCCACCCTAAAATCTCGAATACAAAAGGGCCGGTCTGAGTTGAGGAACGTGTTTGAAAGCTGCTGCCATCTGACCTTGGATGCGCGTGGACACATTACCGATTACCACCCAAAATCAGATAATTGCGGGAATTGTTGATATTTCTTTCGTCTATTTCAAATGGCCCGCGTCTTACGGATGTAACCTTTGAAAGAAAGACACCCAATGATCAAAATCATAAGCTTCAAGATCTGCCCCTTCGTCCAGCGCGTCACGGCATTGTTGGAGGCAAAGAATGTTCCGTATGAAATAGAATACATCAACCTGAGCGACAAACCGCAGTGGTTTTTGGACATCTCACCCACTGGACAAGTGCCGCTGATGGTCACCGAAGACGGCATAGCGCTTTTTGAATCGGATGCTATCGTTGAATATATCGACGAGGTAACTGCACCGCTTGTGAATAACGTCAGCCCTGAGCAGCGCGCAATTGATCGCGCTTGGAGCTATCAGGCAAGCAAGCACTATCTGGTGCAATGTTCCACCATGCAAAGCGCTGATCAGGAAACGTTGGCGAAACGCAGCGCCAAACTTAACAAAGCCTTTGAAACGGCGGAGAATAAACTGGGGGCTGGACCATACTTCAATGGCGCCGATATGGGTAATGTCGATACTGCATGGCTACCATTGTTACACCGGGCAAAGATCATCGAAACTCGCTCTGGCTATGATTTTTTAGCAAGCTTTCCCAAGGTTAAAGCGTGGCAAGACACATTGATTGCAACCGGGTTGGCTGACAAATCCGTCGCCACAGATTTCGAGGAGGCCTTTGCCGACTTCTATCTTGCGGAACGTACATTTTTGGGCCGTGGGGCGAACCTCAATGAAGTTCCAACTGAAACTACCGTACCTAAGCAAGGTTGTTGTGGGTGACGTTTGAACGCGGGTTTGCCTTGTTTTCAGGCTGAGCAAACCCAAATCAGACAAATTTTGGGTCACTTCTGTGGATTGGCTGGATCTGCTGCAATTTCTCTGAAATCACAACAAGTAAAAATTGGAGGATCCCATGACCATTGAACACTTGCTTGCCTTCAACTTCGCGCTATTTGCTGCCATTGCCAGCCCCGGGCCCGCCCTATTGGTCGCGATCAAGACAACTCTGGCTTCGGGGCGAAAAGCTGGCATTGCAATCGGCTGTGGTCTGGCAACTGTGGCCGCACTCTGGACATTGACCGCGCTGCTTGGTTTGGACGTGATCTTTGATTTGTTTCCATGGGCCTATGTCACCGTGAAAACCGCCGGAGCAATCTATCTTCTCTATATCGCGTACACAATGTGGTTCAATGCCCGCAAAGACGTGGAGCCATCGCAAAAGCCTAAACGCCACGCGTTCAAGCAAGGCATGATGATCAATATCCTCAACCCCAAAGCCGTCCTTTTTTCTGCAGCGGTGCTGGTGGTCATTTTTCCACGTGACCTGAGTTTCCCAGAAAGTATGTTGGTGGTCGCCAACCACTTGGCCGTCGAGGTATTGTTTTATGCCGCACTTGCCTTTGGCATGAGCACCAAAGCGGTCAGCTATGGCTACCTACGCGCCAAGATCTATATTGATCGCATTGCTGCAGGTGTATTGGGTTTATTGGGATTAAAATTGTTGACAGATCAATAAAGACCTACAGTATCTGCAATCACTGCCCCCAAACTGCACATTTACGGTCTACCGTTTTGCGTGACACGCCAAGGCGACGCGCCGCTTCGGCGCGATTGCCATTACAAGCATCCAGAACATTCAGGATATGGCGTTGTTCGACCAGTTCCAGGGTTTCAATCGCCTCAACCCCAGTAATTTTCCCATGCCCTGCAAATTCGGCAGGAAAGGCCCCTAGAATAACCGAGCGCTCGATCAGGTTGCGCAGCTCTCGCACATTGCCCGGCCAATCATAACGGCTCAGCTTGAGCAGTGTCTCTTCGTTCAGCTCTAGCGCAGGCATGCCAAGTGAGCGGGAAATCTGACTCATGAATGCGGCGGTTAGCTCAACAATATCTTCTGCCCGCTCATGTAGGTGCGGCATGGCGATATTGACAACATTGATACGGTGATAAAGATCTGCACGAAAGCGCCCCTCTGCCACCGCAACCTCCAAATCGGCATTGGTGGCAAACAAAAAGCGCAGGTTCAGCGGAATATCACGCTCGGCCCCTAAAGGGCGAATGCGCTGATCTTCCAGCACCCGCAGCAGCGCTGCCTGTACTTGTTCAGGCAGTTGCGCCACCTCATCCAGAAACAAGGTTCCACCGTCAGCATGCAAAAATAACCCGTCTTTGCGGTAATCTTGCCCCTGCACCACGCCAAACAGTTCATCGGCAATGTGATCGGCTGAAATGGCAGCGCAATTGACCGCAACAAAAGGTTTACCTGCCCGATCAGACAGCCCGTGCAGCGTTCGTGCGGCAATTTCCTTGCCGGTTCCACTGGCCCCCGTGAACAACACAGAGGTGGGCATAGGCGCAAGCCGCGTCAGCATATCGCGAACAGTCTGGATCGCAGCCGAATTGCCCAAAAGCCGTCCGCGAGCGGCATTCCCGCCCTCAGACAGTTCATGTTTAAGCAGGTAGTTTTCGCGTCGCAAATGCTTACGGTCCAGTGCCCGCGCCACGGCATTCAGGATCTGATTGGCGCGGAAAGGTTTCAAAACAAAATCCGCCACCCCACTGCGCAGAGCCTGAATAGCAGTGTCTAGGTCAGCGTAAGCTGTGATCAAGATGGTATCGGCAAACAACCCAACGCGACGTTGCTCTGACAACCATTCCAGCCCAGTTTTTTCCGGCATGATATTATCAAGAATGACCAGATCAAAATGCGCCTGATCCAAAATTTCCGCCGCCTCACGTGCGGACCGCGCTTGTTCCACCCGCTTGCAACGCGGCGTCAGGATTTTGGTCAGAAAGTTGCGCATTCCCGGTTCATCATCGATTACCAAAATCGACGCTGTTTCAAGGTTTTCACCGTAATCATCGCGGTTTTTTCCCGTCTGCTTTATCGCAGAAATTTGCTGCATCATTCTGTGACCTCATCCAGCCGAACGGCATCGCCAGTCATCTGTTCCGATGTGGATTGACCGGTAGCAGACAAAACACCGCTGGCGACAATAGCGATCAAGACGCTAATCGCAAAAGCAATGATCATGATTTTCATTTCCGATCCTCCTGTGATCCAGCGTTCACCCCGATATCCTGTTCAATATCTGCCATGGTCGCCCCACGTAAAAAGTCAATCAGATCCTGCCGATCTTGGGTTTCTGTGATCCGCTGCATCGGCATTTTTGATCCCGGAATGTAGTGATCCGGCCCCTCATCGAATAAAGCATTGATCGTATCATCTGACCAAACGATATCTGATCCCTGCAGCGTTTCCGAATAGTTATATCCAGAAACCGTTCCGGCGCGACGCCCCATAACATTATATAACGTTGGACCAGCTTTGCGTGAGGGCGGCGGCGTGAGGGCGTGACAGATCGAACATTTGCGCATGAACTGACGCTCGCCGTTCGACATCTTGGCCGGATCTTGCAGAAAACTACGTGTTGCACCACCCGCAGGGTCAAACGTGTCTAACAATGCCACAGGCCACGCATAGACAATATCTTCGATCCCGCCCGCATAGATCTTCGCCCCATCTGGGGAAAACGCCAACGCCCATACCGGGCCACGGCGCATTGAACGGAAATCACGAATGATCTCCCACGCGCTAGTATCAATGATCATAATGTAACCCTGCCCATCTCCCACTGCGAGTTGATCGGTGCCCGCATGATAAGCCATCGACAGGATCGGCCGACGTTCCAGAGTGAAATCATGCAAGATTTCCCCACTTATCGGATCAATCACTCGGGTGACGCCATCAACCGCCCCATATGCAAGCCAGCCAGCCCGAGCGTTCACAATCATTTTGTTGATACCAAACCCGTTCTCCGTAATAATTCGCGAAGACACCCCTTCAAAGCTAACATCCCAAAATCTGATCGTTCCATCGGTTGAGGCGGAATACACATCCCCATCCGGCGTGAAGGCCACCGCATTTATCCCCGCATCGTGACCGGTCAGACTAACAGAATTTGCATATGCAGGATCGATTATTTCATTATTTCGTTGCAAATCCATCGCCCGGCGAACTTCTATCGTGCCATCCCAGCTAGCCGTTGCTAACAGGCCGCCTTCGCTCCAAAATGCAACATCCGTGATCTTGCCTTTATGCTTCACAATCTGAAGAGGCCCAAACTCCCCCGGGGCCCACAACAACGCCCGAAAATCATCACCGCCTGACATTAATAGGTTTTCATCTATGAACCGTACCGTAGTGACTGCCGCCTCATGACCTTCCAGCCACTCAGGTACGCGCCCCAACCACAAGCCGATGGAGTTGTCGAAACTTGCGGTCGCCACCCGCCCAGTTTCTGGATGGATCGCAATATCCATCACCGGACCGCCGTGACCTTTGAGCGTAGTAAATTCTTGGGCTGAGGCCGTCGTGGCCATCAACCAGAACAGAAAGGCGCCCGCGATCTTGTGCATCTATTCGGCAGGGGTCGCTTTGCCCTCAGGCGTTTCGTCATGACCTGCTTCCAACTCTTCCAACCAGAGGCTGTGGTGCTCTCGCGCCCATTGTTCCTCAACCTCGCCAGAGGTCATCGCATCCATTGCGCCCTCCATCCCGACAGAGCCAATATAGATATGCGCAAAGATGATCGCCATAAGCACAAAAGCCATGATTGCATGCCACATCTGAGCGTATTGCATTTCCTCTTGTGGGGCGAGCGTGTTGGGCAATTCGCCAAATCCCAAAATTTGGGGCAAGCCAGTTTGATTCAGAATACCAAAGGTTTTGGCAAACATCGGCAGCTCGTAAGGAAACAACAACGATAGCCCCGATGCCGATATCGAGACACCAAAGAGAATGACCGACCAGAAGATCAGCTTTTGTCCAGCGTTGAACTTATTGGCTGGGGGATGCACACCTTTACTCAGCAGTCCGCCCCCCTGTGCCAACCATTTCAGATCTGCGCGATTAGGCAGGTTATGTATCACCCACATCACAAAAACCATGGCCAGCCCCAGCATGAAGGCCCAAGAGATATTGTTGTGGATCCACTTGGAGCCAACAGCGATGGAGGAAAAGGACTCGTGCCCAAAAGCAGGGATCAAAACCTTGCGCCCGAACAGCGAGATTAACCCCGTAAATCCAAGTATAATGAATGATCCCGCCATCAACCAATGACCAAAACGCTCGATCGCGGCAAAGCGGGTCACGGTCCGTCCGGTTTTTTCACCCTCAATACGGATACGTCCCCTGATCAGATAGAACAACACCAACGCCAACAAAGTACCACCCAGAAGGTAGGCCCCATTGGAAGCCAAAGGGCCCTCTCGAAAGCGCAGCCACTTCATACCGCCATCCTGCATCAGAACGCGCGCTTCATCGCCACCTGCAGAAACCGTCACTTCCGCTGTGCCATAACGCAATGCGCGCCAGACCTCTGGATCAGATGCTCCGCCCAGTGTACCTAACTGGCTGGCCACCGATGCCGCGCTGTCGGGATCTCCTGTGGCGCCGCTTCGAAAACTGTCATCAATCTTTTCCCCACGCTGGCGGGCCATGATGTCTTCGAGTGTCTGCGCCCCACCCGTGGCCACACGTTCAGACGTATCCGCCTCTTGTGCCATGATAGGCAGGGCCAGAAACAGAGATAGAAAAAAGGCGAGCAGAATGCGTACCATGACTGTCATTCCTGAAATTACCATCGGATCGGATGGGCCGCCTAACGCTGCCCACCCGCTTGATCAATAACCACTAGGGTTAGCCGCCCTTCTGGTCATAGGCTGTTCCCCAGCCCCAAGCACCCGAGCCAAAGCCACGCGCCACAACACGTTCGCGGTAGATGGCTGACACGACATCACCGTCACCGGCCAGAAGTGCCTTGGTTGAACACATCTCGGCGCAGATCGGCAGCTTGCCTTCAGCAATCCGGTTGCGGCCGTATTTCTGAAACTCGGTGGTGGAGTTATTGTCTTCTGGACCACCGGCGCAGAACGTACATTTGTCCATCTTGCCACGTGATCCAAAACTGCCGGCCTGCGGGTATTGCGGTGCCCCAAAGGGACACGCGTAAAAGCAATAACCGCAGCCGATGCAGAGGTCTTTGGAGTGAAGAACCACCCCGTCCTCGTTCTGATAAAAGCAGTCAACAGGGCAGACCGCCATACAAGGTGCATCGGAACAGTGCATGCAAGCCACTGAGATCGATCGTTCGCCGGGTTTGCCATCCTCAATGGTGACAACACGGCGGCGGTTAATACCCCAGGGGACCTCATGTTCGTTCTTACAGGCCGTGACACAGGCGTTGCATTCAATGCAGCGTTCGGCGTCGCAGAGAAACTTTGCTCTTGCCATATCTCTTTCTCCTTATGCTGCGCTGATTTTGCAAAGAGACACTTTGCTCTCTTGCATCTGCGTGACTGAATCGTAGCCGTAGGTCATCGCGGTGTTCGCCGCTTCACCCAAGACATAGGGGTCAGCACCGTCGGGATATTTATCCCTTAGATCCACACCCTCCATGTGACCGGCAAAGTGGAACGGCATGAAGGCCACGCCTTCACCCACACGGTTGGTAACCATGGCCATGACTTTGACCTTGGCACCTTCCGCTCCTTCGACCCAAACCTGTTCACCGTCGCGCACACCGTAGTTGTTGGCATCGCGTGGATTGATCTCAACGAACATGTCCTGCTGCAACTCTGCCAACCAGGGGTTTGAACGGGATTCCTCGCCACCGCCCTCGTATTCGACCAACCGGCCGGAGGTTAGGATGATCGGATAGTCTTGGGAGAAATCGTTCTTCTGGATAGACGCATAGAGCGTTGGCAGGCGGTAAGCCTGACGGTCCTCGTAGGTCGGGTAATCCGCCACCAGATCGCGCCGCGGTGTATAAAGCGGTTCGCGGTGGATCGGCACCGGATCAGGGAATGTCCAAACAACAGCGCGCGCCTTGGCATTACCAAATGGCGCACACTCGTGCTGAATCGCAACGCGCTGGATCCCACCTGAAAGGTCAGTTTTCCAGTTGGTTTTGGCTCCGGCCACAGCGTCAATCGCGGCACGTTCCTCATCCGTCAGATCGCCATCCCAACCCAGATCCATCAGCATTTGCATGGTGAACTCGGGATAACCGTCTTGGATTTCTGACCCTTCGGAGAAGACACCCTCGGCGAGCAGATTATCACCATCGCGCTCTACCCCGAAACGGGCGCGGAACGTCAGACCACCTTTGGAAACCGGCTTGGACATGTCATAAAGGTTTGGCGTACCGGGGTGACCCATTTCCGCCGTACCCCAACATGGCCATGGCATCCCGTAGTAATCGCCATCCGCCGGGCCACCAATGGCCTGAAGCGTAGTGCGATCAAAGGTATGCTGATTCGCCATATGCAGTTTGATACGCTCGGGCGATTGCCCAGTGTAACCCACTGTCCACATACCTGCGTTGATCTCACGCGTGATACTTTCGACATTCGGGGTTTCCGCGTCGTCCATTTCGATATTGCGGAAGAGCCGGTCGGCCCAGCCAAACTTGTTGGCAAACTTGGCCATGATTACCTCATCCGGGAGGCTTTCAAACAGCGGCTCGACAACCCGGTCTCGCCATTGCAGTGAACGGTTCGATGCGGTGACAGAGCCACGCGTTTCAAACTGTGTACAGGCTGGCAGCAGATAAACGCCATCAGTACGGTCATGCATCACGGCAGAGGCGGTTGGATAGGGGTCAACCACGACCAGCATATCCAGCTTTTCCATCGCCGTTTTCATTTCCTTACCACGGGTCTGCGAGTTGGGCGCATGACCCCACAAAACCATGGCACGCACCTTGTTGGGCTGATCTATGTTTTCAACATCTTCCA
Organism: Roseovarius sp. EL26; assembly: GCF_900327775.1. Lineage (NCBI taxonomy): Bacteria > Pseudomonadati > Pseudomonadota > Alphaproteobacteria > Rhodobacterales > Roseobacteraceae > Roseovarius > Roseovarius sp. EL26. The sequence goes on from NZ_OUMZ01000007.1 coordinate 2,001,768, forward strand.
GCACACCGTCGATCCAACGGCTGACAGGGATACCTTTGAGGTTTTGCAAAGACGCGTCGTTGCCGTCTTTGTCCTTGATGCTGTCGAACTGACCCGCCAGCCACTCAGGATCTTCACCCCAAACGCGGCCCCAATGTCCCCAAGCCCCTGCCGACAGGCCATAGTAACCCGGCAGTGTATGGCTCAGAACACCAAGGTCTGTGGCACCTTGAACGTTGTCGTGGCCGCGGAAGATGTTTGTGCCGCCACCCGACGTGCCCATGTTGCCCAGTGCAAGCTGCAGCACACAGTAAGCACGTGTGTTGTTGTTGCCATTGGTGTGCTGTGTGCCTCCCATACACCAGATCACGGTGCCGGGACGATTATTCGCCATCGTTCGGGCAACACGCTCAAGCTGCGATCCCGGCGTGCCAGTAACACGCTCGACCTCTTCTGGATTCCACTGAGCAACCTCTTCGCGGATCTGATCCATGCCCCAGACACGGGTGCGGATAAATTCTTTGTCCTCCCAGCCGTTTTCAAAGATATGCCACAAGATCCCCCAAACCAGCGCCACGTCGGTGCCGGGGCGGAAGCGCACATATTCATCAGCATGGGCCGCCGTGCGAGTAAAGCGTGGGTCACACACAATGAGCGGCGCATTATTTTGTTCTTTCGCACGCAGCAAATGCAGCAACGAGACGGGGTGTGCCTCAGCTGGATTGCCACCAATGACAAAGATCGCACGGCTTTTGTGAATATCATTGTAAGAGTTGGTCATGGCGCCGTAGCCCCATGTGTTGGCTACGCCCGCAACAGTGGTCGAGTGGCAAATCCGTGCTTGGTGATCGACATTATTTGTACCCCAATAAGCGGCGAATTTGCGGAACAGATAGGCCTGTTCGTTATTGTGCTTGGCTGATCCCAGCCAATAGACGCTGTCGGGCCCGCTTTCATCGCGGATGTTCATCATGCCGTCGCCGATCTCGTTAATCGCCTGTTCCCAACTGATGCGTTTCCATTCCCCGCCTTCTTTCTTCATCGGGTATTTGAGTCGACGTTCACCATGGGCATGTTCACGCACCGAAGCGCCCTTGGCACAGTGCGCACCCAGATTGAACGGACTGTCCCACCCCGGCTCCTGCCCGACCCAGACACCATTGCTGACTTCGGCAACAACAGTACAGCCGACCGAGCAGTGCGTGCAGACAGATTTGACAGTTTCAACTGCCTGTGTCGCAGCGGTTTGTGCATTTGCACGGGTCACAGACCCGCCAGTTGCGCCAATTGCGGCAAGGCCACCAATGGCCAGGCCTGAGCCGCGCAAAAACGCACGGCGGTCAACGGATGTTTCCGCGACCTCAGACAGGATACTTGTCCGCCGGGGGCCTCTCGCAACCCCATTGGTCTTTTTCCTAAGCATTTTATCTCTCCTCCCTGAGCGCCCCCGATTGGGGTGGCTGGGTACTAAGTTTATTCGCTGATCTGTCGGGCCAATCGCAACCAGTCGTCAGCAACGTCTCACATCGTCCGGACCATTCAGAACCGGGCGCTGTCGAAATAAGCGCGCGTATGCGCGGTATCCTGCATCTTGTCAGATGACAGGTCAGGCTCTGCAGCCTCAGCGGCGGTTCCGCCTGCCGTAACGGCAGCCGCCGCAGCAACAGGTGCTCCGGCACCCGCCAGTTTCAGGAAATCACGCCGACTTGCTGTGGTTTCCGCTTGCTTGGTCATTTTGCTTTCCTCCCTTTGGTTATGGTCGAGGCCCTTCTCCCCGAGCCCTTCACGGATCGCTCCGCATTTACGTTGAACTCATCCTAAAGGCCTCAACTTCGATCTCCATAAACACTCGACCGACAGCGCCGACCGAAGCGTACAGAACCGAATTTTTAGCCGCCTCAAGATCTGTGAAAAAATGCCCGGCCCAAGGGCCAATGTGCTTGGCAAAGAATGTTTGCTGCTCTTTCAACGTCGCCGTCTGTCCAAACCGCCCGCTGATTAGCCCTGCCATCATCTCCATCAAAGAGGCGATATTGTCTTCGGGTTCATAGACGTTTGGCGCGCGCGTCATCCCTCGCGCGGCCATGTCACGCCGAAGTGCCGCGAGTGGTTTCTCATTCAAAAATCCGGTCATGTAATAGCTGGCGTAGGGCAGCAACTCACCCCGGCCCAGACCGACAAAAAGCGCATTGAATTCACGCTCAACCGCTTGCGGTTTGCTAAGTTTTGCAACCCGTGCAAGCCCAGCCACAGCTATCCCTAGTACGCTATCATCGCCTGACAGCGCCGCACTCTGCGACAACAGGCTTTGCTCGGGCGGGCGAGCCAAAAGCAGGCCCAGAAAATCATAAAGATCAGCGCGCAGGCGGTCCTCGGTCGCAATTGATGGCGTATCAACGGTATCTGACATCAAAACCTCTTGTGTGCTCATGCCGTGCCCCCGGGTTGCCCTTCAAAGGCGAACTGCATGCGGCGGTGCGAAACTGCAGGTTCCGGCGGCTTGTCAGCCTCGGCAACAGCGAATTCTTTTGACGGCTGTGAAGCAGCGCCGGATTCTGATACCAGTCCTTTTTCCTGAGTGGCATTCTCCACCTCAATAACCGGTACAGTGGCACTAGATTCCTCATCCATGGCAAGGCTATCTGTAGACGTATCTTCCTCTGAACGTTCTCGTGCCATTTCTTCGACGTGTGACATCATGCCCTTGCCGACCTGATAGGCAGTCTGCAAATTCTCGATCACCGTCGCACTGTCGGTGAAGTCTTCGCCGTAGTCGATTAGTCCATCAAGGTTTGCCAACGTTGGATCCGTCAACCATAGGCGGCGCAACGCCCGGCGGCGCAGGCGATCAGGAACAGCTTTCGCCATGAACGCCTGAAAATCATCACCAGCACCCAAGGCATCCGGATCTGGCAATCCCAGTTCTTCAAGTAATTCCTCATCTGTTTTTTCGGCCTGCTGTTGCGCAATGAACTGTTCCGTGCGGATGTCTTCAGCGCGAGCGTCAGATTCGACCTCGCTTTGGACTGCTGCCCTGCGGCGTGACCAGAAATCTTGCGGCTTTGTCATTGCAAGCGCTCCTTTCTGGCAGCACCCGGCGCGCGGTATACATCGGCTACCTGCGGAATACGCGCATCACCAATGCCATCCTCGACCTGATCCACATTCAAACGATCCCTGCGGCGCTTTACGAATACTTCATCTTCATGATGCGTCTCAGCAAAATCCCGGACCCAAGCAATCAAGCCAGCAGGCATCGGGATTTTCTCGACGATATCCTCGCCATTATCCGCATAGTCCTGCGCCTCATATGGGGACGCCGTTACCAACACTGCGGACAGCGAAATCGGGCCATTCCCCTCCGCACGTAAAACCGCATAGACCGAGGGCACCTTGGCCGACAAGCCATGCAGATACGCCTCCGTTTCGGCGCCATGCAATTCAAGCATCAAGGTCGCTGCATGATATTCGGTAATCTCGCCTTCTTGCCGCAGAACGCGCCAGTCGGAAGGTTCGGCACCAGGCAAAACAGCCACAGCGCTCCAGATCCATTTTTCCCAACGCGTCACCCCGGGGGTGCGTCGCACCACTATCCCCAGCGGCATTGCATCATACATATCGGGATTTCGGATCATTCCTTGTTCTTTCCAGCTGGCGACACTCAAGGGCTTGCTTGGAATAAAGATTGGTTCAGTTTTTAGACCACTCAAAGAAAAATATGCGTGTCACCGCACACAATCCAAAACCGTGGACAATTTGGGTAACCCTATGAGGGCAACGCCAGACATCCGGACAAAATGACCGAAAGGCGCCGCGACATTGCCTGTAACTGGGGGTTGAACTGAGCGAAAAAACAGAATCAATCAGGAATTACCCTGCCGCTTGTCTGCACCTGCTCAAAATCAGAAATCATGTTTACGATCGGTTAGAAACGTGCCTAAGCTTAACAAGGAATTCCGCATATGCGGGTGTAATCCAGCCAAATCAAGAGCCACAAAAACATGCCTAAGCAACTGATTCTATGCAACTGTTCAGAAACCCACATGATAGACAGTGCAGCACTTGAAGCCGCGACAGGTCTACCTTGCTCAAAGGTGTATTCTGGTCTGTGCATGGGGGAAACCAACAGTGCGGCACAGGCCATTGCCTCGGGTGAGGCAATAATTTGTTGCCAACAAGAAGCCCGCGTTTTTGCCGAAATTGCAGAAGAGATCGGGCAAGCTCCCCCCCCCTTGGTGGACTTGCGAGATCGGGCTGGATGGTCGGACGACCCCCGTTCAAAACTGCCCAAAATGGCCGCTCTTTTAGCTGAGGCCACATTGGACACTCCCGCCGAAAAAACAGTGGATGTTATATCAGAGGGGCTGTGCTTCATTATAGGTCCGGCTAATGTGGCCCTGCCAGCAGCCGAAAAACTGGCAGCGTTCCTAAGTGTAACAACCCTGTTGACCGATAGAGTTGAGCCCCCTGACACCAGAAATTTCGATGTGATCCTAGGACAGCTAAATCGTGCAAGTGGTACGTTAGGCCAATTCAAGGTACGGATCGATGCTCTGCAACAGGTACAACCCGGTGGGCGTGGCCCCCTACAGTGGTCTGCTCCGCGTGATGGTGGACAAAGCGAGTGCGATGTCATTCTTGACCTAAGCGGCGAGACCCCTTTGTTTCCAGCCCCTGAAAAGCGCGAAGGATATCTGCGTGCCGATCCCGGTAGCATACCCGCAGTAGCTGATGCGATATTGGAAGCATCGCAACTGATCGGAACCTTTGAAAAGCCGCTATATGTAGCCTTAGAGCCACTCATTTGCGCCCATTCGCGTGCTGAACAGACCGGCTGCTCCAACTGCTTGGCTATCTGTCCAACCGGCGCAATTTCACCGGATGGTGATCATGTTAGCATTGACCCTATGACATGCGCTGGATGTGGGTCCTGTGCAGCACTCTGCCCATCAGGCGCGATCACCTATGACGCCCCACCACCCGACGCTTTATTCAGACGCATCCATACTTTATCATCAGCCTACCGTAAAGCCGGGGGAGACGCTCCACGTCTGTTGGTCTGCGATCAAAGCTTTGGCCGGGACATGATAAAACTTGCCGCACGGCACGGCCGGGGTCTGCCTGCAGATGTGATTCCCCTAGAGGTCGCAGCCCTAGCAGGCTTTGGCCACGCAGAAATTCTGGCAGCGTTGGCTTCAGGCTTTGTCGATGTGATATTGTTATTATCCCCGGGAACCGAACGTGATGCCCTGAACCGGGAAGTGCCCCTTGCCCGCGCCATGGCAGGAGAGAACCAGATCAATGTCTTCGACGTCAATGACCCCGACCTGCTGTGCGAATTACTGTATAATGCCCCCGCGCCAACAATCTGTTGCCCGGATCCTGTACTGCCAATGGGAAACCGCCGTCAGGTGGCCCGTCTCAGTGCACAAGCCATACACCCGGGCGCAGATTCTTTGCCCTTACCAAATGATGCCCCATATGGTGCCGTGCTGGTTGACACCGATGCCTGCACCCTATGCTTGAGCTGTGTTTCATTATGTCCCTCTGGCGCGCTGGTTGATAACCCTGATCTGCCGCAGTTGCGCTTTCAGGAAGATGCCTGTTTGCAATGTGGACTATGCTCTAACATCTGCCCAGAGGATGCCATTTCCTATGAACCTCGCCTGAACCTGACGGATGAAGCGCTATCGCAGGTGGTCTTGAACGAGGAGGAGCCCTTTGCTTGTGTCGAGTGTGGGGTATTGTTTGGCGTCAAATCAACGATTGAAAAAATCACCGATAAACTGGCCGGTAACCACGCGATGTTTACTAATCCCGAAGCTCTGCGCATGATTCAAATGTGCGATGACTGCCGTGTTCGCGCTCAGTTCAAAACCACAGACAATCCCTTGGCGGCCGGTGAACGTCCACGCGTGCGCATGACCGAAGACTATTTCAGCAAGCGCCGCGATCATTGATGTTGCAAAGGTGCGCCCAAGTCAGCCGGTGGAATCACCGACACATAGGCGAGTATCGCCTCGAATTCTGCAATCGTCAGCTCGACCGGGATAATCGGTGGAGGGCGGTCGATCGGGAATGGATCGGTCACAGCGGCAATCTGAGTAAACGCTGGGTGCGGGTTCAGAAGGTAGAAGCTTTGAAACCGCAGGTCCCAGTCTTCCATCGTGCGCAACACAGCAAAAGACGGTGTCGAACCGATTGCACTGAATTTTGTAGCCTCATTCACTGTGTGACAACGCCCGCAATGCAAAACCGACAGCTTAGCCCCTTCACTGACATCTCCGTCAAAATGGACTTCAGCCACCTCAATTTGTGCCGGACCCGGCAGGTGAAAAAGCACCGTACCATCGATTTTGAACGCGGTGATCGTACGTTGGCCAACCTCAGACATCAGCCAGTCAGAAAACCGAGCCGCCCCGGCATGATCCGGTGTCTCGATCTGCAACAACCAAGGACCGGATGAGCCAATGAAGATTGTACGTCCACCCCCTTGTTGCAGCAGTCGGACCTCTGCCGCCGCTCCCTCTTTGACCACCTCTATCCGGACGCCTGTCTTGAGCGAAAACCGGGGTAACAAATGCTTGAGAAAGCCAGTTTCAATCATGATTTCAGGCACTGCCAGACGAAACCCTTCAGCCGCAGACAGCTGTGTCGTCATCAGCACAATCAGGGCCCAATGATAGACAAAAACCATTCTCAAACGAAACAGACGCATGACCAAGGGTAGGAAAATCCAACCGCCTGCGTCAATATCACAGCAAAAGGGAGATATGAGATGAGCGATGAGTTCAACATGTCGATGCGCAAATTCCTCAAGCAGGTGGGGGTCACCTCGCAGCAGGCAATTGAGGATGGGCTGCGCACATCCGGTACCCACGCCGGGCAAGAATTTGAGGCCAAAATGGTGCTGACCATTGACGGCCTGGATGTGGAACATGTGGTAACCGGCACGATCAAAGGCGAGGCATAGAGTGAGCATTACGCGAGAGGCGGTTCTGACCGCATTAAAGCAGGTAAAAGATCCGGTATCGGGCAATGACATTGTCGCCGCGGGCATCAGCCGCGCCCTAAACGTTGATGGGAATACCGTACGCTTTGTGCTGGAAGTCGATCCCGCCAAAGCCGAGACTTACGCCCCAGTACGGGACGCCGCTGAGACCGCTGTTAAAGCGTTAGGAGTGTCTGAGGTCTCTGCCGTGCTTACCGCGCATGCGGCCAAGACCCCGCCGCCCGACTTAAAACCACAACAACATGCTGCCCCACAAGGGCCCGAGCGTGTCCCCGGTGTGAAACACATCATCGCCATTGCCTCTGGAAAAGGCGGCGTTGGAAAATCAACGGTATCTTCCAATCTGGCTTGCGCGCTGGCCGCCGAAGGACGGCGCGTAGGTCTTTTGGATGCCGATGTTTACGGCCCCAGCCAGCCGCGGATGCTTGGTGTGTCCGGTCGCCCCGCCAGCCCGGATGGGAAAACTATTCTGCCCCTTCGCAATCACGGTGTCACTATGATGTCAATCGGATTGATGACAAACGAGGGACAGGCGGTTGTCTGGCGTGGCCCCATGCTGATGGGGGCCTTGCAACAGATGTTGATGCAGGTGCAATGGGGTGCTTTAGATTGCCTGTTGGTTGACCTGCCCCCCGGCACCGGGGATGTGCAAATGACACTGGCACAAAAGACGGTGGTCGATGGTGCCATCGTTGTCTCCACACCGCAGGATGTCGCGCTCTTGGATGCGCGCAAAGGCATCGACATGTTCAACCAGCTGAACGTGCCTGTGTTGGGCATGATCGAAAACATGTCGACACATATTTGCTCCCAATGCGGGCACGAGGAACATGTCTTTGGTCACGGCGGTGTCAAAGCCGAAGCCGAAAAGCTGGGCGTACCCTTGATGGCAGAAGTGCCCCTGCATCTTGATATCCGGTTGGCGGCAGATGGTGGAGCGCCAATTGTGGTTTCCAAACCAGAAAGTGCGCAAGCCCAAGCGTTTCGCGATATCGCCAAGCAGTTGGTGGCACAAGGAATCGCATGAACACCGCACGCTTCCCCCCCCTCATGTCAGGGCAACTTGTCGAAGCCGGGATAGAGCCCTTTGAGAAAGCCTGCACAATGGCTGCACAGGGCTGTGATCCGGGTTTGGTCATCTATCATGTGGCGGCCAACCGGTTGGCCGCAGCACTGGTCATGGCCCCCGAGGTTCCTTTAGAACAGGCGATGGCAATGCTGCCTGCTTGCGGCGTGGGGTTTCAGAACGCTTTGGGGGCATTGGCCCCACCTGAGGTCGCCGTGCATCTGGAATGGAGCGGCGGGCTGCGCATTAACGGTGCCACTTGTGGGCGGTTGCGCGCGGCGGCAGGCGATACTGACCCTGCGTTAGAACCTGACTGGCTTGTCATCGGGCTGGAGCTGCCATTGATGCAAATGGGTGAAAGCCCCGGCGACACCCCGGATCAGACCGCGCTATATAACGAAGGCTGCGCCGATATCGATGCCACCACTCTGCTAGAAAGCTGGGCCCGCCATACATTGAATTGGATCACCCGATGGGAAGACGATGGCAATCGCGCGCTGCACGCTGAATGGTGCGGACTGGCACAGGGTATTGATCAGGAAACCTCACAAAACGGCCTGTCTGGCACATTTATTGGCGTGGATGAAAACTTCGGCATGCTACTGCGCGAAGATGAAACCACTCACCTGATCCCCCTCAGCAAAATCTTGGAGCACAGCAAATGAAACTGGCACGCGCCATCCATTTCGACGAAAGCGACACCCGTGTTTATGCCAACCCCGCACGCACTGGCGAATGGTGTGTGTCCGGCGGGTTCGAGTTTTCCAACTGGGGCGAGGGTGATTTGACCGGCAAGCCACGCCAAGCCTTTTCCAATGGCTGGCTGGGGTTGGAAACTTTTGGGCGCGTCACCTTTGTGGCGATCACCCAGATTGAGCCAGTTGAACAGGATGTTTTGGTCGGCACGCTTGCACAGCATTTCGTTGATCTCTACGGCGCACCAGATCTGGCAACGGCCCTGCCCGTGGCACAATCAGAACTGGATCAAATGGCCGACCTTTGCGAAGATCACCGCCCAAACACGCTCCTGACTGTTGCCCGTGAGCTAACCGAAGCTGGTGTCAGAGAAAGCTTTCGCATTATTGAACCGCAAGATGCCGGATTAGATCAGTTTGCTATCCATGGGTCATTGGAAGAGTAGAAGAAAGACCTCTTCACTCTGCATTGAACGTAAACAACTGCTCCCCTTCGAGGCGATACCCATCGATCAGCTCCTTCGCCCGACCTGACGTCAGCCAATCCTCGAGTTGCAGAGCCAGTTCAGCGTTCACATGCCCATGTTTCTCTGCGCTCACGGGCAGGTAGGCATATTGATTGAACAACACGGGATCACCTGCAAACAACAGCTCCAGCTCCCCCTTATTGCCAAAGTTCAGCCAACTGGCGCGATCTGACAGAATGTACGCATTCAACCCCGATGCCGTGTTGAGCGCCGCGCCCATGCCTGCGCCCACGGCCTTGTACCATGTGTTCTCTGGGGCAACATCTGCGGCCTGCCAGAGGCTAAGCTCTTTTTTGTGGGTGCCGCTATCATCGCCGCGGCTCACGAAACCGGCTTGAAGCGTTGCAATTTGCTGTAGGGCTTCGGTAGCTGTCTGCGCGCTACCCACCCGTGCCGGGTCACCCGCCGGGCCAATGATCACAAAGTCATTATACATGATCTCGGTCCGATGCGGGGCATTGCCATCTTTCACGAATTGTTCCTCTGCAGCCTTGGCATGCACCAATATCGCATCAACGTCCCCTGCCGCACCCAGCCGCAGGGCTTGCCCGGTGCCAACCACTAGAAGCTGGACCTCGATGCCCGTGTCCTTGGCAATCTCCGGCAATAGAACCTCGGCCAAACCCGAGTTGTGAAACGAGGTGGTGACTGCCAGTCTCATCTCTTCGGCCCAAACGCCCGTTCCCAGAACAAGAGAGAAAGCCGTACCAACTATCCATTTCAACATCGCTTATCCATCCTCTATTCCACGATATCGCCATTTAGAAACGCTCGCGCCTGCACTGTGGCAGCTTCGGTAAAAAAACCTTCAGCTGGGCTGAATTCATGCACTTTTCCGTGCAACATAAATATCACCTCAGTCGCCAATCGCCGCGCCTGTCCCATGTCATGGGTCGACATGATGATGCGAGTGTCGCCCTGTGCCGCGTCTTGCAAGATCTCTTCGATCTCACGAATGGCCCGCCCGTCCAGCGAAGCACAGGGCTCATCCAGAAACAGCAAATCCGGCGTGCGGATCAACGCCCGCGCCAATGCCAATTTCTGCCGCTCGCCGCCCGACAACACAGTGGCCTGCCGATCAGTAGCGTCAGCCAACCCAATACGCCCGGCCCAATGAACCGCCTTTTCACGTGCCTCAGCTTTAGGCACTTCCAGCAACAACAATGGATAGGTCAAATTCTCCAGGACCGTGCGTCGCAACATTACCGGCGTTTGAAACACAAAACCTTGCCTGCGCTGCGCCTCCTGCTTTGAGCAAGACCAATGCACCTGCCCCTCGCTTAACCGGACAATGCCGTGCAGCATCTTGAGCAGGCTGGTTTTGCCTGATCCATTTGGCCCGATCACCATGGTGACGCCACTCGCCTGCAGGCTAAGATCCACTGGCCCAACCAGTGTTTTACCCCGGCGGCGCACAACCCCGCCCTTCACAGTCAAAGGGAACATGTTACTCACCAGCGCCCCTCCGTCTCCGTCTGACTTAACCAGTGGATCATCAGGTTAACCGCAACCGCTAGGGCAATCAGAACAAAGCCTAGCGCCAGTGCCAAGGCAAAGTCACCTTTTCCGGTTTCTAGTGCAATCGCGGTGGTCAATACCCGGGTGGCGTGGTCAATATTGCCGCCGACGATCATAATCGCCCCAACCTCACCAATACCACGCCCAAAGCCCGCTAGGGCCGCCGTCAGCAGCGCGCGCCGAGCATCCCACAGCAACGTTCCAATCCTCTGGCGTTGCGTTGTATTTAGTGAAATCAGCAGGTCATGATACTCCGCCCACAATTCACGCAGTGACTGATGTGCAATCGAGGCAATCAACGGCACGATAATAATCACCTGCGCAATCACCATCGCCGTCGGCGTGAACAGCAAACCAAACACCCCAAATGGCCCTGACCGCGAAAGAAAGACATAGACCACAAGCCCTACGACGACCGGCGGAAGCCCCATCAACGCATTCATCACCGCAATTGTCGCCCGGCGATATCGAAACCGGCGCACCACCAGAAAGGCAGCCAATGGCAAGGCCATTACACAGGCAACGGTCAAAGCCGTCAGCGTCACCTGAAGCGAGCGCAACGTGATCTCAATCAGATCTGTATCCAACGTGATCAACAGCCATAAGGCTTGTGTTATTCCCTGCCAAAGCTCGGACATATCTTTCGGGCATCTCCTACATTCTGAAGGGGCCCACCCCAAAATCTTGTTCCACGGTTAGCGGGTAAGTTCGCGCAAGAACAGCAAAAAATCGGAGCTGTTACTGCCGCTTCCGCCATTCGTCGGTACAGCGGTCAGTTTGTCCTGAAACTCTGCCTGCGCAGGAATACCCAAAGACAAAATGACAGCTATTGATCAGACAGGTTACGCAAGACTGCCCCGGGGTTCATGATCCCGCGTGGGTCAAATGCGGCTTTGATCGCCCGCATCATCTGCAATTTTACTGGATCCTCATAACGTTCCACATCCGGCACTTTCAACCTCCCCACACCGTGCTCGGCGCTGACAGATCCACCCATTTCATGTACCAGATCATGCACCGTACGTTGCACCTGTTCCCTCAGGTCTCGATACGTCTCGCGCTTTTGCCCTTTTGGTGGGAAGACGTTGAAATGCAGATTGCCGTCACCAAGATGACCAAAGCAATTGATCCGAAAGGTGCCCAGTTTGGCCAACCTTTGTTCCGCCTCTATGATGAACGCAGGGATCACCCCCATCGGCACCGATATGTCATGCGAACTGATTGACCCTATGCGCTTATTCCCTTCCGGGATTTGCTCGCGCAGGGTCCAAAATTCCTGTCTCTGCGCCTCGGACTGGGCAATGATCCCATCGCGGACCAACTCATCTTGTAGGGCCCGCGCAAACAGCTGCTCTAATGCCTGCGCCGGATCCTGCCCCTGCGCCAGACCCAGATCAATCAGCACAAACCAGTCTGGAAGTTCGCTAAACGGCTGACGCAACCCGGGCATAGTTTCTTTCAAAAACTCCAACCCGGTCCGCGCAATCAACTCAAACCCGCTGATCCCTTCGCCCAATTGCGCCTGCGCCATTGCCAACAGACGTAAAGCTGCCTCCGGGCCTGGAACAACTATCAACGCGGTGCCCTGCGCCGCCGGACGCGGACTTAATGTGAGCGACGCAGCGGTGATCACCCCCAATGTACCCTCGGATCCAATCAACAAATTGCGAAGATCATAACCCATGTTGTCTTTACGAAGGCGTTTCAGCCCATGCCAAATCTGACCATCAGGCATAACTGCCTCAAGCCCCAGGCATAAATCACGCGCATTACCATAGCGCAATACATTCACCCCCCCCGCATTGGTCGATAACAACCCGCCCAACCGCGCCGACCCTTTGGCCGCAATAGACAATGGAAATAGACGGTCAGCCTCCTGCGCAGAATCCTGTAGATCCGAGAGGATGACCCCGGCCTCAACCACCATCGTGTTTTCTTCGGGAAATACCGCGCGGATCTTGTTCATCCGTTCAAGGCTCAAAAGCACTGGCGCAGGCCCATCCGAAAGCACTTGCCCGCCAACCAGTCCAGTACCACCACTATAAGGAACAATCGGCACCCGGGCCTCCGCAGCACGACGCACGACAACTGCCACTTCCTCAACCCGCTCAGGCGCAACCACGCACCCCGCCTGCCCCGTCCATCGACCGCGCGGCTCCTCCAGATAACGTGGTTCAACCACGCGCAACGCATCTGCAGGCAAAACGCCTCGCAATGTCTCAACAAATTGGTCATCGGCAGGATTAAGCGCCATAAATACTCCTGACTGTGGTCATTTGGCTCTTCATCTTTCCCCAATTACTCCGGGGTAGGCGCGCAGCGACGGGTAAGGGAATCCCCCCTACCCCGCGTCGGTCCGGCCGCGCCGATCCCCTCGCAAAGACGCATACAAGACATGCGTGCGCCAGCGTCCATTGATTTGCAAATAGCTTTGCGCAACGCCTTCGTATTTGAAACCGGTTTTTTCCAGTAATCCACGCGAAGCCGCATTTTCCGGCAGACAGGCGGCTTCGATCCGGCTCAAGTCCAGCCGCTCGAAGGCATGATGCACGACCGCCTCAATCGCTTCGCGCATATATCCTTGCCGTGCAAACGACTGACCAGTCCAATAGCCCAGCGTCCCAGCCTGCGCGGGCCCACGGCGGATATTATCCAACGTGATCGCCCCCATAAGCATCTGATCCTCGCGCCGGATCAAAAACAACGGAACTGCGGTTTCATTGCTGATCGACTTTTGCGCCCAGTACACCCGATTTGTGAAACCGCGTCGCGCCAGATGATCCGTAGACCATTGTGGTTCCCACGGGATAAGATAGTCAGCACTTTGTTCGCGCAACATCGACCAAGCGTGATAGTCTTGCATTACCGGTGCACGCAAGGTCAGACGTTCGGTCTCGATCTTGACTTTACGGCGCGGCAGAAACATCAGGCGGCACGCCTTTCCTGCAATGCCTCCAGTGTCGGTGCGGTCTCAACCGGACCATAAAGCGCCAAGGCCGCACGGGCCTTCACAGCCATATTCTCTGCCAGATCCCGCACATCCGACAGCTCAACCGCATCGATTTGTTGCACCACTTCGCTCAGATCCGGTATACGCCCCCAGATCTGCAACATACGTGCCAGACGTTCCGCACGGTTCGAGGGGCTTTCCAAACCCATCAACAACCCGGCCTTCATCTGCACGCGTGCACGCTCAACCTCAACCGTACTCATGTCATCAGCGGCACGTTTCATTTCATCAACAGTGATCTGTGCAAGGCCAGCCATCTGATCACCAGAGGTACCCGCATAAATCGTCATCATGCCCGTATCGGCATAGGCCCCGGCCTGCGCGTAGATCGTATAACACAGCCCACGCTTTTCGCGGACCTCTTGAAACAGACGCGACGACATCGACCCACCAAGTGCGGATGCATAAATCTGCGCCGCATGAATGCGCTGATCCATATAGTCAGGGCCCTCAAATGCCATGGCAAAATGGGCCTGTTCCAGCGACTTGATCGTGCGACTTTCACCACCCGAAAATTGTGCTGCCGATGGGATAACAACAGGCGAGGCCTGCATATCGCCAAAGAGCTGCTCTGCCGCAGCAACCAACGTATCGTGATCAACTGCACCTGCTGCAGACAAAATCATCTGCCCCGGCTGATACTGCTGCGCAATAAACCGCTCCAGATCTTCACGACTAAAGGAGCGCACACGATCCTCTGGTCCCAAAATCGTCCGCCCTAGCGGGTGATCAGGGTAGGCTTTTTCCTGCAGCCAGTCGAAAATAATATCATCCGGCGTATCAAGTGCCTGACCAATTTCTTGCAAAATTACGCCACGCTCGATCTCGATCTCATCGGGGTCAAACACAGGATTGCGCAGGATATCCGCGACCACATCCAAGGCCAGAGGCACGTCATTTTCGAGAACGCGAACATAATAGGCTGTTACCTCACGCGAAGTATAGGCGTTGATGTATCCACCGACGTCCTCTATCGCCTCAGCAATTTGTAAGGCTGAGCGTGTTTTCGTGCCTTTGAAAGCCATATGCTCAAGAAAGTGGGCAATGCCGTTTTGCGCGGCATTCTCGTGCCGCGCACCAGCCAGAACCCAAACGCCTATGGCTGCGGATTGCAGCCCCGGCATATGTTCCGAGACGACTCGGAATCCGTTCGGCAATGTTGTCAGGTTAACCGTCAATTCCCGGTCCGCTCCTTAATCAGCGTTTCAATTTCACCAAGATCATTCTCAACCCGGGTGATACGTTCTGAACGCTCATACAGGTCCGACATACGGTCGGGCAAGGGGGGATGTATGCCGCTGGCCTCCTCCACTGCCGCCGGAAACTTGGCGGGATGCGCTGTTGCAAGGGTAATCATTGGCACATCAGCGCTGCGTTGCTCATCTGCAACCTTCACCCCAATGGCACCGTGCGGGCATAACAGCTCGGCACTTTGCTGCATGACACGACCAATAGTGGCTCGGGTTTCACCTTCTGAACAATTACCACTATCGTAGTTTTCACGCAGTGCCTGCAGCGCGCCCTGGCTGACGTTGAAGCCACCTGTTTTCAGTTCATTCATCAGCTGCGCGACAGCAGCACCGTCACGGTCATAGGCTTCAAACAATGCCCGCTCAAAATTGGAGCTCACCTGAATATCCATTGACGGGCTAATCGAGGGGATCACGCCGTCCGGGGTATACCCCTCTCCGCTCAGGCAGCGATGCAGGATATCATTTTGGTTGGTCGCGACAACCAGCCGATCAATCGGAAGCCCCATACGCTTGGCGATGTAGCCAGCAAAGATGTCACCGAAGTTGCCCGTGGGCACAGTAAAGCTGACTTTGCGGTGCGGTGCGCCAAGGCTGACAGCAGAGGTGAAGTAATAGACCACCTGCGCCAGAACCCGCGCCCAGTTGATTGAGTTTACGCCAGCAAGTCCGACAGTGTCGCGGAACGCAAAGTCATTGAACATGTCTTTGACCCGTGCCTGACAATCATCAAAGTGACCGGTCAGCGCCAACGCGTGCACATTATCCTCGGACGGGGTGCTCATCTGGCGGCGCTGCACTTCGGACACGCGGCCATGTGGATAAAGGATAAAGACATCCACAGCATCCAGTCCACGAAAGGCCTCAATAGCGGCAGACCCAGTATCACCACTGGTGGCCCCAACGATGCAGACCCTATTGCCTGAGCGTTTGAGCGAAAACTCAAACAGTTGACCGATCAGCTGCATCGCGAAATCTTTGAACGCCAGCGTCGGGCCGTGGAACAGTTCCAGCAGGAAATGCCCACTATCGAGTTGCTTCAGTGGCGCGCGCGCCGCGTGGCCAAAACCTTCGTATGCACGAGCAATGATACCGCGAAATTCGTCATCCGTGAAAGCGTCTCCCACATAAGGTCGCATGATTCTGAATGCGACTTCTTCATAGCTCTGCCCGGCCAATGCGGCAATCTCACCATGGCTCAGTTGTGGGATGCTTTGTGGCAGGTAAAGGCCACCGTCACGTGCCAAGCCGCTCAGCATCGCCTCTTCAAAGCTCAGTTCAGGGGCCTGACCCCGGGTCGAGATATATCTCATGTCTCAGTGCCTTCAGGTTTGTGGCGCATGCGCCGGATAAAATAGCCGGTCATCACCAGCCAGATGGCCGCGAGCGAAAACCAGGTAATTGCATATTCCAAGTGATCATTAGGAATGCTGATTCTGTCGACGGGCAGCGGCGTCACCGGTGTGTCGTAAAACGACGTTTCGCGCGCGACGATTAATGTCGGCTCGGCATCCAGTACCGCAGCCATTGCATCAACATCACGGGCGAACCACAAGTTCTGTTCCAGATCCGGTTCTGGTGTCGATGAGTTTTTGTCATCAGGCCATACCAAGTTTCCAGTCACTGTTGCGTCTGCATAGCGCCCCTCAGTGGGTTGCTCATCCTGGGTCACAAAGCCCCGGTCCAGCAAAATGCGCCGTTCACCGACTTGCATCACATTAATGAGACGATATCCCGGCCCTATCCGTTTGCGGCTGTCTAATACACGAAGATAAGGAGCAAGCACATCGCCGGTTACGACCACAGCACGATATTTATCCGTTTCGACGTCAGGGGTATCTGGCAAGGCAACTGGCGGCGCTGTGACCCGGCCCTCGATTTCAGTCAGAATACTTTCTTTCCATGTCAGTCGCTGTATCTGCCACACGCCGAGACTAATCAGTACCGCCGCGCCAATCAGGCCAAAAAGCAGAGGGATGATAAAGCGACGCACGAGGTGGGCTCCTGACAAATGCAAAAGCGCGCGATAGCCGCGCGCTTTTGGGTTTTACGCCTTATTGCGGTTTATTCAACCCGCTCAGCCGCCCCAGATGTAGACAGCAGCAAACAGGAACAGCCAGACCACATCAACGAAGTGCCAGTACCAAGCTGCCGCCTCGAACCCAACATGGTTGGTCGGGGTAAAGTGACCGCGCTGCAGGCGCAGCAGGCAGATGAACAGGAAGATCGTACCAATGATCACGTGGAAGCCGTGGAAACCTGTCGCCATGAAGAAGGTCGCGCCATAAATGTTGCCTGAGAAACCAAAGGCAGCGTGGCTATATTCGTAAGCCTGAAACACGGTAAAGATAGCGCCCAGAGCAACCGAAATAATCAAACCCCATTTCATGTCGTCGCGGTTGTTTTCATGTACCAAAGCATGGTGCGCCCATGTAGCGGCACAGCCCGAGCATAGCAGAATCAACGTGTTGATCAGCGGCAAGTGCCAAGCGTCAAATGTCTCAATGCCAACCGGAGGCCAAACGCCGTCTTTGAGTGGGCTGTCTGGTCCCATTGGATACATGGCGTTTTTGAAGAAGGCCCAGAACCAAGCAGCAAAGAACATCACTTCGGACATGATAAACATGATCACGCCGTAACGCAGACCAATCAGAACGACAGGTGTGTGATCGCCGATCTGGTTTTCTTTGATGGTTTCGCCCCACCAGCCAAACATCACATACAGCACCAAGGTCAGACCGATCAGAAACATCCAAGGATTGGCCCCACCAGTCGAAGACGCACCGTCAGGTAGTTTCAGCCATTGGAACAGCAATACGGCGCCAAACAGCATGATGAAGCCGCCAACAGCCCCCAGCAGGGGCCAGATCGAAGGGGCCAGAATGTGATAATCGTGGTTCTTTTCATGTGCCATGTTGCATATCCCTCGTCGAAGGCTCTGTTAGTTCAGATTCTTATTGGTTTCGTTGTCCAGCGCAAGGGCCGCCTGGGCCTCTGGCAGGTCGATTTCGTAAAACGTATATCCCAAAGTGATCGTATGGACGTATTTTGCGTCTCTGTCAGTCACGATTTCAGGGTCAACGTAAAATGTCACAGGCATCTCGACCCGTTCACCGGGTTGCAGAACCTGCTCGGTAAAGCAAAAGCAGTCGATCTTGGTGAAAAATCCACCAGCCTCGTAGGGCGTCACGTTATAGCTGGCCTGTCCGGCAATCGGGCGATCTGTCGGATTGTAAGCCTCGTAAAATGCCAGACCAGTTTCTCCAATCCGCAACTCCATTTCATTCACCATGGGTTTGAACTCCCACGGCATGCCACGTGTCCTTGAGGCGTCAAAGCGCACTTTGATCGTTTGATCCAGCACCTCGTCCGAGGCCACGCTGGCCACTGTAGTCACCCCACCAAATCCGGTAACACGGCAGAACCAGTCGTAAAACGGAACCGAAGCCCAGGCCAGCCCCCCCATCACGACCACGACGCCAACAAGGCGCACAACGGTCTTGTTTTTTGGGTCCATTGCCATCAGTTCGTAATCTCGTCTGTTGGAATTGCAAATTCTTCATTGCTGACCTTGGCAATCGTCAGGCTGAAAACCAGCGCAACAAACGCAGCAAGAACCAACCCCAAGCCCAGATTGCGGCCAAAGCGACGTTTATGCAGTTCATGCTCTTGTGGAAATGCCATCACCAGCCCCCTAACCCGTAACCGGCCAGAACCGATTGCAACAAGATCGCTGTAAAGTGGCCAAATAGATAAAACAGCGACAGAGCGAAAACCTTTTTCTCAGTCTTATAATCATCCGCCTCTGCCTGAGTCTCATCGCGGCGCCAGATATCCCAGGCCCCTTTCAGGAACAGTGCGTTCAAGACAATAGCCACGGCAAGATAGATCGGTCCACCGATCCCGGTGAAAGCCGTACCAATCGCCAAAGGCGCCAGCAACAGCGTATAAACGAGGATATGCTTGCGGGTCGACCGGCGGCCGTGCGTAACCGTCAACATCGGCACGCCAGCTTCTTTGTAGTCCGACTTCATGAACAGCGCCAACGCCCAGAAGTGTGGCGGCGTCCACATGAAGGTCAGAGCAAACATCAGAACTGATTCGACGCTGACACCACCCGTGGCAACCGCCCAGCCAATCATAGGAGGGAAAGCCCCTGCAGCGCCACCAATGACGATGTTCTGCGGCGTCCAGCGCTTGAGCCACATGGTATAGATCACGACATAGAAAAAGATCGTAAAGGCCAGCAACGCAGCAGCGACCAGATTGCTTGCCAATCCCAGCATTACAACGGCCATAACCGACAGGGTGATACCAAATGCAAAGGCCTCGCCCTCGTTGATTCGGCCGGCTGGGATCGGGCGACCCTGTGTCCGCTTCATGATCCGATCAATATCGGCGTCCCACCACATATTCAGGGCACCAGATGCCCCGCCACCAACAGCAATGAATAAAATCGCCGCAAAACCGACAACCGGGTTCACTGGGACAGGTGCTGCTAACAGGCCAACAAGGGCTGTAAAGACGACAAGCGACATTACCCGCGGTTTCAGCAGGGCGAAATAGTCACCAAAACCGGCATCACCGGTTTGTGTCTGGCTGGCATTCAGGCTTGCGTCGCTCATGTTTCCGTCCGGTTATCTCAAGGCCCCGAAACATCTTCGGGGCTTTGCATCAGTCCTCAGTTCAGCGCAGCGGTATCAACATATTCGTTGTCGTTGTCGGCCACAGCTTTCAGCCAAGCTTCATAGGTTTCTTCGCTGACTACTTTAACCGTGATCGGCATATAGGCGTGGTCTTTGCCACACAGCTCAGAACACTGACCAAAATAAACGCCTTCTTTTTCGGCTTTGAACCAAAGCTGTGCCAAACGACCTGGAACGGCGTCTTGCTTTACACCAAAGGCCGGGATGGTCCAGCTGTGGATCACATCAGACCCGGTAACCGTCATCACGACAACCTTGTTGACCGGAACGATAACGGCAGTATCCGTTGCCAGTAGGAACTCATCTCGTGAGTATCCGAAATACTCAAGCTTTTGGACAGCAACATCATCCAGCACCTGAGGACGGCTCATTGGCTGATCAGAACCCCAACCGGCAGCTTCGTCATCGATCTCATAAGCGCCATCAACGAGATAGCTGGTGAACTCTAGCTCGTGCTCTGGATATTCATAAGTCCAGTTCCATTGGTTACCGGTCACTTTGATGTGAATTTCACCTTCTGGGATTTCCTGCTGCTTGAACAAAATCGGTAGCGAGAACGATCCAATCAGAATCAACACAATAATCGGGATGATCGTCCAAGCGACCTCAATCGGAGAATTGTGCGTAAAGGTCGAAGGTGTTGGATTAGCTTTGCGATTGTAGCGAACGATACAGATGGCCATCAAAGCACAAACAAACAGAACGATGATAGTAATCACGGCCAGAACCATCCCGTCTAGCCAATTAATATCGCTGGCCAGCTCGGTTACGGCTGGCTGAAATGCTATACCGCCATCTTTTGGCGTGCCGAGAACCTCAAGATTGTCCTGAGCAAAGGCGGGGATGGCTGTCAGTGCGGCCGGAATGGCCAGAAGGCTGGAAAGTCGTCGCATTTTATACCCTGATCGGTTGAAGCGGTTCGTGGCTCTTTTTACACTCAGGATTCGCGCAAGTGCGGATTCCTATTGGTCTACCGACGCTAAAAACCATATTCTGCGTCCACAGACAAGAAAGACCACTGCGGCAAACGGACACTTTTTTTGATTTGGATCAATTTTTTGCCCCAAATCAACGATAAAAATGAACAGGACCTCTTGAAAAATGACTGAAAACCCATTTCGCCCGTTTGAGACATCACTGGACCGGGACCAAGCATTAAAGCACCTTCAGGTCGCCACACACGGTGCCGATGACGGTGAAATCTTTCTTGAGCGTCGCAAAGCAGAAGCGTTGGTGTTCGAAGACGGGCGTGTCAAAAATGCCTCATATGACGCATCTGAGGGATTTGGCTTGCGGGCGGTTCAGGGCGAAGTCACTGGCTATGCCCATTCCTCCGACGTCAATGATGCGGCACTGGCGCGGGCCGTCTCGACTGTTCGTCTGGCGGTAGGACAAGCTCACAGCGTATTGGCACCAGCACCCGCGCCAACCAATCGCAGGCTGTACACCGATGTTGATCCGATCTCCGGAGTAGAATTTCCGGTCAAATTAGAAACCTTACGCCAAATCGATGCCTATGCACGCGATCTTGATCCACGAGTTGTGCAAGTGTCTGCCACGATTGCCGCCTCACATCAGGAAGTGATGATTCTACGCCCTGACGGAACCGAGCTACACGACATCCGCCCTATGACGCGGGTTAATGTCTCGGTCATCGTCGAGGAAAACGGTTTACGCGAATCCGGTAGTGCAGGGGGCGGTGGTCGCGTTGGGTTGGATGGTCTGCTCGATCCTGCAGACTGGCAAAAGAAAGCGGATGAGGCCCTGCGCGTGGCCCTCGTCAACCTGCGTGCCGAACCCGCCCCCGCAGGCGTGATGGATGTGGTACTCGGCTCTGGTTGGCCCGGCATTTTACTGCACGAAGCCATTGGTCACGGGCTAGAGGGCGATTTCAATCGCAAAGGCAGCTCCGCCTTTGCCGGGTTGATGGGCAAACGCATTGCCGCACCGGGTGTGACTGTTTTGGATGATGGCACCATTCCAGATCGCCGCGGATCGATCACCTTTGATGATGAGGGCACACCATCTGGTAAAAACACCCTGATCGAAGACGGTATTCTTGTTGGCTTTATGCAAGATCGACAAAATGCCCGCCTGATGGGCGTGGACCCCACAGGTAACGGTCGCCGTGAAAGCTATGCCCATGCGCCGATGCCACGAATGACCAACACCTACATGCTGGGCGGAGATACTGCGCCCGAGGACATCGTTGCCGATCTCAAAGATGGGATCTACGCCGTCGGCTTTGGGGGCGGACAGGTTGATATCACCAACGGCAAATTCGTATTTTCCTGCACTGAGGCTTACCGCGTGAAAAACGGCAAGGTCGGCGCCCCAGTTAAGGGTGCCACTCTAATCGGGGACGGAGCAACATCGTTGAACCGCATCCGCGCTTTAGGCAACGACATGGCTCTTGATCCAGGCATGGGCAACTGTGGCAAGCAAGGCCAGTGGGTTCCAGTAGGCGTGGGTCAGCCAACCGTGATGATAGGTGGGTTAACTGTAGGTGGGTCTGCTGCCTGACATCGGCATGATTAAATGCCCCTTTGCACTGCGCGAATCGATTAATCAGCCCCTTTTAGCGCAGTTGTAAATCACGATTTTGGACGTAAATGTAGCCTGCACAATATATGCCGCACATCTATTTGGTAAAATTATCAAATAATCTCAATTATTTAAATTAACACCACGCAATACCAAACACAAAATCAGAGCTTATTCATAACCCATTAACCAAGTCCGTCTTAACTCAATTGTGCAAGCAGACGGAGCCATGATGCCCGAAAACGTTCATCCTTCTATCCCAAGCCCACCCTCACCCACCACGAAAGATGGCAGGATATCATGGCTTCGTCTGCTGCGTTCCCGCCGGGTTGGACCCTCAACCTTTTACCGGCTGATGGAGGAACACGGCAGCGCGCAAGACGCAATCGATGCCCTGCCCGATGTGGCCCATAAGGCCGGGGTCAAAGGTTATAAGCCCTGTGATGAAAAAACTGCCCTTGAAGAATGGAACGCCGCCAAATCCTTTAGCGCACGGATGATTTGTATCACCGACACAGATTACCCTGCACAGCTGAAACAAATTTCAGATGCGCCGCCTTTTGTTTGGGCCATCGGAGATTTGAGTGTTCTACACCGCCCAATGATCGCACTTGTTGGCGCGCGCAATGCATCCTCTTTGGGGCTGCGTATGGCACGTGGGTTAGCTGCAGATCTTGCGGCGCAGGGTTACGTCATTGTCTCTGGTCTGGCGCGTGGGGTCGATACCGCCGCGCACGCGGCCAGCATCGATACTGGGACCATCGCCATTCAGGCTGGCGGTGTGGATATTATGTATCCAGCAGAGAACACCCATCTGGCAGAAAAAATCGCCCAAAAAGGCGTGCGCCTATCTGAACAACCCGTGGGCATGCAACCACAGGCGCGCCACTTTCCCCGCCGCAACCGGCTGATCAGCGGCATTGCCCGTGCGGTTGTGGTGATTGAGGCGGCGGCAAAGTCCGGCTCACTTTTGACTGCACGCAATGCATTGGACCAAGGACGTGACGTGCTGGCCGTGCCTGGTCACCCATTTGATGCCCGCGCTTCGGGTTGCAACATATTGCTGCGCGATGGCGCGCATCTTGTGCGCAACGCCGAGGATGTGATTGAGGCTCTGCCACCAGAAACACCTCAACCCGCCCAAGATGACCTGCAACTGGAGGCGCAACCCACGCCCAAACGCAGCCTGCAAGACACAGCAGTCCTGCACACACAGATCCTTGACCGATTGGGCCCCTCCCCGCTTGCTGAGGATCAACTGATCCGTGATCTGGAAACCCCCGCAGCCGCCGTTAGCCCCGTGTTGATTGATCTGGAGCTGGACGGAAAAATCATCCGTCATCCCGGGGGCCTCTTGTCTCTGGCCGTTTGAAACTTACATTTCCGGGCGTTGACAAAGACTGTTTATACATTGCATTGACATTATCTCGTATCAGCACACATGTTGCGCCGCCATAAGCCTTGTCTCGAGTCGAAAGGAAATTGAATGCCCGTTGTTGTTGTCGAATCCCCTGCTAAAGCCAAGACAATCAACAAGTATTTGGGACCTGATTACACTGTACTGGCCTCTTACGGTCACGTACGCGACCTGCCCCCCAAAGATGGATCCGTCGATACCGACAACGGTTTTGATATGAAATGGGAGGTCGGATACGACAGCCGCAAACATGTCAAAGCCATCGCAGACGCTCTGAAAGACGACAACGCCCTGATTCTCGCAACTGACCCTGATCGCGAGGGCGAGGCAATCAGTTGGCACCTTGAGGAAACACTGCGCAAACGCAAAGTGATAAAAAAAGACACTCCCGTCAGCCGTGTGGTGTTCAACGCGATCACCAAATCGGCTGTCACGGAAGCGATGAAAAACCCGCGTGACGTCGATACCGATCTGGTCGATGCCTATCTGGCACGACGCGCGCTAGATTATTTGGTGGGTTTCAACTTGTCGCCGGTTTTGTGGCGCAAACTGCCCGGCGCCAAAAGTGCGGGCCGAGTGCAATCGGTTTGTCTGCGTCTGATTGTTGAGCGAGAGATGGAAATCGAGGCCTTCAAGCCGCGCGAATATTGGTCTGTGAAAGCTGTACTTGGCACGCCGCGTGGCCAAGAGTACGAGGCACGCCTGACTGTTCTGGCAGGCAAGAAGCTCGACAAATACGATATTGAAAACTCCACTCAGGCTGAACTGGCTGAGCAGGCGGTGCATTCACGGGACCTGACCGTAAAGTCGGTCGAGGCCAAGCCAGCCAATCGCAACCCATCAGCCCCGTTCATGACTTCGACCCTGCAACAGGAAGCCAGCCGCAAGTTCGGCATGGGTGCGCGCCAAACCATGAGCACGGCGCAACGGCTTTATGAGGCGGGCTACATTACTTATATGCGGACCGATGGTATCGACATGGCGCCAGAGGCCGTGATGGCCGCGCGTGACGCGATCAAAGACCGCTTTGGCGCGGAATACGTGCCGCCCTCGCCGCGTATGTACAAAAACAAAGCCAAAAACGCGCAGGAAGCGCACGAATGTATCCGCCCAACGGATATGACCCGTGATGCCTCCAAGCTGAAGATCACCGATGCGGATCAGCGCAAGCTGTATGATCTGATCTGGAAACGCACATTGGCATGTCAAATGGCCGCCGCCCGGATGGAACGCACCACCGTAGATGTCGCCAGTGCTGATGGGCAAGTTGAGCTGCGCGCCACTGGTCAGGTCGTGCTGTTTGACGGTTTCATGCGCATCTATGAAGAAGGTCGCGATGATTCTGTTATGGATGATGACGATCGCCGCCTGCCACAGGTCATGCAGGGCGAGGTCGCGGACAAACGCAGCATCACACCAGAACAACATTTCACGCAACCGCCCCCACGCTATACCGAGGCGACTCTGGTCAAACGTATGGAAGAGCTGGGCATTGGCCGCCCGTCGACCTACGCTAGTGTGATTACAACCATTCAAGATCGTGAATATGTACGCAAGGACAAGAACCGCCTGTTCCCTGAGGATAAAGGCCGGATTGTCACGATCTTTCTGCTGAACTTCTTCCGTACTTATGTGGGATATGAGTTCACCGCCAACCTTGAAGATGAGCTTGATACTGTCAGCGCTGGCGGTCTTGACTATAAAGAAGTGCTCAGCAAATTCTGGCGCGATTTCTCGGTTGCTATTTCAGAAACATCAGAACTGCGCATTACAGAAGTGTTGAATGTGCTGGATGCAGCGCTGGCTCCTACTCTCTATCCGCCGCGCGAAGACGGCACTGATCCACGGGCCTGCCCAAAATGCGGCAACGGACAATTGCACCTGAAAAGCTCGCGCACCGGTGGGTTTGTCGGCTGTGGCAATTACCCGGAATGCACATACACCCGCCCCATCGCCGGTGAAGGCGCTGAAGGTGACGAACGCGTACTCGGCGAAGATGCGGGTGATGAAATCTGGCTCAAGGCCGGGCGGTTTGGCCCCTATGTACAGCGCGGCGAGCCAACGCCAGAAAACAAAAAACCCCCACGGGCCTCGCTTCCACGTGGTTGGTCCAAAGAGGACATGGACCTAGAAAAGGCTTTGCGTCTGCTGTCGCTGCCGCGCCCAATTGGTATGCACCCCGACGGTGGCGAGATCGTTTCAAACTTTGGGCGTTTTGGCCCGTATCTGATGCACCAGCTGCCTGATGACGCCAAGCCAACCTATGCCAACCTCAAAGATCCGGCGGATGTGTTTGAGATCGGTATGAACCGCGCGGTGGAACTGTTGGCGGAAAAACGTGCCAACCCCGGCCGTGGGCGGAGCGCACCAGCCAAAGCCCTGCGCGAGTTGGGTGAACACCCCGACAGCGGCGGCCCCGTGAACATTATGGACGGGCGTTACGGCCCTTATATCAAATGGGATAAGGTCAATGCCACCCTGCCCAAGGGGGTTGAACCTGCTGATGTAACCCTAGAGCAGGCAGTACAGTTGGTTATGGAGAAAGCGGCCAAGAAGGGCGGGCGCAAGAAAGCTGCTGTCAAGAAAGCCGCGCCCAAGAAAAAGGCGACCCCAAAAAAAGCAGCGAAAGCCTCTAAATAGAGCACTCTCTATTTTGTGATCTAAATTTCGAAGCCAGCCTGAATATTTGGGCTGGCTTTTGTGTTTTCGAAGGTAGCAGCCTTACCCGTTCAAACAGGACCACAAAATGATCAAGACAACACTTACTAGCATACTGCTTACAGCCCTTTTCGCCTCAACGTCATCCGCAGGACATGTGAACGCCGAGGCCCATGCCGAACTTATCAATAAAGGTGGTACCATCATCGGCGAAGCCCACCTGAAACAAGGCCCGCACGGTGTGCTGATCCATGTAAAGGTCTCGCAACTGGCCCCGGGCAAGCATGGCCTGCATTTGCACAGCCATGGCACTTGTGAGCCGGGCACCGGCTTCAAATCAGCAAAAGGCCATGTTGGTAAAATCGAAGGTGCGCATGGCTTGATGAATCCAAAAGGCCCAGAAGCCGGAGATCTGCCGAACCTTTACGTCGGCGCTGATGGCATCGGTGAAATGGAAGCGGTCTCAGTATGGGTGTCCATCGGAGAAGGAGAAAACGGTCTGTTGGATGCAGATGGTTCGTCATTCATCATTCACGACGCTGCAGATGACCACATCAGCCAGCCCATCGGCGGCGCTGGTGCACGTGTCGCCTGTGGTATCCTCAAAGTGAAATAATCACTCGGGCAGCGCGAATACTGAAACCTCTTCTCCGCGCTGTCCTCAAAACATATTGGACCTTGCACATGCGTAGAAATACCAGTCGTGCGACCTTTCATTGACTTGTATCCTGTGGCCCGCAATACCGGGCGTATCGAATTACTCAGGAGACTCTCATGAGCAAAATCTACGCAAATGCAGCCGAAGCCCTAGACGGGTTGCTGCATGATGACATGCTGATCGCCGCTGGCGGTTTTGGCCTGTGCGGAATTCCCGAATTGCTGCTGCAAGCGATCAAAGAAGACGGCGCAAAGGATCTGACGTTTGCCTCGAACAACGCAGGTGTTGATGATTTCGGCATCGGCATTCTACTGCAGACACGGCAAGTGAAAAAGATGCTCAGCTCTTATGTCGGTGAAAATGCCGAGTTCATGCGTCAGTATCTGGCCGGTGAACTAGAGATTGAATTTAACCCTCAGGGCACTCTGGCTGAACGGATGCGTGCCGGCGGCGCAGGTATTCCTGGCTTTTACACCAAAACCGGTGTTGGTACGCAGGTCGCCGAGGGCAAAGAGCATAAAGATTTCGACGGCGAGACATATATCATGGAACGCGGCATTTTCGCCGATCTGTCGATCATCAAAGCATGGAAAGCTGATGAAACCGGCAATGCGATCTTCCGCAAGACCGCGCGCAACTTCAACCCTCCTGCTGCCATGTGTGGCAAGACCTGCGTGATGGAAGTCGAGGAAATCGTGCCCGTCGGCACATTGGATCCCGACAACATCCACCTGCCCGGCATCTACGTGCACCGCATTGTCCAAGGCACGCACGAAAAACGCATTGAACAACGCACAGTGAGGGAGGCCTGATATGCCTTGGGATCGTAACGCAATGGCGGCCCGCGCCGCACAAGAGCTAGAAGACGGCACCTATGTCAATCTCGGAATTGGCATTCCCACGCTTGTCCCCAATTTCATCCCCGAAGGTGTGAGTGTCACGCTGCAATCGGAAAACGGCATGCTGGGCATGGGCCCCTTCCCGATCGCGGGCACAGAAGACGCTGACCTGATCAATGCGGGCAAACAAACCATTACAGAGCTACCCGAGACGGTATATTTTGACAGCTCCACTAGTTTTGGCATGATCCGTGGCGGTAAAATTGCCATGGCCATATTAGGTGCTATGGAAGTGGCCGAGAACGGTGATCTGGCCAACTGGATGATTCCCGGAAAGCTGGTCAAAGGCATGGGCGGCGCGATGGATCTGGTTGCAGGTGTTGGCCGTGTGGTTGTTGTGATGGACCACACTAACAAGCACGGTGACAGCAAGGTGCTCAAATCCTGCACCCTTCCACTAACAGGCACTGCTGTGGTCGACCGCATCATCACCAATCTTGGTGTTCTGGATGTTGTCGAAGGCGGCTTGAAGATTGTTGAAACAGCGCCGGGCATCAGCGAAGACGATCTGCGCGCCGCGACAGAAGCCACAATCGTCTAATTCAATTCAATGGCGGGCGTCTGAAAGAGGCGCCCGTTAGTTTGATGCCAGTTGCAAGGCACAGGCATCGGTTACCAATTCGGGTTGGGTTTTGCACAGCGCCCGCGCTACCTGATAGGCGGCCAGCACCTTGGGCACATAATCGCGAGTTTCCGCGTAGGGCGGCACACCCTCGTGCCGTTTCACAGCGTTTTCACCAGCATTGTAACCTGCCAGCGCCAGTACCGCGTCACCCTCAAATTCCCGCAACAGCCAATCAAGATACGCGACACCACCTTTGATATTGTCTTGCGCCGACAGGCTGTCATTCACACCGAACCGTTCGGCGGTTGCGGGGATCAATTGCATCAACCCTTGCGCCCCCGCCCCACTCAGCGCATCCGCGCGGCCACCAGATTCAACCGATATCACCGCCAACACCAAAGCTGGTGACACTTTAGTCCCTAGGGTCGCACGTAAAATGTTCGCTCCTTCGTTGTGAGCTATTTTTTGAATGTCCCCGAGCCGGGGTCCCTTAACTGTTTTCCCCGCAGGTCCTTTGCTAAGCGTGCTGATGGCAAGGCGCAGCCTTTCCGTCGGGTCCTCTGAAGAGGCGGGTGAGACCTGCTGCCAGTACCAGCCATATTTGGCTCCTGACACTTCTGGAACTTTGGGGGTCTTTTTTTCGGCTTCCGGTTCCGGGATTTTAGCTGGTTGTTCCAGCTGCGGTTCAATTTGTACCGTAATGAATCTCTTTGTGCCCGGTTTCGGAGGTTTTTGACGTTTAAAGGTAAAATCCTGAAAGGCAGGCGGATCATCGGCAAGAACCATGGCTGGCATAAGAAGCGCCCCACTTAGGATTAACGATACAATCTTGCCCATATTATTAATGCTCTGTTTGTTTTTGTTGCTTGATTATCTCAAAAACCTGAAATTTTGACCAGCATTGTATTGAATTCAGAAACTTTTGACCGCTGAAATTGGGCACGCCGCACTATAGAAACACCCACCCCCCTTAAAGGGATTAACTTTAAATATTTAAATTTCAATATCTTGAGTATAATTTTCCATAAAAATATGAGACACACAAAAATGGCTCAAATGCCGCCCCAATCCTGCCCGATTCCACTGGCTATATTTGGTCATACCGCAACGGCAGCGGACCTGCTGACTAATTTGGTCCCCACCTGTTGAAGTGGTTAGAGACTTAAAAATCTGATCCTTTGGAGGGACCACTATGATTAAATTTTTCAAAAACTTCCGTAAAAACGAAGACGGCGCCGTAACAGTTGACTGGGTTGTTCTGACAGCCGCAGTTGTTGGCCTGGGCATTGCTGGTGTTGCAACCGTTTCAAACGGTGTCGGCTCATTGGCAGGTAAAATTGAAAACGGCGTCAAGGCTACAAACGTCACAGGCGGCTAAATAATAGTGTCAATTATGATTTGACACGCAAGAATATGAATGTGGCCGCAATATTAACATTGCGGCCACATTCACTCAGGCAACTAAAAATTATGCAGATCAGAATCTCTAAATTTTAACGCCAACCAAATAAGGACACACCATGCTCAAACATTTGCGGCACTACAAAGCCGATGAAGATGGCGCAGTAACTGTAGATTGGGTTGTCTTGACTGCAGCGATCACCGGCCTTGCCTTTTCCGCTTGGACATCAACACGTGATGGTACGCTCGCATTGGCAAATAAAACGCAAGCTGGCATTTCAAATACGGTAGTTAAATAATAACAGCTCTATCAACAAACACAGCCTTTAATAGAACTGTCGACCGATCAAATAGCCACTTAATAAGCTAGCTTGTTCCATTGATTGCCCCTGATTTTGCCACAATCGACCCCTAGATACCTTCATTAGTTACAGGGCGGCTCGGCCCACGAAAAGCAGCTGTTTGAAAGGATTCGCCATGCGTTTGGTGTTTGGACTTGTCTTGGTACTTGGTTTGGGTTTGGCCGGATTCGCCGTTTATATGGCTAAAAATTACATTCAGGGCTATCAGGCGCAACTTGCGCATGAACGTGCACAACGCAAGCCCAACATTGAGACTGTTAATATTTATGTTGCCAAAAATCCCCTGAGATACGGCGATCAGTTAGACATTGAAGATACTGCGCTGATAGCCTTTCCCAAAGCGTCCCTACCAAACGGTTATTATGATACAGAAGATGCGCTATTCCCAAATGCGAACAGCGCACCTAGGAAAATCTTACGCGCCATTGAGCCCAATGAAGCGATACTAGAGATCAAAGTCACAAAGCCAGGAGAAGAAGCGGGAATTACATCACAACTGCAAAAAGGCATGCGTGCCTTTGCGATTAAAGTGGATATAGCCAGCGGCGTATCCGGCTTCTTGCGACCTGGAGATCAAGTTGATGTATACTGGACCGGTAATATTGGCCGGAATGGGGCGCGCACGGAGGGCAACTCCACCGGAGCAGTCACTAAACTTATTCAAAGCGGCGTCAAGCTTATTGCGGTTGATCAAGTCTCTAATAGCGATACAACAGGTGCCATTCTGGCGCGCACTGTGACAGTGTCAGCACGCCCACAACAGGTTGCAGCATTAGCACAAGCACAATCCACCGGTCGACTTTCTTTGTCGTTGGTAGGCGCAGGAGACGAGACCCTGGCAGAAGTGATCGAGGTCGACCAACGCAGCCTCCTTGGACTGGCAGAAGTGGCCGTCGAGAAGAAAGAAGCACCCGTTGCGAAAAAGCAAGTCTGCACGATTAAAACACGACGCGGCGGCGAAGTGATCTCAACTCCGATCCCGTGCACCAACTAGAAATACCCTAGAATATATCATTGTTTTTGAGGCGCTCTGAAAAGGGGCGCCTCGTCTCTTTCTGGCAACTATCTTCAGAAAAACACTCAAACTTCGTCGAAAAAGTTATTGATTCTTGAAAAGGAATCCGAATTGGCGCAGTCTCCACCCATAAATACGGGCACCTAAGACCCGACAACAGAGGCGTGATCGGAAAGGCAGGTCACATGAAAATTGCAGGTATAATACAAGCCGTCCTAATGGGCGCAGTTATGGTATGTGGTCCGGTTATGACCACAGCAAACGCGGAAACCTTGCAGGTTGTCCGAAAAGGCACCGCGCGAAACTTAAGCGTTCCTATGAACCGTGCGATCGTCGTTGAAAGCGATGTCCCATTTGCAGAACTCAGCATTGCTAACCCGGCAATCGCAGATTTCTCAACCTTATCAGATCGCACAATATACATCTTGGGGAAATCTCCGGGGCGTACCACATTGACGCTTCTGGATGAAACCGGCCGTCTAATCACCAATGTAGAAGTCCATGTCGCCGCAGATGTTGCAGAGTTCAAAGAACGCCTTCAACAAATTTTGCCTGGTGAAAAAATCGAAGTGCGCACTGCAAATGATGGGATAGTCCTGTCAGGAACCGTGTCCAACATCACCAGCATGGATCGTGCGCTGGATCTGGCCCAACGCTATGCACCTGAGCGTGTATCCAACCTGATGTCAGTTTCTGGTAAGCAGCAGGTCATGCTGAAGGTACGTTTCGCAGAAATGCAGCGCAGTGTTTCCAAACAGCTTTCAACCTCACTTGCAGTTGACGCCCTCGGCGGCGGTCTTGGAGTAGGCCTCTCGGGTTCAAACCTCGGCTCTACATTCGCAGGCAATACAGGCGCAGTTCCTTTAGGATCTGGTGCAGGTGGAACAAACGCAGGGGCGGCTCTGTTTGGCTTTGATATTGGTTCTGTTGAAGTCGGAATTCTGATGCAGGCTCTTGAAACAAAAGGCCTTATCAGGACTTTGGCCGAACCCAATTTGACAGCACTGTCTGGGCAGGAAGCCTCCTTTCTGGCAGGCGGCGAAATTCCGGTCCCGGTTCCAGCTGATGAGGACACGATTGCCATTGAATTCAAGCCGTTCGGTGTTGAACTCAAGTTCACCCCGCGCGTACTTGAAGATGGTATTATCAATCTGGAAATGGGAGCGGCAGTTTCGTCTATCGACCCCACAGTCAGCCTCGTTGCTAATGGCCTGAACGTCACTGGCTTCCGTCGCAGAGAGAGCCTCACAACAGTTGCGTTACGTGATGGTCAGAGCTTTGCAATTGCGGGTTTGCTGCAAGATGACTTCAGAGACAACAACAATCAGGTTCCTTGGCTTGGTGATATTCCGGTACTGGGTGGTCTCTTCCGCAGCGTCGATTATCAGCGTTCGCAAACGGAGCTGGTCATCATCATTTCAGCGCACCTCGTCAGCCCAACACGGGGTGAGGCATTAGCCCTACCTACGGATCGGGTCAAATTACCGTCAGAGGCGGACCTGTTCCTCAGAGGCCGTGTTTCCAAAGATATCGAACCCGGATCAGCCACCGGTGAAGTCGCCAAGCAAGATTTCAGCGGCTCCTATGGCTATGTCATGGATTAAGGGAAGGGTTGAACACATGAAGAATCTCATCATCTCCGCAGCACTAGTCTCGGTGGCAGCCTGCTCTAACGAAGCCGGATCCGCTGCAGACAGTGCGAATTTTGGCAATCCAACAATGAACAATCATCTTGTTCAAACAGGCCAACGGTCATACGTCGTCGACTTAGCTCATCGGTTTGCTAATGAAGTGCCAAGCACAGTTACATTTGCCTTTGATTCAGCGCAGCTTGATTCAAATGCGAGGATTGCGCTGAAAGAACAGGCAAACTGGATCCGCCAATTCCCCGAGATCCGTTTTAGGGTTTACGGCCATACCGACAAAGTGGGCTCAAGTGCGTATAACAAGCAACTTGGTAAACGCCGGGCCAACGCGATTGTGGCTTTCCTGTCATCACAAGGAATAAGCCGCAACAGATTGGAGGCGGTTGCATCCTTTGGTGAAACGCAGCCTTTGATCGTGACCGAAGGGCGCGAACGTCGCAACCGTCGCACAGTCACCGAAGTTACCGGCTTCGTGCAAGATCCGCCAATCCCACTCGATGGAAAATATGCCGAGGTGATTCACCGTGAGTATGTAGAGTCTGCTACGCGCGAGAGTTACTTGGAATCAACAAGCTCAACGTCAGACGAATAGTATTTCCACCATAATGTCGAACAATCAAAATCCCGCCCTTTCGGCGGGATTTTTTTGTTATCTTAAATCGCACAATTACGTTTTTTTAGCCCTAATGTTGCCCAGATTTCCCTCCAGTTTCTATCACTGAGACACTTGCGTCTTCATTTGCATGAATATTTGCATGGTTTTGCATCGGTCTTCTTTCGGTTTGCAACTGCAACCGAATGTTAGGCAACGAACAGAATTATAGGTACATAAATGGGTAGCGCGACCAGCGAACAGGAAAACAATTCTCTTTCCGCCTGCACAATCAGTCGGGATATCCAAAATTTCGACCTTCTGATTGAAGACATGGAAACAGCGATGGGTGATAACTGGGGTGCACTCAGTTTTGCAGAGGCTCTAGCTTTCTTCAGCCAGCCCGAATCAGAAGACATGGAATTCGTTACAGTTGCAATCGACGAAAGCGACGAGAATGAAATGGCCATTCTTGGGGAAATCATCACTGCCGCGAAAGCTCGCAAGGTCAAGGTAATCCTGATCGCTGAAGATGTTAGCCCGACATCCCTGCATCAACTGTTGCGACAGGGCGCAGACGAGTTTGTTCCTTATCCTCTTCCTGAAAATGAACTACAATCCGCAATTGAACGCCTGCGCAGACGTGAAACTGAAGTGCAAGTCATGCAGAAAGAAGCCGCATTTGCAGCTTCCGGTCCAGTAAATGACAGTGTCGTACTAGCCGTCCAAGGCATCGCAGGAGGAACAGGTGCGACAACCTTTGCCGTCAATCTCGCTTGGGAATTGGCCACAATCAGCAAAAATGACGCACCAACTGTCTGCCTGCTGGACCTCAGCCTTCAAACAGGCACGGCCGCAACATACCTTGATTTACCGCGACGCGATATCGTTTATGAAATGTGGTCCGACACCGAAGCCATGGATGAAGTCATCTTCAAGCAAACGCTCGTCGCCCATGAAGAAAAGCTGTGGGTTCTTACCGCGCCCCCGGATATTTTGCCACTCGACATGATCACCCCCGAAGATGTGAGCCGTGTAATTGAAATGGCAAGACGTCACTTTGATTATGTCATCATCGACATGCCTGGCTCTCTGGTTCTCTGGACCGAAACAGTTCTCCATGCCGCGCAGATTTACTTCACAACACTAGAGCTGGATATGCGGTCAGCACAAAATGCCTTGCGTCTCAAGCGCGCTCTGAAAGCCGAGGAATTACCCATCGAAAAGCTGCGGTTTTGTTTAAATCGCGCCCCGCGCTTTACCGATCTTAATGGGAAGTCACGGGTCAAACGCATGGCTGAAAGCCTTGAGATCAGTGTTGAGGTTCAACTACCGGATGGAGGAAGAACCGTTATGCAGGCCGGAGATCATGGCATGCCCCTTGCCTCAACCGCCGCGAAAAACCCCCTGCGTCGTGAAATCGCAAAGCTTGCCACATCTTTGCATGAGCTGGGCAAAGATGACGCCGAAGAAGCCGCCTGAGAAAGACGATAGATCATGTTTTCCCGATACAAAAAGACCTCTGGCAGCCCAAGCAAACCAGCTGCGAACCAACCCGCCACCGAGGCGGCTCCATCCCTCCCTGTCGAACATGCTACTGCCACAGCAGTCACATTACGCAAACCCTCGCCCACAGCAAATGCCACGGCCCAGCCGGTAGACCGCGAGCGCAAACGCAAAGAACGTCTAACAGACATCAAACTGGATCTTCACCGCTCACTACTTGATAATCTCAACCTATCGGCCCTAGATCAGGCAACCGAGGCAGATCTAAAAGCGGAAATCAGCGCCATTGCAGGTGAGGTTCTCGAAGAACGTAGTATCGTTCTTAACCGCGAAGATCGCACCTCACTGACGCAAGAGCTGTTTGACGAGGTTAAAGGGCTTGGGCCTCTTGAAACCTTGCTCAAAGATGACACCGTCAACGATATTTTGGTCAACGGCCCACAACAGATCTTTGTCGAACGTGACGGCAAGTTGATGCTGAGCGATGTCACCTTCAAGGATGAAAAGCATCTCCTGAGGATCATCGACAAGATCGTATCTGCGGTGGGACGGCGTGTTGATGAATCGAACCCATATGTTGATGCCCGCCTTGCGGATGGCTCTCGTTTCAACGCAATGGTGCCTCCAATCGCTGTGGATGGATCACTGGTTTCCATCCGGAAATTCAAAAAAGATAAGCTTGGCATTGATGACCTGGTCAGTTTCGGCGCATTTTCCGAAGAAATGGCCGCCTATCTTCAGGCTGCTGTTGCTACGCGCCTGAATGTCATCGTTTCTGGCGGAACAGGGTCCGGCAAGACCACCACACTGAATGCCCTGTCCGGCTTCATCGATAATGACGAACGCATCCTGACCATCGAAGATACCGCGGAACTTCAGCTACAGCAAATCCACGTCGGACGTATGGAAAGTCGGCCGCCTAACGTCGAAGGAAAGGGGGAGGTTTCCCCGCGCGACTGCCTCAAAAACGCCCTACGGATGCGTCCGGATCGTATCATCGTGGGTGAAACCCGTGGCGAAGAAGTCATCGACATGTTGCAGGCCATGAATACGGGTCACGACGGATCGATGACCACAATTCACGCCAACAACGCTCGTGATGCCATCAGCCGCCTTGAAAATATGGTTGCGATGGCCGGAATTGAGATGCCGCTCAAAGCCGTAAGAAGCCAAATCGCCAGCGCTGTGAACCTTCTGGTTCAAGCCAGCCGCCTGCAGGATGGTTCACGTCGGATGGTTTCGATCACAGAAATCACTGGAATGGAAGGCGACGTCATCTCGATGCAGGAAATTTTCCGCTTCCAGCGGGTTGGCCTGACGCCAGATAACAAGATCATGGGTCATTTCACCGGTACCGGTGTGCGATCCAATTTTTCCGAACGTTTCCGTCTGTGGGGCTATGACTTGCCCCCCAGTATTTATGAACCTGTCGCAGCGGAGTAGGTCCAATGGCAATCAGCGCAGAACCAATTATTTATGGCCTGATATTTGTCGGAGTCTTGGTCCTTGTCGAAGGGATCTATCTGACAATTTTCGGAAAATCTATCAGCCTCAACAATCGCGTCAATCGTCGTCTCGAAATGCTCGACAAAAACGGTAACCGCGAAGAGGTTATGGAAAAATTGCGCAAAGAGATGCAACAGCATCTCAAGGCCCGGCGCCTTCCATTGTACTCCATCCTGTCAGACAAGGCACAAAAAGCTGCGATTGCATTCACACCACGCCAACTGATCATGATCATGATTTTGTTGTGTTTTGTCGCCTTTATCGGACTATCTGTCGGCACGGCAACATCTGTTCCCATCCGTGTGATTGTTTCCATCGCTATGGGCGTCGGCGGTGTATTCACTTGGATCAGCCGGAAAGCCGGGAAACGCATGGATATGATGGAAGAACAGCTTCCTGATGCGATCGAACTAATGGTGCGGTCTCTGCGCGTTGGGCACCCATTTTCATCAGCCATTTCGATCGTTTCAAACGAGGTTTCTGATCCTCTGGGCACAGAATTTGGTATCATCGCAGACGAAGCTGCCTATGGCCGCGACGTCAGTGAAGCTCTTAAGGAAATGGCGGAACGGCTTGATATGCAAGATTTACGCTTTTTGGCCGTTGCGGTCACGATTCAACAGCAATCAGGCGGCAATCTCGCCGAGATACTTGATGGCCTAGCGAAAGTGATCCGCGCGCGTTTTCGCCTATTTCGCCGTGTTAAAGCCATTACAGCCGAAGCCAAATGGTCAGGTAAGTTCCTCTCTGGCTTCCCAATTGTTGCCATGATCGCCATTCAGATGCTCAAACCGGATTATTATGACGAAGCAATGTTGCATCCGTTTTTTATTCCGGCCTGTCTGGTCGTTGCCGCTTTTCTCGTGATGAATCTCATCGTCATGCGCGCGCTCGTCGATATCAAAGTCTGAGCAAACACTCACTCAAGGGAGCATCTTACAGATGTTGGACTTTTTAACTGATACCCTTGGCCCATTTGGCCCGATCATCGCAGTCGGAACAGTTGGCCTATTGCTTATTCTGATCACAGTTCCCTTGATGTTGCGCCAACGTATGGATCCACTTGAGAAGCTGAAGCAGGCCAACCGTTCGGGCCAACCTGCAAAAGAAAAAGCAACCAAGTTGCGAAGTGGCCAGCAAAACAAGAAGTTGGACAAATATGCCAATTTCCTAGAGCCACAGGATGAGAAACAACTATCACAAATTCGCTTGCTCTTGATGCAAGCTGGGTATCGCAATCGCGACGCCGTGAGATATTTTCATTTCGCTCAATTGACACTGGGAATCGGATTTTTAGTGTTGGGAGTTATCTACTTTTTGTTCTTTGTTTCAAATGGTGAAACCACTACGCAACAAACATTACTTTACATCCTTGGGCCGGGCGCCGCTGGTTATATGTTGCCCAAATACTGGGTGACCAAACGCCAACAAACCCGTCAAGAAGAAATCTCAAATGGCTTTCCGGACAGCCTGGACATGATGCTGACTTGCGTAGAAGCCGGGCAGTCTCTGGATCAATCAATCATTCGCGTGGCAAAGGAAATCCATGTGTCCTATCCCGCTTTGGCCGAAGAGTATGAAATTGTAGCGCATCAGATAAAAGCTGGGCGTGATAAACCATCAGTTTTGAATGAAATGGCCGAGCGCTGCGGAAATCAGGATATTTCAAGCTTTGTGACTGTTCTAGTTCAATCACAAACCTTCGGCACCTCAGTTGCTGACGCCCTGCGCGTTTATGCCGGAGAGATGCGTGACAAACGTGTCATGCGGGCCGAAGAAAAAGCTAACAAGCTTCCAACCAAGATGACATTGGCAACGATGATGTTTACGGTGCCCGCACTATTAATCATTCTCGTCGGCCCATCGATTTTAGGTATTCTTGAGCTGTTTTCGATGGCGGCCGGCGGCTAAAACACCTGAGGCACCATGACCCGAGCAGGGGCAGCACTACTAATCTTTTTTTCCCTTGCCGCTTGCGACGAGGGATCAAAGCTCGACAGCGACAATCCATTTGCCCCTGGCCCAGCCGCCAAAGGCGAAAGTGTTGATGGCCTGGTCGTTGGTCACCGC
Organism: Roseovarius sp. EL26; assembly: GCF_900327775.1. Taxonomy (NCBI): domain Bacteria; kingdom Pseudomonadati; phylum Pseudomonadota; class Alphaproteobacteria; order Rhodobacterales; family Roseobacteraceae; genus Roseovarius; species Roseovarius sp. EL26. The sequence continues at coordinate 2,040,370 of NZ_OUMZ01000007.1, forward strand.
CTGATGGATGCCCAAGAATATGAATTGGCAATTCAGGCCTATTCACGCGCGGCACTTGAGCATGGCCTGTCGGCGGAAGTTTTGGCAGGCATTGGCTCAGCCAACTTAGGATTGGGGCGTCTGGACACGGCTGAGCGTCAGCTCCGCAAAGCTTTAGAAAAAGACGAAAGATCGCCTGAGATCTGGAATAACATTGGTGTGATCTTGATCGAAAAAGACGAAGTGGCAGAAGCAGAGCAAATGTTCCGGCGGGCTTATGCGCTAGATAATGGCGAAAGTGACGCAATCCGCGATAATTTACGCTTAGCGCTCGCAAAATCTGAAAATTCTGCTTATGATGAAACCACAGAGCAAGACTATAAAGTGGTACGGCGAGGAAGCGGAGACTTCAAAATAAGCCAGATACCGTATTGAGGCTGAGGCAGTAAGAGGACGCAAAAATGCGCCATCCGATTTATTTGACGCTTTGCGCTGTTAGCGCACTGGCACTTGCAGGTTGCGAATCTCCTAAAGATCAAGACGTTGACCGTGCGTTTCAAGATGTGAATGTCATTGACGAAAGTAATCTCAACGAGGTGATGCTATCGATTGCAGATCCGAACGAAGGGGTTGCCTATTTCCAACGCACATTGGGTCAACACCCCGAACGCATTGATCTGCAGCGCGGACTTGCAATTTCTTTGGTCCGTGCCAAACGCAATACTGAAGCAGTCTCAGCCTGGAAGCGGGTAACATCACACAAGAAAGCCACCAATGACGACCGTGTCGAATACGCTGACGCGCTGATTCGTAACAATGATTGGGATCGCGCGGACCAAGCGCTTGATCAAATCTCCCCTACACATGAAACATTCAAACGTTACCGCCTTGAGGCCATGGTCGCAGATAGTAATAAGGAATGGAAAAAGTCCGACAGTTTCTATGAAACCGCAGTTGGCCTGACCACACGTCCTGCTGGTGTAATGAATAACTGGGGATACTCAAAGCTTAGCCGCGGAGATTATAGCGGTGCGGAACGTCTATTTACGGATGCGATCCGCCAAGATAACTCATTATTCACTGCCAAGAACAATCTGGTTTTGGCACGTGGCGCGCAGAAAAACTACTCTCTTCCAGTTTTGCAAACGACGCAAGAAGAACGTGCGCAGCTTCTTTATACTCTTGGGCTTTCCGCTATTAAACAAGGAGACACCACGATCGGAAAGGGCTTGTTGCGCGATGCGATCGATACGCACCCGCAACACTTCGAAGAGGCAACGCGTAGCCTTGAGGCACTGGAAAGCAACGTCGCAAATTAAGGCGAAAACCCATGTACATCACGTCTGCACAGGCCTTGTGGTTTCTACCATTTGTGACCCCCATTTGCCTATGGGTCACATGGAGTGACCTGAGCGCGATGCGTATCCCCAACAAGGCTGTTCTGGCCTTGTTTGCGGTCTTTGTAGTCGTTGGACTATTTGCACTACCAACCTGGTCAGCCTACGGATGGCGTTTTGTCAGCTTCGCGATTGTTCTGGCATTAGGCATCGTCGCGAATGCAGCGGGCCTTATGGGCGCCGGAGATTCAAAGTTTCTGGCCGCCGCAGCCCCGTTTGTTGTCCCTGCCGATACGCCAATATTATGCATTATTTTCTCCGCAAACCTGTTGGCCTGTTTTTGCGCACACCGCGTGGGAAAAAACACCCGCCTACGAGCTTTGGCCCCAGACTGGACCAGCTGGTCACGTGGGAAAAAATTCCCAATGGGTTTTGCTCTATCAAGCACCTTAGTGATTTATCTCATTCTGGGCCTTGTAAACGGGACGTAGAACAAAACTCAAAACCCCTCACCTGCCCGACCATCACCACAATTTAGCCCACTTGCCCAAGATAATGGCCACATGCCCCGCACAACGCAGGGGCTGATGTAACCAAGCGGCAGACCAGACCAATGAATATGCAGGTTTCTCAGGGCGTTCAGCCCCCTCCTCCTCCTTCACGTCTTGAGGAAATGAGGCTTCCAGTCGTGATGATGCGCGACATCCTGATCAAGACTATGTTTCGCAAAAACATAGATATGGTGTCAGAACTGTCCGAGGCTGTCTGCCTACCGCGTGCGGTCACACAAGAGCTGGTCGATATGGCGCGTGAACAAAAGCTGCTTCAGGCCACAGGTACGCTGAACGCAAACTCTGGTGGTGAGATGGGCTATCAGTTGACCGATATGGGGAAATCCCGTGCACTTGATGCCCTGTCGCAATCCGAATATTTTGGCCCGATGCCTGTCCCGCTCGCCATTTACAGCGAACAGGTCAAGCGCCAGTCGATCCGCAACATTCAGATCACCCGGGATGAACTGACAGGTGCCATGGGCCATCTGGTTTTGCCAGACAGCCTACTGGATCATCTTGGCCCTGCCGTTTCGGCTGGCCGTTCGATTCTAATGTATGGCCCCCCCGGCAATGGTAAATCATCTATCTCGAACGGAATCCGTGATGCGATGGGTGACAAGATCTATGTGCCGCGAGCAATTGAATATGCAGGGCAAGTTATTACCGTCTATGATCCTATTGTGCATTCCAAAGCTGAAGTTGAATCTGACGATCCAAACTCACTGCGTCGCCGTCGTACATTTGACACCCGTTATGTCCGTTGTGAGCGCCCCACCGTCATCACCGGTGGCGAGCTGTCTCTGGACATGCTGGATCTGGTATATAACCCCACCGCACGCACGTATCAGGCGCCTTTGCAGCTAAAATCAACCGGTGGCATCTTCATCGTGGATGACCTTGGTCGTCAGGCAGAACCCCCACAATCTTTGGTCAACCGCTGGATTGTTCCGCTTGAAGAATCCAAGGATATTCTAGCACTGCAATCGGGCGAAAAGTTTGAAGTACCCTTTGACACACTGGTGATTTTCTCAACCAACTTCCACCCCAACAAAATTTTTGACCAAGCTGCTTTGCGCAGGATTTTCTTTAAGATCAAAATTGATGGCCCCGTTCAGGAGGATTTCCTGAAAATTTTTGCAATGGTCGCCAAAAAGCGCCAGATGCCATTGGACGAAACGGCTTTGGTTCATCTGCTCAAAAACAAATATCCGACAATCAACAACATCTACGCAAACTATCAGCCCATCTTCTTGATTGATCAGATGATTTCGATCTGTGATTTTGAAGGCATCCCCTATCAGATGACGCCTGAACTTATTGATCGCGCATGGGCAAATATGTTCGTTAAGGACGAAAAGATCGTAAACTAAACTACAAAAGTGGGCCGCCAGTTATACAATACCAGCGGCCTCAAGCTCTGGTCGGTATTTGCGGCTGACAGGAATGCGGTCGCCGTTGCTAAGCACCAAAAAGATTTTCTGGCCATTTTCCCGCTCAACACTCTCAATCGCATCTTCCGCGATCCAATGCGAACGATGGGAACAATAGCCTTTGATCGGTTCCATCTTCTCAATGGCATCGATTAAACGCATTCTCAACGTTTCTGTCCCGGCATCCGTCACGACTTCTACCAAATGGTCTTTGGCACTCAAACGCAAAATTTTGGTCGCGTTTTCGTTTTGCAGCCGCCGCAATAACCGTGGTTGAACGGTTTCAACATGTGTCATCACTGGCGCTTCAGCTGAATAGGGCTTAAGGATCTGCCCAGCAGTTGGTGCTTCTAATCCCGGTATAAACCTACGCGCCAAATAGGTCGAGATAGAGATCAGTCCGACATACAAAAGCATTGATGAAAACCCAAACATCAAAGCATTTTCACCACCTACTGTCACCTGCCCAATCCACCATAGGACGGGTGCGCCCCCAAAAGTCATAAGAATAACAATACAAGCGTCAACGATGTAGGGCTCATCGCTTCTTATTACCATCAGTGTAATGAAGCGAAACGAATAGGCCATAATCACTCCGACAGATATGATTGCTGCCCAAAATACAAAACGATCCAGCATATCCATGTAGTGAAAAGTACCGAATGGCCCAGCAATTGTAGCTATAATGATCCCCATGCCCCATACAAACAATGTCAGGGACGAGCGCATTCTATTCAACGTTTCATTAAGGCAGAGCCTAAAATTCTGTTCTGATGTTTCACTCACTCTTCTTCACCCAAAAACGATCCAATTCGAAAAAAGGCGCGGAATCACGATCTTCGCCCATATAGAATAACTATCACCGTGGTAGATCGTTCATAATAGAGGGAAATTCTTTCACTCAATCCCCCTATCTCCAATTGTTACATCGATTTATGATACATTGCCGCCCAACACTGAAATAATGAAATTCGCAATAAAAAAACCCCGGTATATGACCGGGGTTTTTTATTGTATTATTATCGAAAATTACGCGGTCAGCCCTTTGGGCTCTGCCAGCCCATTGGCGCGACAGCAGGCCGTCACGGTATTTGCCAACAAGCAAGCGATGGTCATCGGGCCAACCCCACCGGGGACAGGTGTGATCGCACCGGCACGCTCAGAAGCGCTGGCGAAATCAACGTCGCCAACAAGAACGTTTTTACCGTCGCGTTCAATGCGGTTGATGCCCACGTCAATCACGGTGGCCCCTTCTTTGATCCAGTCACCCGGCACCATTTCTGGGCGGCCTACGGCGGCGACAACGATATCGGCGCGGCGCACAACGTCAGGCAGGTCTTTGGTGCGGCTGTGTGCGATGGTCACGGTGCAGCTGTCGCCCAACAGCAATTGCGCCATTGGCTTACCAACAATGTTTGAGCGGCCGACAACAACTGCATCCATACCAGAGATCGAGCCATGGTGATCGCGCAGCATCATCAGGCAACCCAGAGGGGTGCAAGGCACCATGGATTTCTGGCCGGTGCTCAGCAGACCAACGTTTGAAATGTGGAACCCATCCACATCTTTAGCTGGCGAGATGGAGTTGATCACCAGATCTTCGTCCAGATGTTTAGGCAATGGCAGTTGAACCAGAATGCCATGAATGGCCGGGTCATTGTTTAGCTGATCAACCAGCGCCAGTAGATCCGCCTCTGATGTATCTACGTCAAGCTTATGCTCAACACTGTTCATACCAACCTCTACGGTTTGTTTGCCCTTAGAACGGACATAAACTTGGCTGGCAGGATCTTCGCCAACCAAAACAACCGCCAAACCTGGAGTGATGTTGTGCTCTTCCTTCAGGCGAGCCACGTGCCCAGCAACTTTTTCCCGAACGGTCGCCGCGAAGGCTTTCCCATCAATGATTTGCGCAGTCATGGTTGCGTCCTCTATTTATTATGATTTCTGGTTTCGTTTACACAAACGAAATAGGCCCGGCAATTCGCCGGGCCTATGTTTTTCGTTACTAAGATCAGAACAGACCTTCGATTTGTCCGCCATCGTTCAGATGGATTGTTTCAGCCGCTGGTGTGCGTGGCAGACCAGGCATGGTCATGATCTCACCGCAGACAACAACGATGAAGCCAGCACCCGCGCTCAGGCGAACTTCGCGAACCGGAACCGAGTGGCCAGTTGGTGCGCCACGCAGGTTAGGATCAGTCGAGAAGCTATACTGAGTTTTCGCCATGCAGACCGGCAGGTTACCGTAACCTTGGTCTTCCCACAGTTTCAGCTGATCGCGAATCTTCTTGTCGGCCAGAACTTCGTCTGCACGGTAGATACGCTTAGCAATGGTATCGATCTTGTCGAACAGTGACATATCATCAGGGTAGATTGGTGCAAAGTTTGCTGTACCACCTTCAACGATCTCAACAACTTTATTCGCCAGGTTTTCCGACCCTTTGGAGCCGAACTCCCAGTGTTGGGAAACAACAGCTTCGGTACCGTGGCTCGCAACATAGTCTTTGACTGCTTGAACTTCCGCATCTGTGTCTGTGACGAAGTGGTTGATCGCAACAACCACCGGAACGCCAAAGGATTTGATGTTCTCGATGTGGCGGCCCAGGTTCGGACAACCTGCTGTGACAGCGTCAACATTTTCGGCACCAAGATCAGCCTTAGCAACCCCGCCGTTCATTTTCATCGCGCGCACTGTCGCAACCAGAACAACTGCTGATGGCGCCAGTCCAGCCTTACGACATTTGATGTTCATGAACTTTTCAGCACCAAGATCGGCACCGAAACCAGCTTCGGTCACAACATAGTCGCTGATTTTCAGCGCGGTTGTTGTGGCGATAACTGAGTTACAGCCGTGTGCGATGTTGGCGAATGGACCACCGTGAACAAACGCTGGGTTGTTTTCTAGTGTCTGCACCAGGTTTGGCTGCATTGCGTCTTTCAGCAAAACAGTCATTGCACCTTCGGCTTTGATATCACGGCAGAACACTGGGCTACGATCACGACGATACGCAACAATCATGTCGCCCAGACGTGTTTCGAGATCTTTGAGGTCTTTTGCCAGACACAGGATCGCCATCACTTCTGAGGCCACTGTGATGTCAAAACCACCTTCACGTGGGAAGCCGTTGGATACACCACCCAGTGAGCAGGTGATTTCACGCAGCGCGCGGTCATTCATGTCAACGACGCGGCGCCATTGAACGCGACGAACGTCGATTTCTTGCTCGTTACCCCAATAGATGTGGTTGTCGAGCATGGCTGACAACAGCGAGTGTGCAGATGTAATCGCGTGGAAGTCACCTGTGAAGTGCAGGTTCATGTCTTCCATTGGAACAACTTGTGCATAACCGCCGCCGGCTGCGCCACCCTTCATCCCGAAGTTGGGGCCGAGCGATGCTTCGCGGATACAAACCATGGCTTTTTTGCCAATGCGGTTCAGGCCGTCACCCAGACCAACGGTTGTTGTGGTTTTACCTTCACCAGCTGGCGTCGGGTTAATCGCAGTCACCAGAATCAGTTTGCCGTTTTCATTTCCCTGAACCGAATTAATGTATTCTTGGCTCACTTTCGCTTTGTCGTGGCCATAAGGCAGCAGGTGTTCAGTAGGGATGCCCATCTTGTCACCAATTTGCTGAATCGGCTTCTTGGTGGCTTCGCGTGCAATCTCAATATCGGATTTATAGCTCATATTATTTCCTCTGGTGGCCGCAATGCGGTCTTAAGCTGTTCCGGCTATACCCGGTCTTCAGTCGTATACAAAATGCGAATCCGACACCTACGGCCCTTGTTGCGTCGGTTTGCCAAAGATCGGTTTCGTATCGGAAACTCAATTTCCGGTTTGACGTGCAGAGTCAATATGTGACCACGTTGGTTGATCAGGAATGTGAAGAATAAGTGTATCTCCAACATTTAATGAGCCCTCTCGCTCAACCCACATGGTCACACCACGTAACCCATTCGCAGCAGCCTTGAACAACTTTCCGTGCCCCGGGTGATCTTTCTCAATCTCTCGTGCCGGGAAATTACAAGGGCGGTTTTCCATATCGACGACGAGCGCTGTGCCCTTTGTGCTTTGCAGTCGTGACGAAGGTGGAACATACGTGAATTCCGGAATCCCACGTATAACAACTGAGGCCCCGAGCCATTCGGGATGGATCTCTTCCAATCCAACTTCCTCTGCGATGAAGGCAAGCTCTTCTTCCGACACCACAGACAGCTGCCGAGTGTTCCTTATGGTGGTTCCTTCAGGATGTTGCGACCGTACCCGAACGCAAGACGGGCGTGTTTCACCTGAATGCACCTCTCCATCGGCACCCGCAAAGCTAAGTCGCATTTCCTCCAATGAAACAGAACGGATCGTGTCCTCATTGTTTTCAACTCGTCCGAGCCATGTGACTTCAGCCTTAAATGTGGTCGGTAGCAATGCTGGCACTTGAGTATCCCCCTCTTCAATCGCCAACACTGTTGACGCCCTGCCATTGAAGGTCAATCCCAAGAGCGCGCACTAATGAACGTTGCTGTTCAACTCATTTAATCGCCCGATATTTCACGTAAATTTGACTCAACTCATGGCAGCATACTAGCATTGACCCACATTTCATCAGGGGCAGATGAAACAAATTCTAGCATCACTAATCTTAGGTGCCGCATTAGCACACGCTGCAACGGCCAGCGAACAGGGCATGACATGGCCTGCCTCGGATGAAGCTGCGCACCTGCAAGGCAAAACTGCTGTCATCTGGAATTCCCAAACGGCCACCATCTTGATGGCGATCCCAAGCGCATGGCAATCCTTGCCGATATGGGCATTAAAAGCGTGATCTTGACCTATAACGGCATATTCAGACCAGGTCAGGATCTCTTGCCGCCATCAACGGGCACGAAATCGGCCTCACTCCTTGTGGCAAGACGTCATTGATGAGCTAGTGCGCTATGGCATCCTTTTAGACCTGAGCCACACTGGCAAACAGACTGCGATGGACGCAATGGATTACATGGATGAAAATCATCCCGGCATTCCGTACGTCTATACGCATTCCATTCCTGCCGGGTTTTACGCCAATGATCCAGAAGCGACACCTCGGGGTTGTTATCCTAACATCACCGATGAAGAAGCCCTGCGCGCAGCAAATTCTAGTGGCTATGTATCATCCAGTTTCACCGAATGTATGAGGGACGGCATTTGGTCCGAGGATATCTCACCTCAGCAGGCTGCAGATATGATTGACTATTACGTCAAACTGGTCGGCGTTGATCACGTCGGTATTGCCACCGATGACATGTTTGTCGAAACCTTGATAAACACCTTCGTTGAAGCCAACCCAGATATCTATGATGACAATACATGCTCAAAGCCTTTCAGCGGGGCTCAACCGGCAGCGGGAAAATCGCCAAAATCTATGGCGGTAACAAGATGAGGGTCTGGTCCGATGGTTGGGGGTGGGTCCCACAGGAGCAGTTTGATACGACCTATCAAGATCGCGTCAAACTGCGCCAAGAATTGAGAAAGCGTTTCTTTTCGCGCTGAAACATGATTCAGTTCAAGGTCTTCAACACTTCCTCAGTTTGCAAAACCGTCGCAAACTCGCCATGCAGGTTTGCCAACGTGACCGAATGGATCTGCTCGGCATCATGATCAACCCCATCAGGGCCAGTGGCCCCGTAAGCCCAAACGCCATCGGCCGTATATATAGTGTCAAATCCAAGGTTACCAGCTGACCGCGTGGTCGATTCTGCGCAATGATTGGCTGTGGCACCACAAACCACCAGCCGCTCGATTCCACTGGCGCGCAAATCCGCCTCCAATGATGTACCGACAAAGCCGCTAGCCACATGTTTAATCACCACCGCCTCGCCGTTTACAGGGGCGGCGAAGGGCTGCACCACTGCTCCGGGCGCACTGGCATTAAACGGATCATCCGCATCAGAGCCGTGGTGGTGGATATGAACCACCTTATCGCCCCGGTCGCGAAACGCCTTGAGGAGCGTCTCAATGTTCCCTTCAGCCTGGCGGCAAGAACGCTCTGCGCCAGCCGTGTCATCATGAACAAAAGCCATCTGTACGTCGATGACCAAAAGTGCGGTTTTCATAGTTCTTTATCCTTATTTATGCGCTGGCGCGGTCGGCGAGGATCTTTTTGACCCGGTCGCCATAGATTCGAATATTGACGTCATCGCTGAGAACGCGACCTGGTTGTTCATCGTAGGTCAGAATCGCCGTTACCCGCGGGCGATTGCCCTGAACCTCAGTCACACCGTGCAAGGAGTATCCCCCCCGGAACAATGTAAAAGTCCCGGCCCCACGGCTGAATGTTTGTGCCGCAGACATATCTCCTGACAACAATCGAGTCACCGACTCGCCGTCTTCGGTCTCGTCTGTGCGTGAATTGGGCAGGAAGGCAAACTCTCCCCCCTCCTCGGCCGACTGGAGAAGTAATGTCACCGTGCATTCGGTTGTATCGTAATGCCATGCGTGCCAACTACCGGGTTGTAAGGCCACGACATTGAGCGCTTGAAACTCATCCGCACAACGATAAAGCTGCGGCTTTTGCTGCACTCGGCGGACAAATTCAGTCAAAAGATCGGACGTGTAGAGTTGCTTTAGCAATGTCTCTTTCGGGATCTGATCATCCGCCAGTTGGACCGCTTTATGCATATATTCCTTGCGACGTGGGTCATCTGCAGGTGCATCCGGATCAACTGCGCCTTGATAGATCGTACGCTTGATCGTCAACACAGGTGCTGAAGGCAGTAAATCATTCGATTCAGCAGCCAGAGCTTCCAGTGCATCTTCGCGAATGAAGCCATCCAGATTACACCAACCGTGTTCTTCCATCTGTGTCTGACATTGCGCTAGAAAGTCTGCCCCAAGCCCCTGATCAAGATCCGCGATCGGGTAACGTTCCAAATCGACAAGCTCAAGCGTCATATCCGTTTCTATCTGTGGTGTTGCATGGTTCATATTGCCTCCTCTACGTCGCGCAAGATCGCTTTGCAGCGATCCTCATTTCGGCAGGCTTAAGTTTGGCAGTAGAAAGATCATAAATAAAATGAAAGAATACGCACCCATGAACATAAATAACTTATGAGAAATCATGCCTCGCCGAAACATTAATCTAAACTGGCTGCGCAGCTTTGAATCTGCGGCACGACACTTGAGCTTTACCGCGGCCAGTCAAGAGCTGGGCCTGACTCAAACCGCCGTAAGTCAACACATCAAGGGGCTGGAGCACAAACTTGGTCAACAACTGTTCACGCGCCGTGCCAAAAGCCTAAGCCTGACCGACATTGGCGAAGCCTATCTGCCATCAGTGCGCGAGGGATTAGGAGCGATTGATCTGTCTACACGCGGGTTGTTTGGGCCGGATCTGGCCAGCAACGTGATTATCCGCGCCTCGATGGCCTGCATTGTCTGGTTGTCATCGCAACTGGGTCAACTGCAGGATCAACACCCGCAAATTGGAGTTCAGTTTATCACCTCGATCTGGCCCGAAGCCTCCAAGCAACAGATCGCAGATATCGACATTATCCTTGCCCCGCAAAAACACGCAGGCCCGCATCTTGAAAAACTGTCAGATGAGAACATCGTCCCCATCTGCGGCCTGAACATAACCCAAAAAATTAACAATTTCAATGATTTAGCGAAACTCAGCAGAATTCACATTCTAGGTTTCGATGATCATTGGGCGCGCTATTTAGAAGCCTTCGACATGCCAAAAGCCGCCGCGCCAACCCGTCTGGTTGTCGATACATCCGTCGCCGCCTGCGAAATGGTCGAAGCACAGCGCGGCAGTGCAATCTTGATCGAACGTTTCGCTATGCAGGCCATTCAGACCGGTCGCGCCATCCAGATTGCTGGCACACCCATTGCTTTGGGCCAGTCGCACTACATCGCACGCAGCAAGACCACACAAGGGCAACGCCCCGAAATGGAAGCGGTTCTCAGTTGGCTACACGACTGCTTTGATTAAGGTCTTCATACCGTCAAAGTGAAGAACATCCGGCGAAATGGAAAAAGAACGGATCCATCTGCGCGCACCGGATAGGCCGCATGCATGACGTCCTCGTAGCGGGTAATAAGATCAGCCTTTTCATCAGCATCCAAGGCATCCAGAATTGGACGGGCATAAGTGCTCTCGGTAAAGCGGCGCACCGGATGACTGCCTTTTTCAGCAACAAGGCGCTGATAATAATCGGTTTCCCACATACGGAACTGGCCCAATGGGCCAAGAAGTTCTTCGTATTTCACCGGAGCCATCACACCCGGAGTACCCATCTTCTCAATCCGTCCGGGATGCAATTCCTCAGCCAAGCTGAGCCAAACACGGTGCGATGGGGCCTTGTTCTGGTGCGGCATTTGTATCGCAAGCGTACCGCCCTTGCCCAGCATCGACACCAGTTTCGGCATCAGCTGTTCATGGCCACCAACCCAATGCAGTGCGGCGTTGGAAAATAACAATCCTGGCGCGCGGCGCGGGTGCCAATCATTGATATCGCCCTGTTGCAGGACAGAATAACCTTTGATCCCGCGTGCTTTTTCCAACATCGCAGGTGAGCCATCCACACCAACCACATCACGAGCGGCCCCGGCGCGCGCGCGTAACGCATCGCCCATCACGCCATTACCACAGCCAAGGTCAACCACATCACCGGCACCCATCTGGCCAACCGCATTCAGCAGGTCCAGTGCAGGACGCAGGCGTTGATCGTGAAACCGAGCATATGCGCCCGGATTCCAATCAGGTTTTGCCGGTGCAGCGCTCACGCTGTGGGTTCGGGCTCCAGCCCGCCTTCACCAGCTCCACTTGCGGATTTTGGTTGGGTTTTTGGAATAGCCGTAACTGATGGTTTCTCTACCTCGTCCGAAGCAGCATCACCACCACTATCTTCAGGCGGCTCACCGCGCATCACACGCGCGATCTCTTCGCCGGTCAGTGTTTCATATTCCAACAAGCCCTTCGCCAGTCGTTCCCAATCTTCCTTGCGATCAGTCAGGATTTTATGCGCACTGTCATAGGCATTATCGATCATGAGCTTAACCTCATCCTCGATCAGCTCTTTCGTGCTGGCCGAGATTGAAAAGCCCCCGGCGCCATTGCCATTGTAGCCTTCATGCGCTTGTTCATAGTCAACGTTGCCAACTTTATCAGACATACCCCAACGCAGCACCATGGCGCGCGCCAGCCCGCTGGCCTGCTGAATATCACCCGCCGGCCCGTTCGAAACATTCTCGGCACCGTACTTGATGATTTCAGCAGCTTTGCCGGCCATCGTCATTGCCAGCTTTTCTTCGCATTCTGACTTGTGCCAGTTCAGACGGTCAATCTCTGGCAAAGACACAACCATGCCCAATGCTCCGCCACGCGGAATGATCGTGGCCTTATAGACCGGGTCACACTGCGGCAGCGCCAGGCCGACCACTGCGTGGCCAGCCTCGTGATAGGCGGTTTTTTCTTTTTGATCATCGGTCAAGACCATCGAGCGGCGTTCAGCCCCCATCATGACCTTATCTTTGGCGTTCTCAAAATCTTCCATCGTCACGAAACGTCGGCCAACGCGGGCTGCCATCAAGGCCGCCTCATTCACCAAGTTCGCCAGATCAGCACCCGAGAAACCCGGCGTACCACGGGCAATGATACGCAAATCAACGTCAGGGCCCAGTGGCGTTTTACGGGCATGCACGCCCAGAATTTTCTCACGACCTTTGATATCAGGGTTCATCACCATAACTTGACGATCAAACCGACCCGGGCGCAACAACGCAGGATCAAGAACGTCTTTTCGGTTGGTCGCGGCAATAATAATTACCCCCTCGTTGGCTTCAAAGCCATCCATCTCAACCAACAACTGGTTCAAGGTCTGCTCACGTTCATCATTGCCGCCACCATATCCGGCACCGCGATGACGGCCTACAGCGTCAATCTCGTCGATAAACACGATACAGGGTGCGTTCTTTTTGGCTTGCTCAAACATATCACGTACACGGCTTGCACCGACGCCGACAAACATTTCAACGAAATCAGAACCCGAGATGGTGAAAAACGGGACGCCCGCCTCCCCCGCAATCGCGCGAGCCAGCAGTGTTTTACCGGTGCCTGGAGGACCCACGAGCAGCGCACCTTTGGGAATTTTTCCGCCAAGACGTGAGAATTTCTGCGGGTTGCGCAGGAATTCAACGATTTCTTCCAACTCTTCCTTGGCTTCATCAATGCCCGCCACATCATCAAATGTGACACGGCCATGCTTTTCTGTCAGCATTTTGGCCTTGGATTTCCCAAAGCCCATCGCGCCACCTTTACCACCGCCTTGCATGCGGTTCATAAAATAGATCCAGACGCCAATAAGCAGCACAAAAGGCAACAAAGAAAGCAGGAAGGTTTGGAAACCAGACTGTTGCTGAGGTTCAACCAAGACAGGAACGTCTTTTTCCAACAAAAGCTTGGTCAGCTCTGCATCCTCGGGGCGGATGGTGACAAAGTCTTGGCCAGCACTGTCGCGGTAGCGCACATTCTCGCCATCGATTGTGACTTGGCTGACATCTCCGCCATTTACCGCTGTAACAAAATCAGAATATTTGATCGTTTTGCTTTGCAGGGAATTGCCGGACCCACTGAACAGATTGAACACTGCCAGGATCAACAGGAATAAAACTAGCCAGAAAGCGATATTTCGTGCGTTGCCCAAGGAAACTCTCCTCACGTCTCAGGTGGGCCTGCCCATAGCACAAGCCCTGCCTGTCTTAAATAGAGATCATACGGCTATGTTCAATGCGATAATAGCATTGCAAAAAAATGATCTTCGTCTCGAATCAACTCAACCTGCCATCCATTATGGAGCCCGGCCAGTGGTGCAGCCAGAACTTGCTGCCCTTTCCATACCGCGGGGCTGGCCCTGAGCGAGGTCGCAGGCATCCCGCAGTCATGCCTGTCTGGGCATTGTGAAAGACCCGATTCACCCAATGCGCGGATCACGATATCGCTCATTTCAAGTTTGTTTTCCGGTGCTCTCACCCTCCAACGATCATCCCAGATTTCACCTACTGATGTCACTGTTTTTGCAACGTATCCCGCCTCTCGGCCAATCCGCAGCTGGTCCTTGTCAACACGGATCAGGCAACCCTGAAGCGTCATATCCGTACCGCCGCGAATGGCTTCCATCAGCAGGTCCATCGCCCTGCCACGTGGTGCGTAATCTGTGCCATTGATCCACTTCAACCCCGCCTGCAACAGCCTTCGTGCCACCTCAGGACGCAACGTGCGATAGCCTTTGCGATCAATCACAAGATCGCCGGCATGAAACCGTACTAGTTCGCGTGCAGCCAGAAAAACGTACCAATAAAGGGTCTGGCGCACTTCAGCCATATGGTGTGCTACTTGCGACAATCCCTGCACAGTGATTCCCAAATCAGCCAAATGCCCCATGGCTTGCCGGGCACGGACCCGCTGATAAGTCAAATCTTCGTTGCTTGGATCGTCGATCCACTGTACGGCACGGGCGCGCAAATCATCGCGTAACTCCGCTCGGGTGACATGCAACATCGGGCGGCAAAACGTGACCGAGCCTTGTCGCCAAGACGACGTCATCGCAGACAGACCATCCACCCCCGCTTCGCGGGCCAATCGCATCAAAAACGTTTCAGCCTGGTCATCTGCAGTATGACCAATGGCAATATGGCTGATACCCTGCGCCTCACCCCAGTCTGCCATCAACCCGTATCGTGCGCGCCGCGCTTGATCGGGCAAGTTACCCTGCCCGTCCCAATCCCGCCATTGCAAGATCTCATGCGAAAGGCCCAAGCTCTGACAGGTCTGCCCGACCTCTTCGGCCTCGTGCGCAGATTCGTTACGTATTCCATGATCAACCGTTACTGCGCAAAGCTTGGGTCCGCCCTCAGTCTGCCAATCGTGCAAAATGTGCAACAGCGCCAAAGAATCACTGCCACCGGAAACCGCTACACCCAGAGTATCAGGAGGATTCGGGTGGAAAAATCCGGTTACCCGGCCATAAAGTAGGCCGGATTGACCTGTTACTGACATCCCAATTCAGACAGTGTAATGCTTGCCTTGGCTTCGGCTGCCGAGCCGGGAAACCGCACGCCGACTTCGCTTAAAGTAACACAAGCCTCATCTGCCTGTCCCAATTGCCCCAATGAATTGCCCAACTGATACAGCGCCTCAGATGCCTGCGGGCCATTGGGTGCGGCGCTGAAGGTATCAAGATAGGCGCGCGCAGCACCTGTTTTATCGCCGGCTCCTTCAAGAGCCTGACCACGCAAAAGCCCGGCCTGCGCGCTTAGCGGACTGCCGGGATAGTTGGATTGGAACTGAGCGAACTGCTCAGCAGCGGCAACATAACTGCCCGCCTCCAATACGCCCTGTGCGGTTTCAAAATCTGCGCGCTCGCCGATGGCCAGTTCAGGTTCGTCATCGCCGCCCACCGGCGGCAATGGCACGACAGAACCACCACCAGCGCCAGTTCCAGCCGAGATACCTCCCAAGGTACTGCCCGGCTCAAGCCCGCCAATATCACACCCCGCTTCCAGTTCGCATAGGCGGAACTCAAGATCACCAATCCGGTTACCACCATCCTGTGCAACACTCACAACCTTGTACTCCAACTCTTCGGTTTTCGAGGTCAAACGCTGTAGTTCGCTTTCAATCGCATTGACCCGGTCAAGGATCGAACCGCCGCCCGTCAATTGCCCAGAGGCCCCCGTCGTGCTCAGCTCGCGTTTGAGCTTTTGGATCTCAATATAAAGCACCGACAACTCTTGCCGGATGTCTGCCAATGTCTCATCCTGATTTTGGGCAAAAGCGCCCGCAGGCACCATTAGCGCCAAACCTACAATGACCGGATACAAAATACGCATTCTACGAACCCTTTAGCTTAGCTGTTCGGAATGGCTGAAACGACGGTCACAGCACGGCGGTTTTTGTTATAGCAAGCTTCGTCACTGCAAACCTCAAGCGGGCGTTCTTTGCCGTAGCTAACCACGCGCATGCGATTGCCAGCAACCCCTTTGCTCAGCAGATATTCCTGCACTGCATTGGCCCGGCGTGCACCCAGCGCAAGGTTATATTCACGAGTGCCCTGCTCATCAGCGTGCCCTTCAATAATCGCCGAATACGCCGTATTTGTCAGCAGCCATTGCGCCTGACCATCCAAGGTCACCGCAGCGTCCGGGCCTATCGTGGACTGGTCAACCGCGAACAGCACCCTGTCCCCAACGGTTTGTTGGAAATACAGCGGCGATGCCGGATCCTGGGCTGTTCCATAGCCCCCGGCACCGGCACCTGCGCCATTGCCGTCAACACCTTGCAGGTATTCAGGTTGCGTACAGGCCGCCAGTGCCAAGCCGGCACAGGCAATCATAGTCTTGCTAAGGATATTCATCTGTTCGCCTCGTTTATATTTTTTTACGTGCTCTTGTTCATTTGTATCATACGCACCTTTATTTGGGAACGCATGCTCGTTCAATTCTGCAACGGCGACCAGGCAGGGTCACTTGCCCCAGTTGCGGTTGCGATCTGTCGCAGATTCCGGCCGGTGATATCCACCGACCACAGGCTTGATGCCCCCTGCGCGCCCGATGTCTCACGCGTGAACATAATTACACGGCCATTCGGGGCCCAAGTTGGACCCTCGTCTAGGAATGAAGCAGTCAACAGCCGCTCTTCGCTGCCATTCGTGCGCATCACACCAATATGGAAACGCCCCTGCGATTGCTTGGTAAAGGCTATGTAATCGCCACGCGGCGACCAGACTGGCGTACCATAACGACCTTTGCCAAAGCTGATGCGCGTACCCTCGCCACCACTTACCGGCATCACGTAGAGCTGTGGAGAGCCCGACCGATCGCTTTCAAATACAATTTGGCTACCATCGGGACTAAAGCTGGGCGCGGTCTCAATCGATGGCGCATTAGTCATCCGCTGGCTGACACCTGTATTGATGTCCATGGTGAAAAGATCGGTATTGCCACCACGGGTTAGACTATACACAACAGTCCGGCCATCCGGGGCAAACCGTGGCGCAAAGCTCATTGTACCATCTTGCCCTTCCAACGCACGGCGCGCCACATTTGTGACGTCCAGTACATTGATGCGAGGAAAGCCGCTTTCATAACTGGTATACAATACCTGCGATCCGGAAGGTGAAAACCGCGGAGCCAGCACGATTGACGAACTGTCCGTCAGATAAGAGACATTTTCTCCGTCATAATCCATGATCGCCAAACGTTTGGCGCGTTGGTTTTTGGGGCCAGTTTCCGAGACAAACACAACCCGGCTATCGAAATACCCGCCTTCGCCAGTGATACGCTTATAAACCT
The DNA here is from genome assembly GCF_900327775.1 of Roseovarius sp. EL26. Lineage (NCBI taxonomy): Bacteria > Pseudomonadati > Pseudomonadota > Alphaproteobacteria > Rhodobacterales > Roseobacteraceae > Roseovarius > Roseovarius sp. EL26. Next base: position 2,058,002 of record NZ_OUMZ01000007.1, read on the forward strand.
CATCCGCCACCTTGTGCGCCATGCGCCGCCAACCATCCTGCGTGCCGACGAACTGCAGCCCTTGTGACATTTCCTGCCCGGCGAACACATCATAAACCCGAAACTGCACTACCAGTTTGCCAGAGGCATCCGTACTTACCGATCCGGTGATCAGTGCCTCGGCGTTAATCGCCTTCCAGTCGGCAAACTGCACCGGGCTGGAAAAACTGGTGATCTGGCTAATGAAGGCATTCGAGGGGATTTCCCGAAACAATCCTGTTCCCGTCAAATCCGAAGACACCACCCGCGAAATATTGCGCGCATATTCCGACGCCCCCGAAGACCCTGCCACAAAATCCGGCACGGCAAAGGGCAGTGGCTCGATCACCCCCTGATCTAATTCGATCTGCAAGGGCCCGCTGTCCTGCGCGGCGGCAGGCGTGGCCCCGATCAGGAAAGCTGCCAAAAGGGTCAGAACATGTTTCATCATTTAATCCTCATGTTTTCGGGATTGAAGGTGATCTCAACTTCGCGCCAGCGGTCGTATTTCTCTACTGGAAGATCATAGCCCTTGCTGCCACAGCGCAGAATGGCGCGGCGTGCGGCATCATAGGCCTGACGCGCTGAATTGCTTGTGCCACCGCTGGAACTGACCATTTGAATGGAACCCCTAACTGGTTTTCCATCTTGAGACATATCAAATGCGACAACAACAGTGGTTTGCAGGGCATCTGTGCTCAGACTACCCACATTCCAACATTGTTGCACCCCAAGCCGCAGCGCGTCTTTTTCCCCAGAAGTCAAAGGTGGACCAGAGGGCCGGGTGTCTGTTTGTGTGGTGCCCAATGCCTCGGCCAGTGCATCCTCGACCGCGTTGTTGTTGGTCGCTGGAACCTCTTGCGCCGCCGGTTCCACCGGATCTTCAACCGGGCGCGAAGGCCGCGGTTTGGGACGTACCGAAGCCGTTGGCGCGGCAAGCTCAATCTCTTTTTCTTCTTCCGCCTCGGTCACGATTTGGGTTGCGGCTTCTTCGCGGGCCGTTTCCTCTTTGTCGTCTTCAACAATCTCTGCAGCCTCATCAGGCTGGGTTTCTTGTTGATCAACATCGTCAATTTTTACATCCGGTTCCGGTTGAGCAACCGCTTCGGGTGCGATCCGGTCTGCCGGGCGTTGCTGCGGCCGGGGTGAGATTTGCGGCACGACAGCGGCCACATCCTCGGGTGGCGGCTGTAACACCGGAGCCTCGTCTGTGAAGTCTGTCTCAACTGGCGGAGTAATCTCAGACACATCTGGTACATCATCCGGGGTTTCCGGCTGTGCAGCTTCCGGCGTCTCGACCTCTGGCGCCTCATCCGTTTCAGATGACAGATCCGGTGCGACCTCACCCGCCTCAGGTGGTTCGGGTGTATCAATATTGGCAACCGCTTCGGGGGATTGCTCCTGCGCCAAAAGGGCTGCAAAATCCTCGCTCGAGATTGCCGTCACTTCTGTCACTTGCGTCGGCAAGGGTTCCGAACGGAATGCGCCGCCAAAAATGGCGAGCATGATCAGGCTCACGTGGCCTGCTCCTGATATGATCTGTCCGGTATTCACCCTCTGATCACCCTTGGCTTCAGCCGTCCGGTTCATTCAAGCTGGGACCACCTGTATCAGTGACAAGGCCAATGTCAGAGAACCCTCCACGATTAAGTGCGCCCATGACCTGCATCACCTCCGCATATGCTACGGCACCGTCCGCGCGTAGATAGATCCGCGTACTATCACGTTCTGATGCAATCGCCTGCAATCTGCTGACCAGTTGATCACGCTCCACATCCGTTGTCTGAATCATCACTTGCCCATCAGCAGCAATCGTCACCGTCAGCGGTTCCTCTTGCTCACCCGGCAAGGCATTGGCTGCGGTTTTGGGCAGTTCCACCGGCACACCCACAACACTTAACGGGGCCGCTACCATAAAGATGATCAACAACACCAGCATGACGTCAACAAACGGCGTGACGTTGATCTCTGCCATCGGGCGACTACGCCCGCCTCCGCGACGACGGCGCCCGCCGTTACCAGATTTCTGAACAACACCAGCACCCATGGCTCAACTATCCAACTGACGGCTAAGGATCGTGGCAAATTCGTCTGCAAAAGCCTCGTAGCCTGCGACGATACGATCGCTGTCCGCGCTCAGCTTGTTATAGAAAACTACCGCCGGGATCGCCGCCAACAGACCCAAACCGGTGGCCAGCAAGGCCTCGGCAATACCCGGTGCCACAACGGCGAGGTTGGTGTTTTGCTGTTCAGCAATTTCAATAAAGGCATTCATGATGCCCCAAACGGTGCCAAACAGGCCGATAAACGGTGCCGTCGACCCCACGGTCGCCAAAACCTGTAACCCATTTTGCAGGCCTTCCGCCTCTTTCGCGATGGCCACGTCCATACTGCGGTCAATCCGGGCCGTGGCCCCCGCGATTAATCCGCCATCATTGCGGTGACTGCGCCGCCATTCTGTCATACCAGCGGCAAATATTCGTTCTGAATGCCCAGCAGGTTCCGGCCCGATTTCATCAAACAGCTCGTCCAGCGGATCGCCAGACCAAAAGCGTCGATCAAACCGGTCCGCCTCTTCGCGAGCCTGACGGTAAGCCAGTAATTTCTGCACAATGATCGACCAAGCCCAAAACGAGGCCACGATCAACATCAGCATAACGAATTTCACGATTAAGGTTGCGCGTGCGAATAGCGCCCACAAGGAGAAATCAACCTCCTGTGCCAATGCCAGGGTTTCTGCTTCCATCTGCCTGCTCTTTTTTCTTATGGCCTTATTGCGGCCCTTTGTGAGGCAAACTACCGCATTTCCAAGGGGAAAGCCAACATCATCAGCGTCAGGGACGACAAAACCCCTGATTTAATGCAAGATCAGGCGGATATTTGCCGGAAGTCGTGCCGGTTGCCCCGTATCGTTGATACAAACGATCGTCACCTGCGCGGAAAACAGCAATTCATCGTCGCGCATAATCTGCTGCTCCACAATCAACCGCGCACCGGTGACGGCAACGGTTTTAGTGTGAACGACCAGTTCGTCATCAAACCCGGCGGGCATATGGAAATCAGCTTCAACCCGACGGACTGCAAAGATAACGCCGTCGTCTTCCATCATTTCCAATTGATCAATGCCCATCTGGCGCACCCAGTCACTGCGCGCGCGCTCGATGAATTTGAGATAGTTGGCATAGTAAACGATACCGCCCATGTCGGTGTCTTCATAATAAACGCGGATCGGGAAACTATGGCTCATGGCAGAACCCTATGATGCGTGAAAAGAGGGTACAAGGCTCTTTTGCTTGTGGGAACAACGCAGTCCCTTTCCCCTTGGTTGAAACAATCAAATCGGCAATGCGTGCGTTCATGAGCTTTCTAGGCTATCACTAATCAAACAACAAATGGGACAGTTCGCATGATTCAGGAATTCAAGGACTTCATCGCCAAAGGAAATGTCATGGACATGGCCGTAGGTATCATCATTGGCGCGGCTTTTACGGCAATTGTCGGCTCAATGGTGGCTGACCTGATCAATCCGATCATCAGCTTGTTTATGGGCGGCATTGATTTTGCCAGCCTGTTTGCCGTTCTGGATGGCGGCAACTACGGCTCTCTGGCTGCCGCTGAAGAGGCTGGCGCCGCTGTATTCGCTTATGGCCGCTTTATCATGGCTGTTATCAACTTCCTGGTCATTGCCTTTGTTGTATTCATGCTGGTCAAAGCTGTGAACCGCGCAAAGAAGAAAGAGGAGGTAGCCCCTGCAGAAGAAGCACCTGCAGGACCTTCTGAGTTGGATATTTTGATGGAAATCCGCGACTCTTTGAAAAAGTAATACCTGCGATGTATGAGGCGCGGTTTGATCTACTCAGGCCGCGTCCACAAAAACAGCATCACCCCGCTGAGCACCAAGGCTTGTATTACAATTACCGTTGTTGGAGCCCCCAGCACAAACGATAGCCCCCAAACCACGACGACAGATATCGTCGCCAGCCGTTTCGCGCGGTGACTCACTGCGCCATTGTCTTGCCAGTTCACAATTGCGGGACCAAATTGTGGGTGCGTCACGAGCCAATAATGAAGACTCTCCGACGAGCGTGCAAAACAAAAGGCGGCCAGTAGCATGAAGGGCACTGTTGGTAAGAGTGGCAACACCACGCCCACCGCTCCAAGGCAAACACAGACCAACCCACATGTGATCCACAAAAGCCGCACAGCGCTACTCCTGACCTTGCTCGGCCAGCATGCGTGCGTACAAACGCAGTGCATGTGATGTATCCTCAGCCTGCGCAGGCAAAACTGGATCATAGGCCGCGCGGATCAGCCCGGCGATGTCCGGCCGCAAAATCGTATGCCCCTCGGCCATTGCCAAAGGGGACCGCGCAGCAAAGACCTGATCTGACCACAGCAGCAAGCTTTGTACCACCTGCCCCAGCGCCAACGCTTCTGCTGGAACCGCACTCAACTCATCATCCATCCGCAAAAACACAAAACAGGCCCGGATCGATCCAACTTTTTCGAACCGGAAGGCGCGGTATTGATTGGCACCTGCAGTTTTAAGACGTGCCACCAGCGAATTCAGATCAGGGATCATCCGGCCAAGGTCCGGCACACCTAGAAGCTCATCCCAGTCACGAAAGAAAAAGAACATCAGATTGACGCCCAGCTCGGGGTCCGTTTCTGCCATCTGATGCCCGGCAAGGGTTACCCCGGCCTCGACTGCCCCTTTCATAACTTCAAGTGTTTGTTCTTCGACACCGAACACAATCGGCACAATCGGCCGCCCCCAGCGGGCAAACAAAAACTGGCCATCTGCGCGGGTGAAATGCGCTTCGATCTCTTCAGGGGTCATCACATCTGTCATGTGGTTTCTTTATCAGACCATGTGGCCAGATCAACATAATGTCTATGTGATCCGATTGCCTCTCCACAAAATATAAAGCCCAGAGGCAACAATCATGCTGCAACCTATGATCATCTGCAGGTCAATGCTTTCGTCGAACAACAGCATACCCAGACCGATCCCGAACAGCAGCCTCGAATACCGGAACGGCGCCACAGCAGAAATCTCCCCCGTACGCATCGCAAGCATCAAGGATGAATAAGCCACAATACCCACACAGACCGCGGCACCCAAGATCATAATCTCTTGGGTTTGCGGCCAAACGAAAAATCGTTGCTCCCAAAAACCATAGAGAAGTCCCGCAACGATCAATGCCGCAAAGCCATAGAATCCTAAGACCGAGGTACGCAATGCTGCAGGGGCGGCTCTACTTGCCAGATCGCGCCCTGCAAATCCAAGCATGCCAAGCACGGCCAGAACGGACAACATCGTGAAACTGTCGCCAGCGGGCCTAAGCACCACCAAAACACCAATCAAGCCGAACCCAACTGCCGACCAGCGGCGCCAACCCACGGTTTCACCAAAGAATAGAGCAGCCCCAGCCACCAGAACAATCGGCGTCGCCTGAAGTATGGCCGTCGTCGACGATAACGGCGTCAAAGCAAGCGCCAAGACGTAAAATAACCGCCCACCAATCTCAAAAACATAACGCACACACATAGCGCGCGACACAGCCTCGGGAATGAAGATCGGCTCAGAACGCGACGTGGCGATGACGGCAAAGGCCAACATGCCAATACTGCCAAACATCACAAGCACCTGCGCCACTGACAGTGTGGCGGTCAGGCCCTTCAGCAAAGCGTCTTCCACTGCAAAGCCGATCATCGCCAACACCATCCAAAAGCTACCAATGCGATTAGTGCGTGCGTCGTCAGAACGAGCTTGCATCATCAAAACAGGCTTTCATGAGGTACACGACCTTCAAACAGGCCATTTTTTCGGGGCGGAATGGGATGGGTGGCTTGCAAAAACGGGCTACTTCCCAAACAGATCATTTTGACTTTTGCTCTGCGGTCGCGCCAGACCCAGATGCTGCCAGCCGCGCTGCGCCAGCATCCGGCCTCGCGGGGTGCGCTGGATCAGACCCTGTTGTAGCAAGAACGGCTCAATCACTTCCTCCAGCGCATCACGCGATTCTGACAACGCCGCGCTCATCGTCTCAATCCCCACCGGGCCACCCTGATACGCCTCGGCAATCAGACGCAGATACCGCCGGTCCGCCCCATCAAGACCCAGAGCATCAACACTCAACCGTGTCAAAGCACTATCTGCCAGCGCACGGCTGATTGTACCGTCCCCTTCGACCACAGCAAAATCCACCACCCGGCGCAATAATCGACCGGCAATGCGTGGCGTACCGCGGGATCGTTTGGCAATCTCACGCGCACCACTGGTCTCTGCCGGGATTTTCAATTTCTGCGCATTGCGACTGACAATCTCGTGCAGCTCATCCTCGGTATAGAACTGCAGCCGTGTTGGAATGCCGAACCGGTCACGCAAAGGCGTGGTCAACAAACCCAGCCGTGTCGTGGCCCCCACAAGCGTAAAGGGCTGTAATTCAATCCGCACCGTACGCGCGGCAGGCCCTTCGCCAATCACCAGATCCAGCTCAAAATCTTCCATCGCGGGATAAAGAACTTCTTCCACCGCCGGATTCAGGCGATGGATTTCATCGATGAACAGCACATCATTGCGTTCCAGATTGGTCAAAATCGCCGCGAGATCCCCAGCCTTGGCCAACACCGGCCCTGACGTCATACGAAACCCGACGCCCAATTCACGCGACATAATCTGCGCCAATGTGGTTTTCCCCAAACCGGGAGGGCCATGAAACAGGGTATGATCCATTGCTTCGCCGCGCTGACGAGCCGATTGAATAAAAACTTTCAGGTTGGCGCGTGCTTCTGCCTGACCGATAAAATCGTCCAATTGTTGCGGACGCAACGCCCGGTCTGCATCCTCAGGTAAAGGTTCAGGCCGCAATGTGGGATCTGGCTCTGACATTCCTTACCCCTTTGGTGCCAAAGATTTGAGCGCCAGCCGGATCAGATCTGAGGTACCCGCCTCAGGCATTTCCCCCGATACCTGCGCCACTGCGGCTGCCGCCTCTCCGGGCGCATAGCCCAGGTTTGTCAAAGCAGATAACGCCTCAGCCTGCGCCCCGGCATTCTCCGGCGGAGCTGCGACTGACACCGGTGCCGCTGTCTCAATCACTTCATCGTGCAAAACATCCGGCACCGTTGTGGTTGTCGCCGCGCGACTGGCGCCCATCGCCATCACTTCGGGTGCTTTGTCTTTCAACTCATTCACCACGCGTTGCGCCGTTTTCGGACCGATGCCCTTGGCTGCCTTGACCGAATTCCAATCACCCAGCGCAATGGCGCGTCCTACGGCATCAGGCCCAAGCGTGCCCATGATCGCCAACGCAGCCTTGGCCCCGACACCTTGCACGGACATCAACAACCTGTGCCACTCCTTTTCGACAAGCGTGGTAAAGCCATAAAGCTGCAACAGGTCTTCGCGTACAATCAGGTCCGTATAAAGCGCCACATGTTCCCCGGCTTGCGGTAAAGCCTGCAAAGTACGATCCGAGCAATAGACCAGATAGCCCACACCACGCGCATCAATCAGCACGTGATCACTCGCCCGGTAATCTATGCGCCCGGCAATACGTCCGATCATGCCTGCATCCTTTGTATTATCGCTGGTGGCCGATGATGCGCGTGACATATGGCAATCGCCAAAGCATCCGCCGCATCCGGCCCGGCCAGTTCAACGCCGGGCAGCTGGACCTTTACCATATGGGCAATCTGCGCCTTATCTGCATGACCCACGCCCACAACGGTTTTCTTGACCTTGTTGGGGGCATATTCCCCAATGCTCAGCCCAAATTGCGCTGGCACCAGCAGGGCAATCCCTCGCGCCTGCCCTAGCTTGAGCGTTGCCACGCCATCCTTGTTCACAAATGTCAATTCAACTGCTGCCGTGTCGGGTTGATATTGCGTCATCACATCCGTCAGCTGCTGATGTAGCGACAGCAATCGGGGTGCTAAATCGTCCCCCCTAGAATGGCAAACCCCGTTAGCCACATGGGTCAGCCGATTGCCCCGCATCTCAATCACGCCCCATCCCAGATTTCGCAATCCCGGATCAATTCCCATTACACGCATCTTGCTGCTCGCTCGTGTTGTTTTTTTCACAACTAGCACGAAACAAGAACAAAGACCAAGCGCAACCTGCGCCATCACCATCAGACCCTTGCACAAATTGCATAGGAACTATGCAAAACCGTGTGTTGTTGCAAAGCCGTTACAAACCTATCTGGACTTCAAAGGAAATGCCTTATGGCAACACCACTTCAAGGATGACGATCATGGCCTACACAACAACAAACCACACCGCAGGTTTCTCAGGCGTTTTTTCAGGCGTCTCCAAACTGTTTAGCGCAATCGCTGAATGGAACCGTGCCCGCGAAACCCGCGCAACCCTGTCTTCACTGACGGATCGTGAACTCGATGACATCGGCCTTTGCCGTGGTGACATCGACGCCGTCGCAGAGCACCGCTAATTTGATATCACCATTCATGTGATTAAAAACCCTGCGCAAGCATTCACCGCGCAGGGTTTTTTGTTTCAATTTTGATAAAAGTATTTCACAAGATCTCAGATCAGTTCAGAATTGGACGCAATTTCATAGAAATCGCCTCAGACACCGGATCAACCTGCATCACATAGGCTCCGCCTTGCTCAATTAACGTACCCTCTTGCAGCGCTGCAATACGAGCATCATAGGTGCTGGCCCCTAGGTGCGCCAAAATAAATCCTTTGAAACACAAAAAGCCAATAATCAGAAGGGCAACCCCTCGGAGTGATATGGACCACTGGCGACGTTTTGGCCGAAATACGATCAGGCCATCTTTTGAAACACGAGCATCATAGCCTTGCGCCAGTCGATTATGGCTCCGGTCTATCTTTTTCAACCGCGTGTCGAAATCTTGAAAAGCTCCACTCATAGCAACATCCACTCAACAATTTGCAGCCCCCACCGCAATGAGAAAAAACTAAGTTTCAATTGCGTCAAGATCAAGGCGGATCAACGAATGCTGAGGTATTTCCCCTGAAAATCAGGTAATTCGGTGCAAAACTGTCGTCGTCCATTCACCAATCTCAATCCGTTCGGCAAGACTGTTTCCGCAACCACTGTAAACAGCGATCACTTCATCGGCTTGTTCGTTCAAGATTCCAGACAGAATCAGGTACCCTCCGACAGACAAGGCGGCGGTTAGCGCCGGGGCGAGGTCTATCAAAGGGCCCTTTAGAATGTTGGCAAAAATCAAGTCAAACGGTGCAGCCGTCGTCAAATCGGGGTGATTCAGGCCAGCGGCCTCAACACATTTGACACGTCCTTCTAAACCGTTTGCAGCGACATTTGCCAATGCAACGTCGACCGCAACCTCGTCGATATCACTTGCCCAAAATGTGCCCGGCCAGATTTTCGCCGCGCCCATCGCCAAAACGGCGGTACCGCACCCCACATCAGCCACGGATTTCGCGACAAACCCAGCGTTCGCCAAATTATCAAGTGCCTGCAGGCAGCCATGTGTCGTACCATGATGACCGGTACCAAAAGCCATCGCCGCTTCAATTAGCAGCGCCTCAGTCCCCTCCGGAACCTTGTCGGCATCGTGACTGCCATAAACAAAAAACCTACCGGCTTCGACTGGCGTAAGCTCGCGCCTGACTTTGGCCACCCAATCGGTTTCTGGCACCTCGGAGATAACGAAAGGTTTTGCATCAAATGCAGCTGCCAAAATCGCCAACGCCACATCATCCGGGCTTTCGGTAAAATAGCTACCAACTTCCCACAGGCCCGATCCGTCTTCGATCTCAAAAACACCCACGCCAATTGGCTCTGGCATCACCTCTTCCAGCGCAGCGCCCAGCGCCTCAGCCTGATCTTTTCCTTTGAGGGTGGTAAGCGCGGAATACGTAGGCATGGCTGGACCTTTCTCAGCAAGACCTGTGTCGCCTAGTCGCTTGCCCTCACAAGGTCAAGCCACGCCATGCTTGCATGCCTATTCTGCTGGACTAGGCTGGCCGTGACTGAACACCGTTTCATAACCCCGTTCAGGATGGCGTGGAATCATTAACGCCAACAGCAAAGACACCAGCGCCATTCCCGCTGCCAGCAAAAACACCGCCGCCGGGGACACCAACCACAGATAGCCCAACAGCGCAGGCAAAAACACCGCCGCTATATGGTTAATGGTAAAGGCCACCGCTGCCGTAGGTGCAATGTCCCCCGGATCTGCAATTTTCTGAAAATAGGTCTTGAGCGCCAACGCCATAGCAAAAAACAGGTGGTCAATCACATAAAGCGCAGATGCAATCATCAAGCCCCAGCCAAAGAAATACACCCCCCCATAGGACAAAAATACACCAATAAGCCCGACATATTCCACCAGCAGCGCACGGCGTTCACCCCAGCGACCAACGGCTTTGCCGATTAACGGGGCCAGCAGCATATTAGCCAATAAGTTTAACATCAAAAGCCGTGTCATCTCATGTACTTCAAAGCCGAACTTTTCGACCATCATGAAACCTGCAAACACGATGAAGATCTGGCGCCGCGCCCCAGCCATGAATTGCAGCGCATAATAGAGCCAATAACGCTTACGCAGGATCATCTTTTTCACCTGCGGCGTAGGGCTATCAAACTGCGGATAGGCGATCAGGCAAAACAGTGCGACCAGTGCCGTGAACCCACCTGAGACCATATAAACCTGATTATAGCTAAGGTTCAGCAGCTCCCACAGGCGCTCAATCAGGATATAAGCTGCCAACGTCGCCCCTGATCCCGCAGCCACCAACCAGCCCAACACCTGCGGGGCACGTTTTTTGTCGATCCATTGCAATTGCAACGACTGGTTTACTGTCTCAAAATAATGAAACCCGATCGAGCTGAGCATGGTTATGGTCAAAATCCCGCCCATCGTCGGGAACCACGCCGTCACCGCAGTCGCGACCCCAAGCATCAGTAGCGAGATCAACCCCAACACTTGTTCTCGCATGAAAATGATGATCGCAATCACACCCACAGCCAGAAATCCGGGGATTTCGCGCACGGTATGAAGCCAGCCAATATCTGTACCGTCAAAGTCAGCCACCTCGATGACAAAGTTGTTGAGCAGTGCAAACCATGTCGAAAACGCAATCGGCAGAGCGGCCGCCATCACGAACAATAACACCACAGGCCGGCGCCAGAATGGCAGGTGTCGCGCATCACCAAGGGGAACTATCTGTGTCATACTGCCCCCTTACGCCTCTACCCGCGAAATAGCGATAGCCTTCGCCGCACACAGGGTTCTTCAATGACGCACAACTGCCATTACCCCTATTGACAATGGCTTAAAAAGTTAGCCTTCCCGGCGGATTAAAGAATAAGAGACGAGCGACCCAACGCACTACTTACTCAATGCTAACGGGATTTCGCGTCTTAATAATTCAGTAAAAACTCTGCGGGTCGATATCAACACTGAGGCGAAACTGATTAGGGGTTTTGACCTGTGCGATCCATTGGCTGATCGCTTTTTGCAGGGCCACACCCTTTGGGGCCTTGATCAGCAGACGCACACGGTGCCGCCCTCTGATCCGCGCGATGGGTGCAGGAGCTGGCCCGAACACCTGCGCGCCAATCTGACGAATCGGCCCATCACGGCGCGCAAGCTCTGCACCGATTTCAAAAACCTCCTGCAAGTCTGGCGATGATAGGATAATCCCTGCCATCCGACCATAAGGTGGCATGCCCACCTGTTTGCGCTCAGCCGCTTCGGTCTGCCAAAACCCTTCCTCATCGCCGGCAAGAATGGCACGGATCACAGAGTGTTCGGGCTGAAAGGTCTGCAGCAGCGCAGTTCCCGGCGCTTCCGAGCGCCCGGCCCGGCCCGCCACCTGCCGCATCAGTTGAAACGTCCGTTCTGCCGCCCGCAGGTCAGAGCCTTGCAGACCAAGATCCGCATCAATCACCCCAACCAGTGTCAGTTTCGGGAAATTATGCCCCTTAGCCACCAACTGCGTGCCAATGATGATATCCGCCGCTCCCGCAGCGATCTCTTCGATCTGCTGTTTTAGCGCGCGTGCCGAGGTATAAAGATCAGATGATAGGGTTGCGACCCGCGCCTGTGGAAACAGATTACTAGCCTCTTCGCTCAAGCGTTCCACTCCCGGACCCACAGCAGCCAGGCGACCTTCGGCCTCGCAGTGCGGGCAGACCTCGGGCACCGGTTCGCTCTCGCCGCATTGATGGCAGATCAGACGATTTTGGAAACGATGCTCTACCAATGTAGCATCACAATCCTTACACGTGACCTGATGCCCGCAAGCCCGGCAAATCGTGACCGGCGCATAGCCACGGCGGTTGATAAACAACAACGCTTGTTCGCCCTTGGCAATACGATTGTTAACAGCCGCCTCAAGACTCGGCGAAATCCAACGGCTAGACGGCAGTTTTTCCAAACGCATATCGATAGCGCGAAAGTCCGGCAGCACAGATGCACCAAACCGCGAACTCAGCTCAATTCGTTGGTATTTCCCGGCTTCTGCATTGGCCCAACTTTCAAGACTTGGCGTAGCCGAGGCCAGCACCACCTGCGCCCCGCAAATTGAGGCGCGCAGCACGGCCATGTCCCGCGCATTGTACAGTACACCATCTTCTTGCTTGTAAGAGCTGTCGTGTTCTTCATCGACCACGATCAAACCAAGATTTTGATATGGTAAAAACAGAGCAGAACGCGCGCCAACCACAACCTGACAACCGCCCTGCCCGACTATTTTCCACAACCGGCGGCGTTCTGTCATAGTAACGCCGGAATGCCATTCACCGGCACGCGCGCCAAACCGTGCCTCAAATCGTTTCAGAAATTCTGCTGTCAGGGCAATTTCGGGCAGCAAAACAAGTGCTTGTCGCCCTTGGCGCACAGCCTCAGCCACAGCCTCAAGATAGACTTCGGTTTTACCTGATCCGGTCACCCCGCGCAAAAGCGTTGTGCCATAGCCACCACTTTGCGCGGCGGTGCGCAATTGCCCGGCTGCAGTCGCCTGATCTGCACTGAGCGTTTTACCCCCGCAATCAACGTCCAGCCGGGCAAACGGCAAATCACGTGGGGTGTCCTCTTCCAACACGCAATCCTGCGCCACCAACCCCTTGACAACGGATGGGGTCACACCCGCCTGTTTGCTAAGCTCACTTAGCGTAAATGATAGTCCGCCAAATTCTTCCAATACATCTAGCACACGCCCACGCGCCTCGGTTTCGCGATTGGGTCTCCCATTGCCCAGTCGGTATACTTTTTGCATCGATGGCGGATTACTTAACCCGGGCACCCGCGTCGCCAGGCGCAGCATCGCAGTCAGTGGTGTCAGCGTATACTCAGCGGCGCGCTGCAAAAAAACCTGCAACTCTTCGCGCATCGGTGCAGCATCCAGTACCCGAATTATTGATCGAATGCGTGCTTTGTCATAATCACCCTGCCCGGAACCCCAAACGACACCTAAAACCTTACGCGGTCCCAATGGCACCTCAACAAATGCGCCTGCATGACATCCCCCTTCGGGGGCGCGGTAATCCAGCACGCGGTCAAGCGGCTGCGACGTCAACACGCCAACCAGATCACCTTCGTCAAAATAACCCGGCCCGGTGGGTGTCACGTTTACGGCCCTTTCGCTTTCATCGGGGGTTTCGGCCTTCCACTCTATGCGGTAAATGCAGAAGAGAAAAACCCCAACCGGCATAAAGGGCCCTGTTATGAAATTTTTCGTAGATACCGCCGAAGTCGATGAGATCGCAGAACTGAACGCCTTGGGCATGGTTGATGGGGTCACAACCAACCCGTCTCTGATCATGAAATCGGGCCGCGACATTCTGGAAGTCACCAAAGAGATCGCCGAAATGGTCGAGGGCCCTGTCAGCGCCGAAGTTGTCGCATTGGAAGCCGATCAGATGATCGAAGAAGGCCGCAAGCTGGCTAAGATTGCACCAAACATCGCTGTTAAAGTGCCGCTGACTTGGGCCGGATTGAAAGCCTGCAACATTCTGACCGACGAGGGCAACATGGTCAATGTCACCCTGTGTTTCTCAGCCAATCAGGCGCTTTTGGCAGCCAAAGCAGGCGCAACCTTTATCAGCCCCTTCATCGGTCGCCTGGACGACATCAACCTTGATGGCATGGAACTGATCGCTGACATCCGCCAGATCTATGACAACTACGGTTTCGATACGCAGATCCTGTCGGCCTCAATCCGTACGGTGAACCACGCCTATCAGGCGGCCATGGTTGGATCCGATGTGATGACCGCACCGCCAAAAGTTATCAAACAAATGGCCGAGCACCCGCTGACCGACAAAGGCCTTGCGTCGTTTATGGCCGATTGGGAAAAAACAGGGCAGAAAATCCTGTAAGGCGTGTTATAAAGGCTTCAAAAACATATCGAGGCCTAAATGAGCAGTACGCCCGAAACCCTAGATGCGTTGCGCGATAAGATTATCGCGCACCCGGATTTCATTTTGGAAGATCAGGAGCTGATGCAAACCCTGATCGCCGCAAATGAGCGTGCCATGGGGGCCAACATCGTTGACCTGCGTGGCATCGCCATGAAGCGACTGGAAGCCCGGCTTGACCGATTGGAGGAAACACACCGCAATGTGATTGCCGCCGCCTACGAGAACCTAGCTGGTACCAACCAAATTCACCGTGCCATTCTGCGCATGCTTGATCCGGCAGATTTTGAGCATTTCCTCAAGGATCTTGGCACCGAAGTCGCCAACATCCTGCGCGTGGATTATGTGAAACTGGTCGTCGAATCACAGCAAGAGGATGACGATGCAGTTCTCAAGAAACTTGGTGATGTTCTAATCTCAGCCAAGCCGGGGTTCGTCGCGAACTATCTGCAATCTGGTTCCAACCATGCCAGCCGCCCTGTCGTGCTGCGTCACGTTGAACAAGGCCATACCAAAATTTATGGAGACGATGCGGAACTGGTGCACTCTGAAGCCTGCCTGCAGTTGGATTTCGGACGTGGGCGCCTGCCCGGTCTACTGGTGATGGGGGCGAAAGATCCGCATCAATTCAGCCCGCAACAAGGCACGGACCTGCTGGCCTTTTTTGCCGGTGTGTTTGAGCGGGCGATGCGCCGCTGGTTGTCATGATTGCGCCCGCCGCCCGAGATGCGATGCAAAACTGGCTTGCGACACAAAAGGCATTACAGGGTGCATCTGAGCATACGATTGCGGCCTATGGCCATGACCTAACCGAATTTCTAACCTTTATGACGGAACACAAGGGTCAGGCCATGGGGTTGGCTCCTTTGCTGCGGATCACCGTGCCCGAGATGCGCAGTTGGATGGCCTTCATGCGCGGTCAGGACATTGGCGCGCGCTCACTTGCGCGCAAACTTTCGGCCGTAAAAGGCTTCTATCGCTATCTGGCTGAAAAAGAGGAATGTGACCCGACAGCTGTGCTGTCTGCCCGTGCGCCGAAATTCCAACGTAAACTGCCCCGCCCACTATCCCCTGATGCGGCACAGGATCTGATCGATACAATCGACATGCAAAGTGAGACCCCGTGGATCTCGGCCCGCGATCAGGCAGTGGTGATTTTGCTTTATGGCTGCGGCTTACGCATATCTGAGGCGCTTGGCCTGTGTGGCCGTGACACACCAATTGGCGCAACAATTCGGATCATTGGTAAAGGCAGCAAAGAGCGTGTTGTGCCAGTGATAACCCCCGCACGAGACGCAGTTAAGAATTACCTGGATCTGTGCCCCTACCCCAGCGAGCCAGAAACGCCAATTTTCCGAGGGATGCGAGGCGGGCCGTTAAATCCGCGAGCGATTCAAAAGGTTGTCGCCTCAGTCCGCATGCAGTTGGGCTTGCCAGCAACCGCCACGCCACATGCGATGCGCCATAGTTTTGCTACGCACCTGTTAAATGCGGGCGGCGACCTGCGTGCGATTCAGGAGCTGTTGGGACATGCATCTTTGTCAACAACACAGGCCTATACAGCAGTTGATACTGCCCGGCTGATGGAAGTTTACAACCAGACCCACCCTAAGGCATAAGCAAATACAATAAGCATCACAATCAGTATATCTTTGCCAAAGCTGGCAACTGATGCTTGTCATTATAGCTGTGATCCGTCATGTCACGCAGCATGACTGATCAGATGAAAGCCCTGTCCGTACACCTGCTGACCGCCACCGGTGCGGTGTTTGCGATGTTGTCCATGCTGGCCGCCGCAGACGGCAAATGGGACCTGATGTTTTTGTGGCTGGTTGTGGCCTTTGCCGTTGATGGCATCGATGGCCCACTAGCACGCAAATATCACGTCAAAAAGAACGCGCCTGAATTCGACGGCGTCATGCTTGATCTGATCATCGATTATCTGACCTATGTGTTCATCCCGGCGTTTGCCTTGTTCAAATCAGGGCTGATGGCAGGCTGGACCGGTTGGTTCGCGATCATCATCATTACTTTCTCATCTGCGATGTATTTCGTGGATACCCGGATGAAGACCAAAGACAATTCTTTTTCGGGCTTTCCCGGATGCTGGAACATGCTCATTCTTGTGATCTTCGCCATTCAGCCGAATTTCTGGGTCATTCTATGCTTGGTCACAGCACTCGCCATTGCGATGTTCTTGCCACTGAAGTTTATCCACCCGGTCAGAACCGAGCGCTGGCGCATGCTATCGTTGCCCATTGCCCTTGCTTGGACGTTCTTTGCTGGCTGGGCCGCCTGGGTCGATTTTCATCCTGAAAGCTGGGCGCATTGGGGTTTGGTATTGACCAGTGTCTATCTTTTGTTCGCCGGTATCGCACAGCAGATCATTCCGAAAATGCGATAATCCCTCCTAGATCAGCAAACCGGCGGCATTCTCATGCCGCAGCAACCAGACCTTGCTTTCCACCCCTCCGGCGCCAGAAAACCCACCCAGAGACGTCGCCCCCAACACCCGGTGGCAAGGGATGATGATCGGGATTGGATTACCCCCGCAAGCGTTGCCAACAGCCTGGGCTGAAGCATCAAGGCCTTTTGCCAAATCGCCATAAGTTCGTGTCTCCCCCAAGGGGATAGCTGACATCGCATCACAGACCGCGCGCTGGAAATCAGATCCTTTGACACTTAACGGCAAGTCAAACACAGTTAAATGCCCCTCAAAGTAAGCTGTCAGCTGTTGCTGCGCCTCAATCAGCTCCGGTGATCTGTCATGTCCTTGATGTGCTTTTACTCCCCAATAGAGCTGAACAATCTCACCGGCCTGACTGTCAACCGAGACCATGCCCAAAGGGCTATCAAAACTTGCCGATAATACGTCCATTTCGCTTTACTCCGTGTTCAGGTGCACCGCCTCAACCCTACGGTTGGCTTCGCGCCCTTCAGCCGTCAGGTTAGACGCAATTGGCGAAAGATACCCTACTCCATTCGCCTCGAGCTGAAGCCTATCAACACCGTGAGCATCAACTAAGCGCTCCACCACTGCCGCAGCTCTTTGGCGTGACAGCAAAACATTCGCATCCGCTCCCCCTGTAGCATCTGTATGGCCAACCAACGCCACGCGCCGAGTGTTCTCTTCTGTCAGATAACGTGCCAAGTCAGACAGGGATGTATAAGGCCCAGCCCCAAGCGCCACCGCGCCACTCTCGAACTCCAAGTCTTCCAGCACCACATGGCCTTGTGCCACCAGCGCGGTCACAATCCCTTTTACATCTTGCGGGCTTTCGATGATCTGTGCTGCAATCTCTGGCTCAACGCTGCCTGCCGGTGTGCTGTGTGCGATTTGCACATGCCCCACTGCACCACTTCGACTCGCCAAAAGGGCGACATAGGATTTTCCACCTAATCTATCGTCTTTGTAAGCCGACAAGTATCTGAAGTCATACAGGTCAACGAACATATCTGGCGCATCAAGCACTGCAATATTAAAGCGGAAATCAAAGCTTCCGCATTCTGTATCGACGCAATCAAATACGATACTGTATCCTGCACTTTCCAGCTGTTTCCAAATCGGCGACATGATCTGCTGGCTCGTCAGATCGCTTCCCTCCAAGCGCCAGGCTTGCTGTATGATACGACCTTCGCTTTCAATCGACGGAACTGCCTGCCCCTCATAAGGGCCGGTCGCAAAGAAATAGCTATCTGCTTCTGATGTCACTTCGCTTGTTATCCTGGCATTTCCAGGCATCGTCAGCTCAAGCGTTGCGGCAGGTCCCGCGCAAATGGCCAACACTCCGGCTACACTCCACATCCATAAACTCGTATTTCTCACTGCTCAGCGCGCCTGTCCATGATACTCTGGATTCGGCCGCATCCCAGTTGCACTAGCCATTCTGTTAGACATATTGAAAAAACCAACCACGCTGACAATGTCCCAGATGTCACGCTCAGTAAACCCAACAACCCTGAGCGCCTGACGATCACGTTCTTCAATCTCTGCGCTGGACTTTGTGACCTTTTCAGAAAACAGTAACATTGCGTGCTGTCGGGCATCCAGATCCGCCATGCGCCAGTTCATCACCATCGCCTCGCCCAGCTCCGGTTTACCAGATAAAGCCCGAACCGCTGCACCATGCGCCACCTGACAGTACCAGCACCGGTTAATCGAGCTGACAACAACTGCGATCATTTCACGCTCTAGCTTACTCAACCCGCTATCAGCCAGCATTAGATTGTTATACATGGCAGCAAAGGCGTTGAGCTTATCAATGTCAAAGGCGTAGGCCTTTAGCACATTCGGCACCATCCCCAGCTTATCCACACAGACATCAAAATATTTCTGTGTGTCCTCAGGCAGTGGAACCACCATAGGAAGATCAAGTGCCGTGGGAAGGTCGTTGTTTGAAGTCATTCGGTCAACTCCTGTTTCAGCCGATAGTGATAACCGCCCACCTGCGTCATCCCCAGATCAGTATAAAGCGCATTCGCGCTTGTGTTTTCTTTAGTGCAAACGGCAGAAATGTGGCTCGCGCCCTGTTCTTGCGCCCAAAGCGCCGCCTGCTGCATCAGGTAACGCCCCATCCCCGAGCGGCGATGACGTGACAGCACTTCAAGTGCATGTACCATCGCAATACCGTCATGAATCGCAACAAAGCCGGTCGCCGCCGGGCGGCTGTCTGACCGACCAAAAAGCGATGTTTTGGGCCCTTGAACACGGCGCATGACATCCATGCGCGCTGGACCAATGCCGCCTTGCGCCCAGATATCTACCTGAATGGCCATCGGTTCCCAGATGGCAAAACTTGCGGTACGCGGCGGCTGCAATGCCAAAGGCGCGGTTGCACCAACGTAGATATTGACGGGATCAATAACTTGATACCCCTGTCCGGCAAGCAAGGTATCCAGAGCATATTCGCCATGCCGGACCATGAACAACGATACTTGTCCCAAAACTTGCATCGCCCGCTCAGCGCCAGGTAATGCATCCGCAGTTAGCGTCCCATCAAGAGTTGCAGCGCAAACCCGTTTTCCCCCACCTTTGCCATACCGGATTTGCCAAGGCCCCTGCAGCGCATAACCTGCTGCCGGCCATGTGCGCTCCAGAACGTCATATACTGTCTTAACATTTGGCATCATTGTGGGAAAATCCTGTTCAGTTCGGCCATCGCCGCATCGATCAACGCCCCATCGTGGCCCCGCACAACGATGTTTGAGCCAAACCGGCCATCCATCTGAAACGGATAAGATCCGATTGACAAGTCTGAGTATTGGGTCGCCAATTCTGCCAATGGACCGGCAATGTCACCCTCGCCTCGCAAAACCTGCAAAGATTGCGACAGAACTGGTTGTCCACCAGTCAAGCGCGGCAAAACATCGGCAAGCATGGCTTCAAATATCGCGGGAACTCCGGCCATTACATGCACATTTTCGATCGTAAAGCCGGGAGCTGTGCTGATCGGGTTATCAATCAAACTGGCGCCATCGGGAATGCGGGCCATGCGCAGGCGGGCCTCGTTGATCTCCAGCCCAGTACGGGCGTAATGCGCCTCTAGCAATGCCCGCGCATCGGCGCGCACATCAATCGAGCAATCAAAGGCACGGGCAACGTTGTCTGCGGTGATATCATCATGTGTGGGGCCAATCCCACCCGAGGTAAACACGTGGGTGTAGGACCGGCTGAGTGCTTTAACTGCAGCTGTAATAGCATCGGGATCATCGCTGACCACGCGCACTTCAGCCAAATCAATCGCTGCCTTGGTCAACTCGCCCGCCAGATGGTGCATATTGGCATCACGCGTGCGCCCTGACAGAATTTCATCCCCGATCACAAGCATGGCAGCAGTTGGGTTTGGCATCACGCACTCCTTGAATGGCGGTCATGATCGGTATAGGCCGCTTGGCATGCGCTTTCAAACCCCTCTTATCCCCGCCACACTGATCCGTCGTTACAAACGCTTTCTCGCGGATATCCAACTGGAGGACGGGCAAGAGGTCACCGCCCACTGCGCCAACCCCGGATCAATGATGGGACTGGCGACACCCGGCATGCGGATTTGGGTCGAGCCAAATGATGATCCAAAGAAAAAGCTAAAATATGGTTGGCGCTTGGTTGATCATGAAAACGGGCATTTCACCGGAGTCGATACCAGCCTGCCCAACCGCGCCTTACGCGCGGCCTTGATGGCACGTGAAATCCCCGAACTTGCCGAATATGAGACTATTTTGCCGGAACAGAAATACGGTGAAAACAGCCGGATTGATTTTCTGTTACAGCAAACAGGCTTGCCTGATGTTTATGTCGAGGTGAAATCCGTCACGCTTTGCCGCACCGCCAGACTGGCTGAATTCCCCGATAGTGTCACCGCTCGTGGTGCCAAACACTTAGGCGAATTGGCCAAGGTAGCTGGGCAAGGACAGCGCGCTGTGCTCCTATACCTTGTTCAGCGTACTGATTGCGCATCCGTTAGCATCGCCACAGATATCGACCCAACCTATGCAGAGGCCTATCGCGCAGCCCTCAAGGCCAGGTTGGAAACCATCGCCTATGACACTGCGATTTCACCGCAAGAGATTCTGATCCGGAACCGTCTTCCCGTTGAATGATTTCCCGCTCTGGCCCTTTGGCTTGATCCATCATAAATAGAGACAAAGACCACACCTTTTGACGAGGATTCGACGTGAACGAAGAACACCGCGGCAGACTGACACGCGACGGCATCCGCATCCATAGTGATGCAGATTTTGCAGGCATGCACAAAGCTGGTGAACTGGCTGCGCGCATCCTTGACGAAATTTCCGAACATGTCTTTGTCGGCCAAACCACAGGCGAGATTGATCGCATCATCGAAGACAGGGTCAATGATGCAGGTGCAAAATCCGCCACAATTGGCTATAAGGGTTATCGCCACGCCAGCTGCATCAGCGTCAACCATGTGGTCTGTCATGGTATCCCAGGTGACAAAAAGCTGAAAGATGGTGACATTCTGAACATTGATGTCACGGTCATCGTCGACGGCTGGTTTGGTGACACTTCACGTATGTATGTTGCAGGCAAGTTGAGCCGCAAGTCCGAGCGCCTAATTCAAGTCACGCATGACGCGCTGTTCAAAGGCATTGAAGCCGTCAAGCCAGGCAATACCTTTGGTGATATCGGCCATGCCATTCAAAGCTTTGTCGAAGGTCACCGCATGGCGGTAGTCCGTGATTTCTGTGGCCATGGTCTGGGACGGGTATTCCATTCGCCTCCAAACGTCTTGCACTATGGGCGCGCGGGCACCGGCCCGGTACTGGAAGAAGGTATGTTCTTCACAATCGAGCCGATGGTCAATTTGGGCCGTTCAGAAACCAAGGTACTGGCTGACGATTGGACTGCCGTGACACGCGACAAATCTCTGTCTGCGCAATTTGAACACTCCATCGGGGTCACTGCGAACGGTTTTGAAATCTTCACCCTGTCTCCCGCTGGCCGGTATCACCCAACCTGGGGCTAGACATTCGTGGCCTGGCTCTTTTACCCTGATGTCTGACAAGACAAGGAACCTTTGATGCGCCCCAACAAGCGGGATGAACTTGTTCGTAAAGCTCTTGACGTGTTTTATCGTAACGGTTTTCACGCCACTGGCATGGACAGGCTCGTGGCTGAAACCGGTGTGTCAAAGACATCAATGTACAAACATTTCAAAACCAAGGATGACCTGATCCTGGCAGCGCTGCAATTGCGTGACGAATTGTTCAGGACATGGTTCTGCCAACGCATGGAAGAATTGTCCGACACGCCTCGGGGGCAGCTTCTGGCTGTTTTTGACGTGCTGGAAGAATGGTTTGCCAAACCTGAATTCCGCGGCTGCATGTTCATCAAAGCCAGCGCTGAATTTCAAGAACATAACAACCCGATCCACCAACAGTCAGCCAATCATAAACGCCTATTGCTTGAACATCTGCGTAATGTGGCGAACCGGGCGGGCGCGGCCGATCCCGAAACTTTGGCAAGTCAGTTCATGCTATTGAAAGAGGGCGCGATCATCACTGCCGTGATGGGATTTGGTGAAAACCCCGCGAAGAATGCAAAGTCTGCGGCTCAAACCTTGCTGAAAACCGCATGCCCGTAAGTCATAAATTCATCGATTGATGAGGCTGATTTTTCATTAGTATGGCAACCAATACCCACCGCTAGTGTATCCACAGAACGGGCCTATAAACAATAAAGCAAACCACCGCTT
The DNA here is from genome assembly GCF_900327775.1 of Roseovarius sp. EL26. Taxonomy (NCBI): domain Bacteria; kingdom Pseudomonadati; phylum Pseudomonadota; class Alphaproteobacteria; order Rhodobacterales; family Roseobacteraceae; genus Roseovarius; species Roseovarius sp. EL26. Next base: position 2,080,620 of record NZ_OUMZ01000007.1, read on the forward strand.
TAACGTATCTACGATTGCCTATTCGATGCTCTTTTGATGGCGGTCATTAAAGTTAACCACTTCCCGCGCGGTAGGGCGGATGCCTGAGAAAAGCTCGACGTAATGTGGAACGCGTGCAAGCCGCTCCTCTCGGCTTTCTAATCTGTGCATCGAGATATATCCGATCTGCGTGTAAATGACGGTTAGGCTAGACACATCGGCCTGCTCCTCAGAATACCCGTAGCGCTTAAACATCCGCGCGATTGCCTCTATTCGGCGATTGTCTGCTTCTTTGACCCGTTGTTGAAGGTCCGAATCGACGCGCGACCAATTACGAATAGCCAGATCAAGCCGCGCATCAAAAAGCGTAGGAACGAGCCAGCAATCCATCAGATTAAAGAGGGATTCGCAGATGCTTGCGGCTTCCAACTCGCATTGTTCAATTAAGTTACCCGTATTTTTGGCCTCCCAACGCTGAATCATTGCACGGTGGAGTTCAGCGATATCCTTGAAATACCAATAAAACCCAGTGCGTGTCAGGTTGAGGCGCTTAGCTAGCGGCATAATTTTCACCGCGTCAACGCCGCCTTCTATCAACAAGTCATAGGCAGCATTCAGCCAAAGGTCTTTGGAACCGGGTGGGCGAGAGAGTGTGGACATGAGGTAAGTTAAATTGACTTGACACTTATGTCAATTGCACCAAGATACCGAACTGACATATCTGTCAAGCCCGCCAACCCCAACCTGGAGCAAGCTGAAATGTCCAAAGACCCATTGATGCAGCCCTACCAACTCAAGCATCTCACGCTGAAAAACAGGATCATGACCACCAGTCATGAGCCCGCATATCCAGAAGACGGAATGCCAAAGGATCGCTATCGGGCTTATCACGCGGAACGGGCAAAGGCAGGCGTGGCCCTTGCGATGACGGCAGGCTCTGCCGCAGTATCCAAGGACAGTCCGCCAGTCTTCAACAATATTCTCGCCTACAAAGACGAGGTGGTTCCGTGGATACAGCATCTGACAGACGGCTGCCACGAGCATGGTTGCGCAGTTATGATCCAGCTCACTCACCTTGGTCGGCGAACGACGTGGAACAAAGGTAATTGGTTGCCATCAGTGTCGTCGTCGAAACACCGAGAGCCCGCTCATCGCGCGTTTCCAAAATTGATCGAAGACTGGGACATCGACAGGATCATCACTGACTTTGCGGACGCGGCTGAGCGCATGAAAGCAGGTGGCATGGATGGCATTGAATTGCAGGTCTATGGCCACTTGCTGGATCAATTTTGGTCACCACTCACCAATGATTTGGTTGGTCCCTATGGGGCAGATACCTTAGAAAACCGGATGCGGTTTCCTCTTGATGTTTTGGGGGCCATTCGCAAACGCGTCGGCACTGATTTCATCGTTGGATTCCGTTACACGGCTGACGAGGCGCAGCGCGGGGGCATCACCATCGAAGATGGATTGGAAATCTCCCAAAAGCTTGCAGCAACCGGTCAGCTTGATTTTTTAAATGTTGTACGTGGCCGCATTCATACCGACCCGGCCATGACCGATGTGATCCCTGTGCAGGGCATGGCCAATGCTCCGCATCTTGATTTCGCTGGGCAGGTCAAGAAACTCACAGGCATGCCCACGTTCCATGCGGCAAAAATCCCTGATGTCGCAACCGCTCGCTATGCTGTCGAGGCAGGTCTTTTGGACATGGTTGGAATGACCAGAGCCCATATGGCCGATCCTCATGTGGTCAAGAAGATAATGGAAGGTCGCGAAGAGGATATTCGCCCCTGTGTTGGTGCCACCTACTGCCTTGATCGGATATATCAGGCGGGTGATGCCCTATGTATTCACAACGCAGCGACGGGCCGCGAACTAACGATGCCGCATGAAATCGAACCAGCCATCAGCAAACGTAGTATCGTGATCGTTGGGGCAGGTCCTGCAGGGCTTGAGGCCGCGCGCGTTGCTGCAGAGCGCGGCCATGCTGTGACTGTTTTTGAAGCCCAGCCTGACCCAGGAGGTCAAATTCGTCTTACGGCTCAAAGCCCCCGCCGGCGTGAAATGATCTCAATTATTGATTGGCGCATGGCACAATGCGCCGCACGTGATGTGATTTTTCATTTCAACACATGGGCCGAGGCCAAGGACGTCATCGACCTCAACCCCGATGTTGTGATCATCGCCACGGGTGGCATGCCTAATACAGAGCTGTTTGAAGCAGGCGTCGGCACACCTCACACCGTGACCTCATGGGATATTATTTCAGGTGATGTAAAGCCCGCACAAAACGTCTTGATCTATGACGAAAGTGGTGACCATCCAGCATTGCAAGCAGCCGAAATCGCTGCGGCAAGCGGCGCCAAAGTCGAAGTGATGACGCCTGATCGCACCTTTGCCCCGGATATTATGGCAATGAACCTGGTTCCTTATATGCGGTCGTTACAAGACAAAGATGTCACCTTCACCGTGACCCGCCGCTTGCTGAGGGTAGAGCGCATCGGCAACAAATTAACCGCAACAATCGGCACTGATTACAGCGACCATTTCCACAAAAATGACTACGATCAAGTCATCCTAAATTATGGGACATTGCCCTTGGATGAACTGTATTTTGACCTCAAAAGCCTAAGCTCAAATCAGGGGGCCGTCGATCATGACGCTTTGATAACAGGTGAGCCTCAAACCATTACACGGAATGAAACAGGCGTATTCCAACTCTTCCGCATAGGTGACGCCGTTTCCGCCCGCAATACGCATGCGGCGATCTATGATGCACTTCGACTTGTGAAGGATCTATAGAAATTCGCACCTATTGTGGTGAGATAATCAGACGTTTTCTGCCCCTTCAAAAGATTTCGTTATGAGCGAAAGAGCCATTCACCAACAAAAAAAGCCCCGCCAAATGGCGGGGCTTTTCTATCTTACAGCATTGAAGATTAATCTTCACGGCTTTCCGGTTGGTCCATGAAGACCTCAAAGTCGTCACCCGCAGCAGAAAGATCATCTGCTGAAGGGGCTGCAAGTGCTGCAGCAACTTCTGCTTCTTCACGGCGCGCTTCGATCACGACGTTGTCACGTTGCTGAGCAACCTGACGCATGTCCAGCGTGGCACCACCGGTCCCGGCTGGGATCAAACGGCCAACGATGACGTTCTCTTTCAGGCCGACCAGTTTATCGCGTTTACCCTGAACCGAAGCTTCGGTCAGAACACGCGTGGTTTCCTGGAACGACGCTGCTGAGATGAACGAACGTGTCTGCAGGCTTGCCTTAGTGATCCCCAGAAGGATCGGCTCACCTTGTGCCGGACGACCAGCTTTGGACAACGCCTTTTCGTTGGCCGCGTCAAACTCGGCCTTGTCAACGTTTTCACCTTTCAGCAGCGTTGTGTCGCCACTGTCCTGGATCTCCCATTTCTGCAACATCTGACGAACGATAACCTCGATATGTTTATCGTTGATCTTCACACCTTGCAGGCGATAAACGTCCTGAACTTCGTCGATCATATAGTTCGCCAGCGCCTCAACACCCATGATGCTCAGGATGTCGTGCGGTGCTGGGTTACCATCCATGATGTAGTCACCCTTTTGAACGAAGTCACCTTCGACAACCGGGATGTGCTTACCCTTGGGCACCATGTATTCGACAGGTTCCATCGACTCGTCCGCTGGCTCGATGCTGATACGGCGCTTGTTCTTGTAGTCGCGACCGTAACGCACGTAACCATCGATTTCGGCGATGATCGCGTGGTCCTTTGGACGGCGCGCTTCAAAGAGTTCGGCAACACGTGGCAGACCACCGGTAATGTCTTTGGTCTTGGCACCTTCACGTGGAATACGTGCCACAACATCACCTGCATGAACCTCCTGACCTTCTTCAATCGACAGAATTGCGTCGACTGACATCGGATACGTAACCGGATTACCTGCATCGTTACGAACAGGTTCACCATTGCTATCTGCGATCAGGATCTCAGGCTTCAGCTCGTTGCCTTTTGGCGCGGCGCGCCAGTCGGTCACGATCTTCTGCGTCATACCAGTGGCATCGTCGGTCACGTCACGAACAGCAACACCTGAAATCAGATCAACGAACTTCGCAGTACCGCTCTTCTCGGCGATGATCGGCAGAGTGTAGGGATCCCATTCAAACAGCTTGTCGCCACGGCTGATCTTGTCGCCATCTTTGACAAACAGTTTGGAGCCATAACCAACCTTGTGATTGGCAAGCTCTGCGCCATCTTCACCCATGATCCGCAACTTCATGTTCCGGCCCATAACCAAAGTTTCACCACGAGAATTCTCAAGGGTTTGTGCCCCTTCGAATGAAATGGTGCCCTCTTGGCTGGCTTCGAGGTAGGACTGCTGACCACCCTGAGCAACGCCACCGATGTGGAAGGTCCGCATCGTCAACTGTGTACCAGGTTCACCGATTGACTGCGCCGCAATGATACCGACAGCTTCGCCAGTGTTGACCATTGTACCGCGTGCCAGGTCACGACCATAGCACATTGCACAAACACCATCATCGGCTTCACAGGTCAGCGGGCTACGGATACGTGCCGTTTGAACTGCAGCAACATCTATAGCATCCGAGGTCAGTTCGTCGATCAGCTGACCTTCAGTAACCAGAACTTCACCGGTTGATGGGTTAACAATGTCCTCGGCAGCCACACGGCCCAGCACACGCTCGGCCAGAGAAGCAACAACTTCGCCATCATTAACAGCCGCTTCAGCAGTGATCGCACGATCTGTGCCACAATCAATATCACGAACGATACAGTCTTGTGCCACGTCAACCAAACGACGGGTCAGGTATCCCGAGTTCGCTGTTTTCAGAGCGGTATCCGACAGACCCTTACGGGCACCGTGGGTTGAGTTGAAGTACTCAAGAACGGTCAGACCTTCTTTAAAGTTCGAGATAATCGGTGTCTCGATGATGTCGCCGTTTGGTTTGGCCATCAGACCACGCATACCGCCCAGCTGTTTCATCTGAGTGACCGAGCCACGCGCACCAGAGTGAGCCATCATGTAAACCGAGTTCGGCTCCATCACTGCCCCGTTTTCATCTGTGCGCTCAGCCGAGATCGTACCCATCATGGCGTCAGTAACTTGGTCGTTACACTTCGACCAGGCATCAACCACTTTGTTGTACTTCTCACCCTGAGTGATCAGACCGTCCATGTACTGTTGCTCGAAACCTTTGACCTGACCGCGAGTTTCTTCAACGATTGGCCATTTGGTTTCTGGAATGACCATGTCGTCTTTACCAAAGGAAATCCCAGCTTTGAAAGCCTCACGGAAACCCATGGTCATGATCTGGTCACAGAAGATAACTGACTCTTTCTGACCGCAGTAACGGTAGACGGTGTCAATCACCTGTTGCACTTCTTTCTTGCGCAGCAGTTTGTTGACTAGGCTGAATGGAGCCTTGACGTTCTTTGGCAGCAATGCGCCCAGACGAACACGACCCGGCGTGGTTTCCACACGTTCGAACACCTGATTGCCTTCCCCATCAAACTGGGGAATGCGAGCGGTGATTTTAGCGTGCAGGTGAACTTCGCCTGCGTCCAATGCGTGCTGAACTTCATCGATAGACGAGAAGATCATACCTTCGCCTTTCATGCCTTCACGCATGATCGACGTATAGTACAGACCAAGAATCATATCCTGCGATGGAACAATGATCGGTGCGCCGTTTGCAGGCGACAGAACGTTGTTCGTGGACATCATCAGAACGCGCGCTTCCAATTGAGCCTCTAAGCTCAGTGGGACGTGCACGGCCATTTGGTCACCGTCAAAGTCAGCGTTAAAGGCGGAACAGACCAGTGGGTGCAGCTGAATAGCTTTCCCTTCGATCAGAACCGGCTCAAACGCCTGAATGCCCAAACGGTGCAGTGTAGGCGCACGGTTCAGCATGACAGGGTGTTCGCGGATCACCTCGTCAAGGATGTCCCAAACTTCGGGACGTTCTTTTTCAACCAGCTTCTTCGCCTGTTTCACGGTGCTGGACAGACCTTTGGCCTCCAGACGTGAATAGATGAACGGCTTGAACAGCTCGAGCGCCATCTTTTTCGGCAGGCCACATTGGTGCAGCTTAAGTTCCGGACCCGTCACAATCACCGAACGGCCAGAGAAGTCGACCCGTTTACCCAAAAGGTTTTGACGGAAACGACCCTGCTTACCTTTCAGCATGTCAGACAGCGATTTCAGCGGACGCTTGTTGGCACCGGTGATCACGCGACCACGACGGCCGTTGTCGAACAGCGCATCAACAGATTCCTGCAGCATCCGCTTTTCGTTACGGACAATGATGTCAGGCGCACGCAGTTCAATCAAACGCTTCAGACGGTTATTCCGGTTGATCACACGACGATACAGATCGTTCAGGTCTGAGGTCGCGAAACGACCACCATCTAGCGGCACCAGTGGGCGCAGCTCTGGAGGAATGACCGGAATCACTGTCAGAACCATCCATTCCGGACGGTTACCGGATTCGATGAAGCTTTCGACCACTTTCAGACGTTTGATGATCTTCTTTGGTTTCAGCTCGCCAGTGGCTTCTTTCAGCTCAGCGCGCAGTTGCTCAGCTTCGCCTTCCAGATCAATGTTTTGCAGCATCTCGCGGATGGCTTCAGCACCGATGTTGGCGGTGAATGCATCCATGCCGTAAGCATCTTCCGCATCCATGAACTCTTCCTCAGACAGCATCTGACCATAAGTCAGGTCTGTCAGGCCGGGTTCGATCACCACGTAGTTCTCAAAGTAGAGAACCCGCTCCAGATCACGCAGGGTCATGTCCAGCATCAGGCCGATGCGCGAAGGCAGCGACTTCAGAAACCAGATGTGGGCGCAAGGCGCAGCTAATTCGATGTGGCCCATGCGCTCACGACGGACTTTTTGCAGTGTGACTTCGACACCGCATTTTTCGCAGACAACGCCGCGATATTTCATCCGCTTATATTTGCCACACAGACATTCGTAATCTTTGATCGGGCCAAAGATACGTGCGCAGAACAGACCATCACGCTCGGGCTTGAACGTCCGATAGTTGATGGTTTCTGGCTTTTTGATCTCACCATACGACCAGCTGAGAATGCGCTCTGGGCTAGCCAGAGAGACGCGGATCTCATCGAACGCCTTTGCAGGGGTGTTCGGGTTGAACGGGTTGTTTGTCAGTTCCTGGTTCATTTTCAAATCCTTGAATTCGGTCAGAGGGGGTAGAGTGGGGCGATATTCTCGCCCTTACTCACCTTCCTCCGAGTCCAGGAGTTCCATATTCAGGCCAAGGCCACGAACTTCTTTCACGAGAACGTTGAACGACTCGGGCACACCGGCCTCGAAGTTGTCTTCGCCCTTGACGATCGATTCGTAGACTTTGGTCCGGCCGGCCACATCGTCCGACTTCACAGTCAGCATTTCCTGCAGGGTATATGCAGCGCCATAAGCTTCCAGAGCCCAGACTTCCATTTCCCCGAAACGCTGACCACCGAACTGCGCCTTACCACCCAGCGGCTGCTGTGTAACAAGCGAGTAAGGTCCAGTTGAACGTGCGTGAATCTTGTCATCAACAAGGTGGTGCAGTTTCAGCAGGTATTTAACACCCACTGTCACCGGACGGGCGAATTGCTCACCCGAGCGACCATCAAACAAGACCGACTGTCCGCTTTCGCTAAAGCCTGCACGTCGCAGCGCATCGTTAACGTCGGCTTCTTTCGCACCGTCAAACACTGGTGTGGCAATCGGAACACCGTGAGTGACATTGCCCGCGGCTTCGACCAGCGAACGCTCGTCCATGTCGCTGATGCCTTCGTCGTAGACCTCATCGCCATAAGCAATACGCATCGCTTCACGAACTGGCGTCAGATCACCGGAACGACGGTACTCTTTCAGAGCCTCGTCAACGTTGATCCCCAGACCGCGAGCGGCCCAACCCATGTGGGTTTCAAGGATCTGACCAACGTTCATCCGTGACGGAACACCCAGCGGGTTCAAACAGAAGTCAACTGGCGTACCATCGGCCAGGAACGGCATGTCTTCCATCGGTACGACCTTGGAAATAACACCTTTGTTCCCGTGACGACCGGCCATTTTGTCACCCGGCTGTAGCTTACGCTTCACCGCGATAAAGACTTTGACCATCTTCATCACACCCGGTGGAAGGTCATCGCCGCGACGGACTTTCTCGACTTTGTCCTCAAAACGGGCATCCAGAACGCGCTTTTGCGCCTCATATTGCTCGTTCAGGGCTTCGACGATCTGTGCGTCTTTCTCGTCTTTCAGCGCCAGCTGCCACCACTGACCTTTGGTCAGAGTTTCCAGCAGCTCTTCGGTGACTTCCGAGTTCGGCTTCACACCTTTTGGACCTTTGACAGCCACTTTACCCAGAACCATAGATTTCAGACGGGCGTAGATGTTGCGATCCAGAATGGCCAGCTCGTCATCACGGTCACGGGCCAGACGTTCGACCTCTTCACGCTCGATCTGCAGGGCACGTTCGTCTTTTTCAACGCCGTGGCGGTTGAAGACACGAACCTCAACAACAGTCCCGAAGTCACCTGGCTTAACGCGCAGAGAAGTATCACGCACATCGCTGGCTTTTTCGCCAAAGATCGCCCGCAGCAGTTTCTCTTCGGGTGTCATTGGCGATTCACCTTTGGGGGTGATTTTACCAACCAGAATATCGCCCGGCTCAACATCCGCACCGATGTAAACGATGCCAGCCTCGTCGAGGTTGCGCAGCGCTTCTTCACCGACGTTCGGAATGTCGCGAGTGATCTCTTCAGGGCCAAGCTTTGTGTCACGGGCCGCAACTTCGAATTCTTCGATGTGTACCGAAGTAAAGACATCATCACGAGCAATACGCTCTGAAATCAGGATCGAGTCTTCGTAGTTGTAACCGTTCCAAGGCATAAACGCGACGACCACGTTTTTACCCAAGGCTAGTTCACCCATGTCGGTGCTTGGACCATCAGCAATAACTTCGCCTTTGCCAACCGTATCACCCACCTTCACCAGCGGACGCTGGTTGATACATGTGTTCTGGTTTGAACGCTGGAATTTACGCAGACGGTAGATGTCTACGCCCGCATCACCCAGTTCCAGATCCTCAGTCGCACGAACAACGATACGCTGGGCATCAACTTGGTCGATAATGCCGCCACGTTTTGCCATGATTGACGCACCAGAGTCGCGTGCAACAACACCTTCGATCCCAGTCCCGACAAGCGGAGCCTCGGAACGCAGGGTTGGAACCGCCTGACGTTGCATGTTCGAACCCATCAGAGCGCGGTTGGCGTCATCGTTTTCCAGGAACGGAATAAGCGAAGCCGCAACCGAGACCAACTGCTTGGGCGAAACGTCGATCAGGTCAACATTCTCGCGTGGGGCAAGCATGTATTCACCGGATTGACGGGTCGAAACCAGATCATTGATGAAGTTGCCGTTTTCATCCAGCGTCGCGTTGGCCTGCGCAACAGTGTGGCGCATTTCTTCGGTTGCTGACATGTACTGCACGTCATCGGTCACGTGACCTTCGATCACCTTACGATAAGGCGTTTCGATAAAGCCGTATTTGTTCACCCGTGCGAATGTCGCCAGCGAGTTGATCAAACCAATGTTTGGACCTTCGGGCGTTTCAATCGGACACATACGACCATAGTGCGTGGCGTGAACGTCGCGCACCTCAAAACCAGCACGTTCACGGGTCAGACCACCGGGCCCAAGCGCTGACAAGCGACGCTTGTGCGTCACTTCAGACAATGGGTTGGTTTGGTCCATGAACTGTGACAGCTGCGAAGAGCCGAAGAATTCACGTACCGCAGCAGCGGCGGGTTTCGCGTTGATCAGATCTTGCGGCATAACGGTGTCGATTTCGACACTGGACATACGCTCTTTGATCGCGCGTTCCATACGCAGCAGGCCTACACGGTACTGGTTTTCCATCAGCTCGCCAACGGAACGCACACGACGGTTACCAAGGTGGTCAATATCGTCGATATCACCACGGCCATCGCGCAGTTCAACCAATGCTTTGATACAAGCAACAATATCTTCGCGGCGCAAAGTGCGCAGCGTGTCTGGTGCATCCAGATCAAGACGCATGTTCATCTTAACCCGGCCAACAGCCGACAGATCATAGCGCTCACTATCAAAGAACAGCGTGTCAAAGAGAGCCGAAGCCGCTTCTACGGTGGGCGGCTCGCCCGGGCGCATAACGCGGTAGATATCCATAAGCGCGGTTTCGCGGCTCATGTTTTTGTCTGCCGCCATGGTATTACGCATGTAGGGGCCGACATTGATGTTATCGATATCCAGAACCGGAATATCAGTTACACCAGCGTCCAGAAGCTCTTGCAGGGATCCACCGATCACGTCGCCGTCTTTGTCGCGCTCTAGCGTCAGCTCATCACCAGCTTCGACATAGATCGCGCCAGTTTCTTCGTTGATGATATCCTTGGCAACAAACTTGCCGACGATATGCTCAAACGGAACCAGCAGTTCAGTGACTTCACCTTCATCGATCAGCTTCTTAACCGCGCGTGGGGTAACCTTCTTGCCTGATTCAGCAATCACTTCACCGGATTTGGCGTCAACTAAATCAAACAGAGGGCGCGTACCGCGAACCCGCTCTGGGAAGAACTTGGTTGCCCAACCTTTGTTCTTCTTCAGCTTGAAGTTAACCGTGTCATAGTAGGCATCCATGATGCCTTCTTGATCCAGGCCCAGCGAATACAGCAAGGTTGTTACAGGCAACTTCCGACGACGGTCGATGCGCGCAAACACGATGTCTTTGGCGTCGAACTCAAAGTCCAGCCAGCTGCCACGATATGGGATAATACGGCAAGCAAAAAGCAATTTTCCCGAAGAGTGGGTTTTTCCCTTGTCGTGATCAAAGAACACACCAGGCGAGCGGTGCATCTGCGAAACGATCACCCGCTCGGTGCCGTTTACAACAAATGTGCCGTTTGGCGTCATCAGTGGCATATCGCCCATAAAGACGTCTTGCTCTTTGATGTCTTTGACCGATTTAGCACCGGTATCTTCGTCGATATCAAACACGATCAAACGCAGCGTCACCTTCAAAGGTGCGCTGTACGTCATGTCACGTTGCATACATTCTTCAACGTCGTACTTCGGTTTCTCCAGCTCATAGCTGACGAATTCCAGAATGCTGGTTTCGTTAAAGTCCTTGATCGGGAATACCGATTGGAAAACTCCCATGATACCTTCGCCATCCAGTGGCTGCGGCTGATCACCTGATTTCAGGAACAGATCATAAGAGGATTTTTGAACCTCAATGAGGTTTGGCATGTCCAGAACTTCGCGAATTTTGCCGAAGTATCTGCGCAAACGTTTTTGGCCAAGATAGCTTTGAGCCATGGTCGATGTCACCTTTCATTTCTCACCGGTCACGCGTGTCGTCGGGCTCCGACACCGCCACCATCCGAGACAGCCGATTTGATCCATTCCCGGCCTCTGTCCCACCAGAAGCCTCCCGATCTTTAAACCGCGCCTTAGAAAGGGCTTTACGCTTTAGACAAAAAGCCCTTTCTAAGACAGGTTCGGCTGGACCCGGAATTTCCGGATCCAGCCTGAATTTCCGGGTTACCCCGGAGTGAATTACTTCACTTCGACTTCTGCGCCAGCTGCTTCCAGCTTGCTCTTGATGTCTTCTGCTTCGTCTTTGGAAACCTGCTCTTTGACAGCTTTTCCGCCAGCGTCGACCAGCTCTTTGGCTTCTTTCAGACCCAGGCCAGTGATGGCGCGGACTTCTTTGATGACGTTGATTTTTGACGCGCCTGCAGATTTCAGGATTACGTCAAATTCTGTCTGCTCTTCAGCAGCGTCACCACCTTCGCCAGGTGCAGCAGCCATCATGACAGCGCCACCAGCAGCAGGCTCGATGCCGTACTCGTCTTTCAGGATGGTTTTCAGTTCTTGTGCTTCGAGAAGGGTCAGACCAACGATCTCTTCAGCAAGTTTTTTCAGATCAGCCATGTTCAGCTCTTTCCGTTTTCAAGTTTGTGTTCCAACGTCGGGCATTTGCCACTACGCGGATCGTTCCAATTGCGTTATGCCGCCTCGGCCTTCTCTTCGATGGTCGAAAGGATGCTCGCGATGTTCGAAGCAGGAGCGCCAATTGCACCGGCGATGTTCGAAGCAGGCGCACCGATACAGCCAACGATCGAAGCAATAAGCTCCTCACGCGAAGGCATTTTCGATACGGATGCAACACCAGCACGGTCAAGAGCGTTCTCACCCATTGCGCCGCCGAGGATTTCAAATTTCTTGTTATCCTTGGCGAAGCCCTCGGCGACCTTGGCAGCTGCCACAGGGTCTTCCGAGAAAGTCAGAACGGTCATGCCTGTCAGGTAAGAAGCAATGCTTGCGCAAGGCTTACCCTCAAGGGCGATTTTGGCGAGCCTGTTTTTGGCAACGCGAACAGATGCTTCGGACTCGCGGGCGCGAGCACGAAGATCTTGCATTTCTGCAACTGTCAGACCCTCGTAGTGGGCAACCACTACGACGCCAGAGCTTTCGAAGATCTGGCCGAGCTCGTCGACCAATTTCTCTTTCTGGGCTCTATCCACAGTTTCACTCCAAATTTGGGGGTTTCCCCCCGGCTCAGTTCTGCCCCGGTAAAACCGAGGCGTTCGGGTCCGTATTACGGGGTGGAGCCAAAATCACCCGAGAGCTAAGCCCTCGTAATTCTTGGGTCTTTCCCGTCTCAGGCAGGAGATTAAGACCTCATATGAGGCCACCCACCGTCTTGGACGAAACAAAATAAAGCGCACGACGAATCGCACGCTTTACTTCGTGCCCCTCTTTAGGCCCTCCAGACGGGTTTTCCAAGGGGTAATTTGCGGGTATTGGCAGATCGAGCTACGGACCCATTTTACGTACAGGTTGTACAGCCTGTACGCGGGTTATGTACACAAATCGGACGAAGGCGCTCACAGAGTAGCGACTTGTAGGGTGGGCAGTTTTGCCACCATGCGCTTCGCAAAGAATGTTTACGCGTGTGTTTAGGGTGGCGGTGGGCAGACATTGCCCACCCTACGCTTGCTGCTGCCAATTTGGCCATGACCTAAGCCATCTAGATCATTCTCACCCTCATCATTGATACCCGCATCATAACCTCGGTTATACGCATCCATTGCAAGGATTGAGAGAAACAGATCTTTAGAAATCGCCATTTATTACTTCACTTCTTTAGCTGCACGCAAAATACTCCGGGTAATAAAATTACTCGGCATTAATCTTTGTTCAGGTGTTTGATCTTTGACATAACGTGGTTGTTGTTCTGGTGGGACGATAAAGCGCGCCTTCGCAATCCATTGCAGTGTCGTCTCTACTTGCCCCACAGTCGCGGGATCTCTGGTCGCTTCAATCGTCAGGGATCGCAGCGCATACCCCTCGCCAAAAGTTGCGGCCAGATCATCGGGGTCGACTTGCGCCACCGTGGCTGGGTCGTTGATATCGGCAAAGGTCACCAGCGTGGGCCGGTTACGGGGTGGGATCGGGCGGGCGCCCTTGTCGCGCTGTCGCCGGATCGCCTTGAGCAGATCACCGCGCGAGCCGTCACCCTTGAGATCCCAATAGGCGCGCTCGGCCATCTCATCACCACCGATCAGCACAAACAGATACCGACCCTCACCCAGATCAGCGACCACCGCCTCGCCGCGCAAGTCATAGCTACGCTCGGTCGTGGCTAAGAACATACCGTCAGGGTAATAACGCACCTCCACCGCCTGCACGCTGCTGGCGGTGACCGGCCCTTGCGGGGTATCGATCACGGCGCTGATCCGCTGGTTCCAATGATAGGCGTAGCCGGTGAAATAATGCGTCATCACCAAATGAACTACGGTGCTCGCCACAATCAAAAGGGCGATCAGCCAGAGCAGAAGCCTCCAACCCCACTGCAAACGGCGCGGGCCTTTACCCGGCTCAAATCCTGGCCGCAATAAAATCATTGATTGATTACCCTACTGGCTGTTCTTGTTCTGCATCATCTTTCGTCTCTTCGACAGTGACCCGTAGGGTGGGCAGTTTTGCCCACCATGTGTTTCACATTGATGTTTGCCCGTGTGGAGAGCGTGGCGGTGGGCAGAAATTGCCCACCCTACGCTTGCTTTTGGCCTCACACCTCTTTCATCGGATAATGTTTTGGCATTTTCAGCCCGGCCGCTGAATGTTGTCCACATAACTCAAACCTTCAAAAATTTTTATAATTTCGTGGTGAAAAATCACTCGGCCAAGATCGGGCCGCGCCCACAGGCCCCGATCAAACCAGCATCCTCAAATGCTTGCTTCAACAGATCCGAGATGAAAATTTTACGCGGGTATTCGCCATCGCAGAACAGGTCGCGGTCACCAATTATTTCCCTGTAAAATACTGGCTTCCATGCTTCGACTGGAGGCCGTGGACGATAAACTCCTGCTGGCCTGCCGGGGTGTGGGTTGGTGATATCTGGCGTATCAGGAAACATTTTCATCGGTGGTTCGGTTTTTTCCGCATTCATTGCAAAAATCCGATGCCCCGGCACAAACCAGAAGTATTGTTTTTCAACCGGCTCACCTTTGCTGTTTTCGACCTGCACCGGTACAAATTGATGTACGCCCGGGTCATGCGCTTCGACGACATCACGGAAGGCTTCAGAGGCCAGTTGTCGTTGCCCCCCACCCCAATCCACATAGTCCTCATAGAGTGCAGGCAGATCTTTGCGGCCTCGCAACACCGTCACTTTCAATCGCGTTGGGAGATTAGTTGGGTCCAAATGCCGCCCTGATTGCCAGATCGCTGTGACTGATATTTTGGACTTCCCAATGTCGATACTCCAATCCACCGGTCGGATATGTTGCCAATCTCCATCCAAGGGATCAATGTCGGTGCTGCGACCGCTGTCTCCGGGATCATTCGGGCCGACACCCTCTTTTAAATACCAGATCATTGCAGCACGTCCTGTGCAGAGGCCTGTTTGGCGCCCATTTTCTGCAGCGTTTCAGCATCCACCAACCGGGTGATGATCGGGTGCAGGCGCAGGTCTCCATCTTTGATCACCTGTTTGAAATTGGCAATCACGCTGGTGGTGGTTTTCTGATCGGGCGCGATCACGTCCAGCAGCCAGTTGATCTCGCCGCTGGCCCATTCATCGGCTTTCAGGCGCACCGGGAAGACACTCGCCTTGATCTGCTCACGGATCTTGGCATCCACCTCTTCCGACACGCTCGCCCAGATCGCCATGCCCGCGACATCGGCCATCGGGTTTTCCTTTTCCGCCTGTGCATAGGCGATGGCGATACGGTCGCGGATCAGCGGCTCGAGCACGATATGGTTCAGATCAGCCAGCGTGTTATGCCGGTAGCGCGGCAATGCCATCATCGCCATCGCAACCTTGCCAAAGCTTTCACGCACCTGCGCGCGCAGGACGGCGATCTTTTTGAGGATTTCAGGATCAATGTTGGCTGGGATAGTGGCTTCAAGAGTTTGCATAGGCAAAGTATGCCCGGGCTTCAAGCGATGCGCAATCTATGAGTGTGACACAAGGACAGATAACAGCCATCTGTGTTTGCGTTCCTATGGGAAAGGTGGGCAGGAATTGCCCACCCTACAAACAAAAACCCCGGAGCGTTTGCACGCTCCGGGGTTCTAAATTTCACACTGAGGTGTAAGCTTATTCGGACACTGCGTTTGAGACGTCGATGCTTACGCCTGCGCCCATGGTGGAGCTCAGCGAGATTTTCTTCATGTAGGCACCTTTGGCACCGGCTGGGCGGGCTTTGGCAACCGCACCAACAAGGGCACGAACGTTTTCGACCAGCTTCGCCTCGTCAAAAGATGCTTTACCAACACCGGCATGCACAACACCCGCTTTTTCAGCTTTGAATTGTACTTCACCGCCTTTGGCGTTTTTCACAGCATCTGCAACATCCATGGTCACCGTGCCAACCCGAGGGTTTGGCATCAGGTTACGTGGACCCAGAACCTTACCCAGACGGCCAACGATTGGCATCATGTCTGGTGTGGCGATGCAGCGATCAAATTCGATTGTGCCGCCCTGGATGGTTTCCATCAGGTCTTCGGCGCCAACGATGTCTGCACCAGCGGCCTGCGCTTCTTCAGCTTTGGGGCCACGGGCGAAAACCGCAACGCGAACGGTTTTGCCGGTGCCGTTTGGCAGACCAACAACACCACGAACCATTTGGTCAGCGTGACGTGGGTCAACGCCCAGGTTCAGCGCGATCTCAACGGTTTCGTCGAATTTGGCGGTTGCGTTGGCTTTGATCAGCGCAACGGCGTCTTCAACGCTCAGGTTCTCTTTGCCAGCTGTGGCTGCGCGAACGGCGGTTGTACGTTTTCCAAATTTTGCCATCTTACTTCACCTCGATGCCCATGGAACGCGCCGAGCCTTGAATGATTTTCATGGCTTGTTCTACGTCGTTTGCGTTCAGATCTTTCCACTTTGCTTCTGCGATTTCGCGCAGTTGCTTTGGTGAAACAGAGGCAACGGTTTCGCGACCCGGCAGTTTTGCACCGGATGTCAGCTTGGCCGCTTTTTTCAGGTAGTAGGACGCTGGTGGCGTCTTGATGTCCATATCAAAGGACTTGTCCTGATAATAGGTGATCACGGTTGGGCAAGGTGCGCCTGGCTCCATGTCCTGTGTCTTGGCGTTGAACGCCTTACAGAATTCCATGATGTTGATCCCGCGCTGACCCAGCGCCGGGCCCACTGGTGGGGATGGGTTAGCTTTACCTGCAGGGACCTGCAGCTTCATCTTACCTGCGAGTTTCTTGGCCATTGGCCTTCTCCTTTTCAACTCCGATGGGCGCGCCCAGTCGGATTGGGTTGATGTGGTCCGGTCTTTCAGTCGCGATTGAAAGAACCTCCCACATGGGTGTCGCCCAAGAGCGACCAGCCGCCTTTACACCACGATAATACGCTTTGCAAGCGGGATGAGCTGCCCAGCGCGGCCTTGCCAGCAATGCAAGAAAACAGCTTGCAAAAATATATTAGTGTGAAAAAATAATTCCCACCATGAATAGTAACCCTATTAATACAAGTATAAAGGAATCTATTATGTCGCACCCGGTCTTTTCCAAACTTGCCGATCGTCAAGTCGCCCCATTAGTGGATGATCTTGATGGTTGGAAAAAGGTCAGCGATGACCCCAGCATGAAAACCTGGATTGAATACACTGCGGAAGATGGCGGAATCATCAGCGGCTGGTGGGAGGCTACGCCTGGCATCTATCACGCCACATATGCCGCTTGGGAATTTGTGCACCTGATCGAAGGCAAAATTGTCATCACGCCAGATGGTGGGGAGCCAAATGAAGTCGGCCCCGGAGATGCTTTTGTCGTGGAGGCAAATTTCGCCGGCACATGGGAGATCAAAGAAAAAGTACTCAAGCACTTTGTGATCAAGCTCAAGTAGATGCTGAACCGTTCCACCGTTGATAGAATCACAACGGCGGAGCGGTCACGCAGACACAATCAGCCTTGTTTGGTGACCTGTGTGAATTCCAGCTCGACCGGGGTTTCCCGACCAAAGATCGAAACCGTCACCTTGAGGCGCTGATTGTCATCATCAACCTCTTCAACCAGACCATCGAAGTCCTCAAACGGACCGTCGTTGACCTTAACCTTTTCACCCACTTCGAAGTGAATCAGGGTACGTGGTGCTTCTTCGCCTTCTTGGACACGGTTCAGGATCGTGTTCACTTCGGCATCGCGCATCGGCATCGGGCGACCTTGCGGGCCCAGAAAACCTGTGACGCGGTTGATTGAGTTGATCAGGTGATATCCCTGATCGGACATTTCCATGCGAACCAGAACATAACCAGGCATAAAGCGGCGCTCAGCGGTCACTTTTTTGCCGCGACGCACTTCGATCACTTCTTCGGTCGGCACGAGAACTTCCTCGATCGAATCTTCCAGACCGCTTTCGATCACCGATGTTCTGATTTGTTCAGCGATTTTCTTCTCAAAGTTCGAGAGAACACTGACCGAGTACCACCGCTTCGCCATGTTTGACCTACGTCCTTGCCTTGCTCAGCCCTACGCCGAATTTCATTTTATCGTCAGAGGCTTAAGTACATTCGCCCCAGACGGTTTGAAACAAAAATCGGCGCGCAACTCGAATCGCCACGCGCCATGTTCCAAAGTGAGCTGCCGAATAGCCCTATTTCCCTCAGATTTCAAGAGGAAGTCGCGTTTTATCGGCGCTTAACCGAAGAACCCCAAGAGGCCTTGCACACCGGTACGGATCAACAGATCTACAAGCGCGAAGAAAATGGCCGTCAGGGTTGCCATGATCAAAACCATGATCGTGGTCAGCAGAACCTCACGCCGCGTGGGCCAGACAATTTTGCTCGTTTCCGAGCGAACCTGCTGAATAAACTGAAGCGGATTAGTGATGGCCATGCGCCTGTCTTTCCCGGAAATACAAATGTTCAGGTTCGCGACATACGCCGCGTGCCTGTGGATTTCAAGAACAAAGGCTATCCCGTTGCGAACCTACGTTGGTGTGTTGCACGAAAACGGGTCATTGACGCTCTTGGGTCCGGAGACGGCCAAAAGGATCAGCCTTAGCTTCGACCTCGGCGCGCAAAGAATCTGCGAACTCTGGCAAGTTGATCGAATCCCGCCAATTGTCGGGCAAACGATCTAGGCAACGATCGATCCTGAACGCCGCCTCTTCGGCATTTTGGCGAAGCTGCGCCGCCATATCCGGACGGCGATATGCCAGCTTGAACCATTTATCTTTTGCCACTTCTGCCACTCGGTCTGGCCCCAGTGAAAGGTAACTGATCAACACCAACCAAAACGTCAGCAGTAAAATGGTCGGGATCAACAGTGGGAATAAAAACATCAGCATCGCCAGTAGGATGATCCCTCCATGCGCCCGACTTAAGCGAAATCGCTTATTAGTGCCAGAACGCACCGGGCGGTTCAATTTTCCGTGCTGGGCGAGCCTATACCATCTGTCTGATGCCCTGGGGTGCTTGACTTCCCTGCGCAGCGGCAGCGATTCTGATATTGCATCTGCTGGTGAAAGCTCTGGTAAACAGTCCCGCTTGGCGGAACGACATTCCTGCGCCATCAGTTCCCGCACAGATTGCTCGATGCGTTGTGTTTCATGTTTCGGCGTATCATTGCTCTGTTGCGATGTGTCAGCATACCGCGACACCCCGCTATGCGAGTCTAAAGTTTCTTTAACCACGGATCTTCTCTTAAATAAAAAAATTATAAAATCTTAGCCGCAGATGCCGTTCCCCCAGCCCCTACAACACAATGTCATTGTTGGGATTTAATCATGGCACAATAAAGGCATAAAAGGGGCGTAAATGCATCACGAGGCGAAATCATGAGAAGTTCGGTTTTATTATTCGCACCGCCCTTCAAAGATTGCGATGTGCCAAACCACTCGCCAAGCAAAATAACCGCTCGGTCTGAAACACATTCCAAGTTACGCACCGTTGCATTTCGGGCAAAATTTGCGCGGCTTTTTCGGATCGTTACATACTACTGAGCACAGTGTTGTGCATGCCGGTACAGTGTGCGAAAACCAAACCACTGTCGACACATGTGCAGTAGTGTGGCCCCGTGGCTCAACTGGATAGAGCAGCCCCCTCCTAAGGGGCAGGTTGCAGGTTCGAATCCTGCCGGGGTCACCAAACCTGCCAATAAATACAGTGTCTTACAGAGCTTGCTGCAATTCGATTTGCAAGATTGTGCAGGATTGTGCGGTTCATATACGAGAACATGTAAAGAACACTCGTACAAAACCCGTACAGTCAGCATTGTGGAGCAAAGAATGCGAGCGACTCCATAAACAGAAAAATCCCGGCTCGGCGGCAACCGAAACCGGGATCAATTCGATAGTAAAAGCCTCCAGCTTTCTCGATCTTCATAACATCGCGAGAGACCCCTCGTCCAGTGGCGAGGTGCGACAATGACACGACACCTTACCCACAACGGCTTGCCTGAGGGCATGACACGCTGGCAGTTCTTTGGGTTGATTGAGGCTGCACGCCAACAGCTCGGCCTCAGTAAGGGTGCAATCGCCTATCTGAAGGTCGCGATTTCAAACACAATGGATGAGGATTTTGCAGCAGGCAGGATTTGCAGCTTCTGGACCTCAGTCACAAAGATCGCCGCACGAGCGAGGCTAGACCGGCGGCAGGTTGCTCGGATCGAGGCGTGGCTTATTGAAAATGGCTTTCTCATCAAGACAGCCTCAGATCACAGCCGTCGTGCTGGATCACGTAAAGATGGCAAGATTGGACATGAGTTCGGCATCAATCTTGCGCCATTGATTGCGCGCGCCACCGAGATTCAGGCTGCCGCACGGAAGGCTGCCTTCGAGGAAGCGGAAGCCGAACGGCTTCGCAACCGGATCAAAACGTTGTTTGGGGACATTCGTAGACTTTGCTTCGAAGGTGCGATGGAGGCCGCTGAGGAGGTCCTGCCCAATCGTCGTCCCTCGACCATTCAAAGCTTCGAACGACTGAGGCAGGTGGCCGAAGCGCTGGAAGCTGTCTGGGAGGATTTTTCCGCACGAATTGGTATGGGTGAAAAGTCCCACCAGTGCGACATTTCACCCACACTCAATACAAGTAAGGAAAATAATAACAAAACCTGTATGCCTGAGAAACGGCATGATGTTCAGCCGCTCCGTACAACGCCTGCGCAAGTGGCGCTGCTAGCGAGCGAGCCGCTGCGAGCGATCATCGAGTTTTACTGGAGCGCGCTAGACAACCGTGGCGCGCTCAGTCCGCAAACAATCCAGAGGGCGGCAAAGGAGCGAGCATATCAGCTTGGGGTAAACCCCAGCGTCTGGGAACGACTTAGCAGAGTGTTGGGTGAGGAACGCACGGCGCTTTGCTTTATGATCGCAGATCGCAATGCCGAACGTCTGGATGGCTATCGAGTGCGGGATGCCGCAGCTGCGTTCATTGGCATGGCACGTTCAGAAGCGCGTCAGGGCTTAGTCGTCAACAGCCTGCTCGGGGAACTGATTGGCACCGTGGGAGAGCAACGAAATGGCGCATGATACATCGCTTCCACGTGCTTTCATTTGTCATCGAGACCTCGTCGCAACATCAGACCGTGCGCCCACGACAAGGCTGGCGCGGGATGAGGTTGCAGTCGCCACCGGCGGCTTCGATTCGGGACGGATCGGCGGCGTAGCCGCTTGGTTGGGTGCAGGGGCGCAGCGCCTTGCCCGGCGAGTTGTTTATCAACTCAATAGTCGGTCAGTATTGTGTTTCTTTTGGCGGGACAGCTGATCATGTCTGGCCCGCAGTTTTTGCACCTTCAAAGCTATTCACGCAAACCCAACAAGATTGGCCAAAGCGCCCAACAGGTCTTGGATGAGGCGGCACGTGAGCCTGAATTTTCCGTACACGTCGAAAGCCCAAAACCGCCGAACATTGTCTACGGCATTACGCCGCAACAGGTCCGCAAGAAGCATGACGAAATCGTAGCGACTGGATATGTCGATGTGACGTTGAAGGATGGCACCGTTGCGAGGCGGGGCATCCGAAAGGATCGCCATACCCTTCTGACTGCCGTCGCTTCCTATCCCTTGCCGACTGCGAAGGTCGAGGAGGGTTCTGCTGACCGAGCGGAATATGAACGCTGGATTGAGCTGAATATTCGCTGGCTGAAGGAAATGTTTGGCGATCGACTTGTTTCAGTTGTTGAGCATGTAGATGAGGAGTACCCGCACGTCCACGCGTTCATTTTGCCTCTGGGAGATGCCAGTTGTTCTGCCCGTCATTTGAACCCAGCCTGGGAGGTCAAAGAAGAAGCCGAAGCGTTGGCCAGAGAGAGCGGCAAGCCAGCCAAGGAAGCCGTTAAGCTTGGCAATCGCGCCTACCGCGCGCGTGGTCGTGAACTACAGGATGAGTATTTTGCCGAGGTTGGATTGCCTGCTGGTTTGACCCGCTTAGGGCCCAAGCGAGAGCGTTTATCGCGAGAACAGTGGAAGAAACGAAAAGAGCAGGCTCGGCGCGATGCTGAATTGCACAAGCAAATGTCTGAACGTGTTGAGAACCTCGCCGATGCTGAGGCCCAGTTTGATGCGGACGCCGATCAAAAGGCAGCCGAGGTCGCGGATAAGTTGGCACGTGTCGAGGCGCTTTACGAAGAGGCGTTGTTGGCAAGAGGCGATGCTGAGGCGGAAGCTCAAGAGATCCTAAGGCGGGCTGAGACTGAGAGTGCAGAAATGAAGCAGATGACGCGAACTGAGCTGGCCCAGAAAACGGAAACACTGGAACAGCAGGCATCAAGCCTTCTATCTGACCGTTTCGCGTTTGAAGATGAAAAACGGACGTTCTTAAGGGAAGTTGTGTTACGCGCAGCGTCTGTGACAGCGCGGGTTCTGATCGGCGTCCTTACCGGGAGTGTTCGCTTCGATGACAAAAAATCAGAACTACAATTCGATGATCCTAGACTCGCCCAGGATGTGGAGCGGTTGGAAATTGCACCGGTGATCGAAAAGGTCGTCGTATTGGTCAGTAAGGTCTGGGCCAAGCTTACCGGGAAGCTGTCCACCTTAGAGGCTGAGCATGAACGTGAACAAATCTCTGAGGTGCTCAAGCCTATTTCAAGGCCACAATCGGGAGGAATGCAGCCATGACAAATGATCTCGACAATCGGATTGCTACCCTTGAAGCAAAGCGGCGGACGAACAGCTTGGCGACGGTGCGTGACGCTGAACAAGTTGTTGGGGAACTACACGAGGCCGTCCGTCAGGCGTCCTTTACCGTTGGAGGTCTGAATGCACGGACAGATCTGATTGATGAACGCGCCTCCTCTTTAGAACGACGCATTCGGCAGATCTGGGTGCTTGTTGGTGCTGGAGTTGTTGTCTCTGTTGTTGCAGCAGCATTTGTCGTCGCTTTTGCGTTCTGGTCTGCGGCAAAGGTCAAAGCTGCTGCCGAGATTGAAACTTCCCTTCTTCGTGAAACAATTTCTGCCGAAGTTGAGGCATCACGTCTGGACGGTGAAATGGCGTTGGCTGAACTGGAAAGCAATGTGTTGCGTCAGAGTGAACTAGCCGCTGAACAGCTTACCCAAATCGGGGAGGACATTTCTGCAATGTCTCAAGAAAGAGATGCTGTACGGCAAGAGCTTGAGCATTTCATCACACTACGGGACAGGGTTGGTATCCAGTTGTTGGATTTTCGTGGCCATACGTTAGTTGTTATCCCAGAAGGAGCTCGTATCAGGCGTTGGCAGGCGGATGATCTGTCCGAAGTCGCACATTTGAACGGACGCATGTATCGGCTCTCAGACTAAACCAGTGTTCCCCCTGTTTAGCGCCATCAATCGCAACGACTTAAATATATTGGCGTTAATTTCGAATATGATGAGCTCCGGAAGCTCAGGCGCGGAGGCAATGCCAACATTTATCTCCAGTATCGCGACTGTCGGCTATGCGGACTTTCCGGACTTGTGCAGGCGCAGCTATTGCTCACGCAGCATTAGCCAACACATGCAGCGGCGTTCATGCGGCGTCGCAATTCAAATCGTCGAAGCGGTCATCCCCAGCCGGTCTCGGCGTCACCATTCAAACTGCACTTCGCCGCATGATATCCGGACAAGAGAGACGCGTGTCCGATTGGACTTGGACAGCTTTTTTACTTGTGGCGCGCGTCAGCCAATGCAAATAGGTCCGCCCAGCCGGACAAGTACTATGGTCATCTCATGTGAATTTTGAAGTCTTGTTTTGCTGTTCGGCGTCCAGTTCACCTTTTTAGACGATGATCTTTGCCTGCAATAGTCTCTACTTTGACAAGGCAAGAATGCGCCACGGGACCCTGGGCCAGTCTTGATGTGCCTTTGTCACGGGTCAGCACGTTCGGGTTGCCATTGCGGCAGAGGTCGCCGTCAGAATAGAGCCATGCGCCGGTCGCAATCTGGATAACGCCGGGTCGGGTCATGTCGCTGATCCGCAGTTCAGCAAGGCATGCGCCGCGGGTGTTGTGAATTTTGACAATCTGACCTTCGATCAGCCCGCGCACCGCAGCGTCTCTCGGGTGCATCGTCATCGGTTCAACGCCCTTTGGCCGGTCAGCCTGGCTGACCGCGCCGTGATCTAACTGGCTGTGCAGCTTGTTGCGGGGCTGGTTAGATATCATGTGCAGGTCATCCGGGGCAGCAGCGCCCAGCCATTCGGTCGGTTCCATCCACGCGGGGTGGCCGGGACAATCGTCATAGCCGAAGTCTGCGATGGTCTGCGAAAAGATTTCGATCCTGCCCGACGGTGTGGCGAGCGGGTTGGCCTCTGGGTCGGTGCGAAAAGCGTCCAGCATGACAGTGGGCTTGTCCGGCACCGGTACCTTGACCCAGCCGTCGCGCTGCAAGCTCTCCCAACCGGGCAGCTCAACACGTTGTCCTGCGGCCTGTTGGCGCGAAACCTCCCAGATCCAGCGTTGCCAATCCTGCGGGCTGCGCCCTTCGGTAAACGCCTCTTCCACGCCCATTTCAGCGGCAATGCCACGTAGGATTTCGTGATCATCACGCGCCTGTCCCACGGGTTTGATGGCGCGGTCCATCACCACTTGATAGGGGTCTTTGGGCGTCAGTGCGATGTCGCTGCGCTCCAGCGGCGTGGTGCAGGGCAGCACTATATCGGCATGTTTGGCCAGTGCGTTCCAGCACCATTCATTGGCGATGATGGTCTCGGGCTTGGCCCAGGCCCGCCGCATACGGTTCAGATCCTGATGGTGGTGGAAAGGGTTGCCACCGGCCCACCAGACGAGCCGGATGTCGGGATACTTGTAAGACGCGCCGTCATAGTCGAATTTCCCCCCGGGGGTCTCCAGCATGTCTGTCACGCGCGCCACGGGGATGAAATCCGGCACAGGATTATGGCCTTGCGGAAAGGACGCATAGTGGATTGGCGTGCGGTTCAATCCGGTGTTGTTCATCGCCGAATAGCCAAAACCCAGGCCCGTCCCCGGCAGGCCGATCTGCCCCAGCATCGCCGCAAGTGCGATGGCCGCCCAAAACGGTTGTTCGCCGTGATCCTGACGTGTCAAAGCCCAAGCTGTTGAGATCATGGTCCGGCTGCGCGCCATGCGACGGGCCAAATCACGGATGGTGTCGGCAGGAATCTCGCAAATGTCTGCGGCCCATTCAGGTGATTTGGGAATGCCATCCGTTTTGCCCAACAGATAGTCAGCAAAACGCGCAAAACCGACGGTGTAGCGGTCAAGGAACGCTTGATCGTGCAGGTCTTCGTTGAGCAACACATGGGCCAGCGACAGCATCAGTGCCACGTCTGTATTGGGCCGGATGGGCAGCCAATCTGCGTTGACCCGGTCCAGCAGGTCCGCCCTGAGAGGGGAGATATTGACGAACTTGACGCCTGCCTTGTGTGCCGCAAGCAATCCGCCTTTCTGTACGTGTGCGCCGGTCCCACCCTGGCTGATTTGCCCGTTCTTCAGAGGCACACCGCCGAAAGCGACGAACAGGTCACAATCTGATGCAATGCTTTCCCAGCTTGTGGTTGTATCCAAATGCCCGCGGAAGGTGCCGAGGACATGAGGTACGAGCACCTCTGCCGCAGCGAAGGAATACGTGTTTTTGGAACCGGTATATCCACCGATACAGTTCAGAAACCGTTTGAGTTGGCTTTGCGCGTGGTGAAACCGCCCAGCACTTGCCCAGCCGTAAGACCCGGCATAAATCGCGCGGTTGCAATGGGTAGAGCGCACGCGGGTAAGCTCTGCAGCGACCAGCCGGTTGGCTTCCTCCCAGGTAACCTCCACGAATGCGTCCGACCCGCGTTTGTCACCCGCCGTGCCCGGGCCACCTTCCAGCCAGCTCTTGCGCACCATCGGGGCCGTGATCCGTGTTGGGCCGTCAAGCACATCCACTATCCCCGGCCCAATTGGCGAGGGATCTGGGTCATGCTCAAACCCACGAAGGTTGGTGACACGACCATTCTCAACATCCACCCGGTAGGTGCCCCAATGCGTGCTTGTGAGCAGATCCCGTTCGGATTTCGTCATTGGATCACCTATGCCGTTAAAGGTGTGAGTTCACCGCGTTCGAACATATCGCGCAAGGCGAATTTCTGGATCTTGCCGGACCCGGTCATCGGAAAGCTTTTGACCTCAATCCAAAGATTTGGCGTTTTTTGTGGAGACAATTCGGATCGGCAATGAGATTTCAGTTCCGCCGCGCTCAAAGTTGCATCGCCCGATGGCCGGAGGAAACACGCAATTAACTCGCCCCACTTCTCGTCGGCGATACCGACCACAGCGACTTCTTGAATCTCTGGATGTGTTAGCATCGCATTCTCGATTTCCGCAGGGAAGTGGTTCTCTCCGCCACGAATAATCATCTCTTTGACCCGACCGGTGATCTTTAGATAGCCTCGATCGTCCATTGTGCCCAAATCACCAGTATGAAGCCAACCATCTGCGTCAATCGTCGCCTGCGTGGCTTTCGGGTTGTCGTGATATTCAAGCATAGTGCACGGACCGCGCGCGCAGATTTCACCTGGCTCGTTCAGCTCAGCGCAGGAATTGTCGCTCAAACGTCGGATGGACACGTCTGTTCGCGGGATCGGCTGGCCAATCGTCTTGCAGATATCATCAATGCTGTCGTCCAAGTGGTGCTGGGTGATAACTGGGCAGTGCTCCGTTTGGCCATAGAGGGTCGAAAATCCGCATCCAAACGCTTTCTTCACCCGTCGTACCAAATCCGCGGCGACATTTGCACCGCCGCAGCTGATCACGCGCAGCGCAGTTGTATCACGTGGGTTAAGTTCCTGTTCCTCAAGGAGGGCGACCACCATTGTCGGAACGCCCAGAATGACATCGGCCTTTTCGCTTTCAAGTAGATCGACGATGCGCGGCGCGTCAAACAAACTGACAAGTACCATATGCGCGCCTACCTGCATTGCGCCCAGCGTCACCATCCCACAGCCGGATGTGTGAAACATCTGCATAATATTGATCCAGATGCTGTTTTGTGTGACGCCGCAGCGGTTTGCATAGAAGTGCGCATTGTTCAACAGCCCCCTATGGGATAAAAGTGCTGCCTTTGGAAACCCGGTCGTTCCTGACGTGTATTGAATTTGTGCCGGATCGGAGGTCGACACTTCTGGAAGACGTGCCTCGTTTGAGCCTCGTGCGAACAAAACGTCGTGATCATCAAGATCAGTTACTTCCCGCAGGGTCGTATTGCCGTCGCTGGCAAGCGTGGCGATCTGTGCCATAGGGTTGCCCCTGAATTCCTGAACATGGAACAGGCCAACAGCGCCAGACTGCTCGAGTACATACCGAAGTTCTTTGGCTTGCAGCGATGGATTGGCCGTTACAAGCACCAGACCGGCAAGCGCACAGGCATATTCCATCAAAACCCATTCAGGGCTGTTTGGAGACCAGACCACAATCTTTTCGCCCTTGGTAAAACGCGAACTCAAAGCAAGCGCTAGTCGTTCGCAATCATCCCAAAGCGCGCCGTATGTCCAGGAGCGTCCCCGAGACCCATCTTGACGGATCTCAGTCAGTGCCGGCCTGTAGATGTTGCTTGCTGTGACCTCCCTTAGGCCTTCGCCAATAGGCACATCGATTGCATCCATGTCTGACTGAGCTGGGAAATACGCTTTTTCGAGGTGTAAGTTGTACATTTGTGGCTCTGATTATTCATTGTTCTCATAAAATATCAGAGGCAACGTGCCGCGAATTCTCAAATATCAAAAATCTATGTATTGATAATTACTTTGTATCAACGGCGTTGGCTAACGACTTGCGCACAGCGTCGACAAACGGGGCTACAATTGGGTTCGCGCTGTCGCTGCGCCAAATCAGTGAGGTCGTGATAACATCGCCAACATCGCTGATCGGAATAGCCCGCAAACCAAAGCGCGCGGCGTTCATGATGCAATTGGGATAGATTAGAACCCCCATGCCGCCCAGAACGAGGGACAGCATCTCGTCGCGCAAGTAAGCCCGCTGAGAAATCTCGAGCGAGAAGCCACGGGCAATACAATGCTCGTTGACCATATCCGTATACCGCTCCCATCTGGCGTCGCCCGCAATGATGGGTTCGCCTTTGAGCTCTTCCAGCTCCAGCGTGGCCCTCTTGGCCAACCGATGCGCTCTGGGCACAACAGCGGCAAGTCCTTCAACACTGAAAACCAATCGCCGGAAATCCGGCGGAATAGGCGTGTCCATGTCAAAAATAAACCCGATATCTATCTGGCCTTTCTGCATTTTTTCAATCTGTTCAAGCGTGCGGGCGAAACCTATGTCAATCTGTATCTTCGGGTTTTTCGACCGAAAATTTTCCAGCACATCGGGCAATCCACCCAGGATCGCAAAATCCACGTAATTTAGTCGTAGCCTGCCGCCTTTGCCGTCTGCCGCATCGCGGGCTTCCAATGTGGCAGTCTCAACCATCTCAAAAATCTGATCGATGCGCGCATAAAGCGCGGTGCCAGCCGCAGTCAGTTCCACAGATCGTGTTGTTCGGAAGAACACCGACGTTCCCAGAACATCCTCCAGCGCCTTAACAGAGTTCGACAGCGCTGGCTGGGATGTGTTCAGGACGTCAGCGCTTTTTCGAAAACTGCCTTGCTCAACTACGGTTTTGAAGACGAGGAGTTGGCGAAGTGTTGGTAGCATTATTGATATTCCAAAGTTATCAAAACATAGAAAACTAATAATGGAAAATATCAGGTTTGCCAACCATGCTCCCATAACCGGTCAGCGAACCGAGAGTCACAACTGGAGCAACGCACCTTGCCAAAAGTTCTTTACGAGAAAGACGGCCGCATTGGTCGGATCACCCTGAACCGTCCCGAGGTGATGAATGCCATCGACGATGACTTGCCCGGCGAGTTGGCTGCGGCGGTGGCGCAAGCGGATGCCGACAGGGACGTGCATGTGATGGTCTTGTCGGGTGCGGGCAAGGCTTTCTGTTCGGGCTATGACCTGGCGCATTACGCCGAAGGCAAGGGCACAAATCAGGTTGTGCAGGAGATGCCTTGGGATCCGATGCAGGATTTCCAGTTTATGTGGGCCAATACGCAGGCCTTCATGTCTCTCTTTCGAGCGATGAAACCAGTTATCTGCAAGGTGCATGGTTTCGCCGTTGCTGGCGGGTCAGACATCGCGCTCTGCGCGGATCTTACGATTATGGGAGACACAGCGCAGATCGGCTACATGCCCACCCGTGTTTGGGGCTGCCCGACGACGGCGATGTGGGTGCATCGGTTGGGGCCGGAAAAAGCCAAGCGCATGATGTTTACGGGCGACAAGATCACCGGGATTGAGGCTGCCGAGATGGGGCTGGTGCTGAAATCCGTGCCAGATGCGCAATTGGATACCGAGGTCGAGGCGCTGGCGCAGCGAATGGCGAGCGTTCCGATCAACCAGCTGGCGATGCAGAAGATGGTGATCAACGCGGCTGTGGAAGAAAAGATCAACCAGACCCAAAGATTGGCCACCGTCTTTGACGGGATCACCCGCCATTCGCCCGAAGGGATGAATTTCAAGGCCCGCGTCGAGGCGGTCGGCTGGAAACAGGCCGTTCAGGAACGCGACACGGGCCGTTTTGACTGGACCACCAACACACCCATCAACGACCGCTCGGAATAACCGCAGCGGCACATATTCAACACATCCAAGGGAGGAAACTTATGTTGAAATCACTCGCCACCATCGCAGGGCTAAGTCTTGCAGTCGCCGCTGGAACGGCAGAGGCAGACGACATCCAGCCGCACCAGTTTAAGGTGCTTGGGACCTGGAGTAGTCTCAGCCAGTTCAAAAACTACGAAGCGCCGTTCTGGACCGAAACCTTGTCTGCAAACACCGAAGGTCAGATGAGCGGCGAAATCGTCTCCATCTCTGTCATGGGCTTGAAAGGGTACGAGACGCTCAACTTGCTACAAAACGGTGTGTTCGATATGGGCAACATGGTTGTTGCCTATGTCACCGGATCGACGCCCGAGATGGAAGGCATCGATCTTGCTGGTGTCGCAACCGATATGGCCAGCGCACGCGCGAACGCCGATGCCTACCGCGACGTGATCAATGCACGTCTGGCGGAGCAGAACCTGATCATGCTGGCGCATTACCCCTTTGGTCGCCAGTTCGTGTTCTGCAAGGACGAGTTCGATGGCTTGGCCGGACTTGAAGGCCGTAAGATCAGAACTTCAAGCGCCACCCACGCAGACTTCTTGTCCGGCGCAGGGGCGACGAACGTGACGATTGCATTCGGTGAAGTTGTTCCTGCCATTCAGAACGGCGTCGTCGATTGCGCGGTCACTGGTGCGATCCCAGCCTATGACGCTAGCTGGCACGAGGTGATCAACTATGTTGGCGAACTGCCGATTAACATGGGCATGGCGGGGCTCTACGCGAACCTTTCCAAATGGCAGAGCATTGATGACGCATCTCGCGCCGCACTGGCCGAGCAGATCAGCAATTGGGAAGACACGACCTGGACGAACTATGTCACCGAAGAAAACGAGGGGTTGGCCTGTCTGACGGGTGATGACGCGGGTTGTTCCAAAGGTGATGCCGTCGGCATGAGCCTTATCCCGATGACCGAAGAAGATAGCGCGCAGGCCAAAGGGATCCTGCAAAGCCATGTCTTCCCAGGCTGGCTCGAGCGCTGCGGCGACGCGGACTGCGCAGGCCCGTGGAACGCCACGATCGGCGCGGCCAACGGTCTATCCATTCAGTAACGCGCTTGGCGGCACTGGCATGCTGGTGCCGCCATCCAACTTTGCAGGGGGTTTACCATGTTGATCCGAACACAAGGCGCGCTTGACCGTGTCTCAGAAATTGCCGTTTGGGTCGCAGGGGCGGCCCTTTTGATGACAGCTTTCATGGTTGGATTGGAAGTCATCATGCGTAAGCTTTTTAACTCGTCGCTTGGGGGTGCGGATGAAATTTCAGGCTATGTCTTCGCGGCAGCTACGGCCTGGTCCTACGCCGCCGTGATCAGAAAGAAAGGAAATGTGCGGATCGACGTTGTCTATAATCTGATGCCGCGCCCTTTGCGTATTGCATTGGACATTCTCAGCTTTCTCGCACTTGGCGCGCTGTTCGCCCTTATTGGCTGGTACGGGTTTGAATTGGTCAAAGGGACGGTTGAAACCGGCCGTATCTCGGTCACGCCCCTACGCACACCGCTATCTATTCCTCAGATTGTCTGGATCAGCGGGATCGGACTTGCTTTGGCGATGTGGGTTTTGATTGCGCTTCGCGTTACAGGCAATGTCCTGCGCCGCAACTGGGATGCAGTCTCTGAGCTTATCGGTTCCGAAGGCATCGAAGGCGAAATCAAAGCGGAGCTGGTCGAGACGGAGGGCAAATCATGATCCTTATCGTCACTTTCTCACTTCTACTTCTGTTCATCTTCCTTGCAATTCCGGTTGCTGCAGCACTTGGCCTGTTGGGTGTGGTGCTGGACGAGAGCTTTTCCATCATGCCTTTGCGTCGCGCCATTGGTGACATGATGTGGGAAAACTCGATCGAATTTCTGCTCGTTGCGGTGCCCATGTTTGTTATGCTGGGCGAGATCATGCTGCGCTCGGACATCGCTGAAAAGATGTATGATGCGATGGCAAAATGGCTGTCATGGCTGCCGGGCGGGCTAATGCATTCCAATATCGGTTCCAGCGCTATCTTTGCGGCGACCTCTGGGTCTTCCGTTGCCACGGCGGCCACCGTTGGGACGGTTGCGGTGCCGCAGATCGACAAGCGCGGCTATCACACACCCCTGTTTCTTGGCTCGCTTGCCGCCGGTGGGACACTTGGCATTCTGATACCGCCTTCCGTTGGCCTGATCATCTACGGGCTTTTGACCAATACATCCGTGCCCAAGCTTTACCTCGCGGGAATCTTACCGGGGCTGGTTTTGGCGGGGCTCTACAGTCTTACCATCGTCCTTCTCTGCCTCGCCAACAAAGGCTGGGGCGGCGAAAAGATCTCAATTTCGTGGTCTGAGCGTTTCGCGAGCCTGCCAAATCTGTTGCAACCTTTGTTCATTTTCATTGTGGTCATCGGCTCCATTTATGCGGGTTGGGCGACGCCGACGGAAAGTGCCTCTCTGGGCGTTCTTGCGGCACTCTTGCTGTCGTGGAAAAACGGCAAGCTGACACGGGATATGCTTCTGAAATCATTCGAAGGCACCATGCGGACAACAGCGATGATCATGCTGATCATTCTGGCAGCGGCCTTCTTGAACTTCGTGCTTGCCGTCATCGGCCTCGCGGCCGCATTCCAAAGCTTTATCGAAGGCCTGGGCCTGTCCCCGTTTCAGGTGTTGTTGATCATTATCGCCATCTATCTAGTGATGGGGTGTTTCATGGAGAGCCTGTCCATGTTGATCACAACGACCCCCATTGTCGTGCCGGTGATCGTCGCCCTTGGGTACGATCCGATCTGGTTCGGTGTGGTGCTGATGTTGCTGCTGGAAACCGCTTTGATCACACCGCCTATTGGGCTGAACCTCTATGTTGTGCAATCCATCCGCCAAAGCGGACCAATCAAAGACGTAATCAAAGGGGCGATCCCGTTCGTTTTCGCCATGTTCGTGATGATTGGCCTTGTGATTGCATTTCCCTCGATGGCGCTGTGGCTGCCATCTCTTCTGTAAAAATTTGCGATAGGAAAGTCCCATGGATCTTAAGAATAAGACGATCATTATCACCGGCGGTGCACGCGGCATTGGTGCGGCCTTAGCCACTCGGTTCGCCAAGGAGGGTGCAAAGGTTGTTGTCGCCGATCTGGACGAAGGTGCGGCTCGTGCAACCGCGGCCGTGATTGATGGTTTGGCTGTGGCATGCGACGTCACCAAGGAGGCCGATGTGCAGGCGTTGGTTCAGCAGGCAGAGCAGCACTTTGGCCCGGTGGATATGTTCTGCTCAAACGCGGGTGTGTGTTTAGGCGAGCCATCACATTCAGCCTCGGCCAGCAATGACACCTGGGGCCTTTGCTGGGACGTTCATGTGATGGCGCATGTCTATGCCGCCCGCGCGGTTCTGCCAGGCATGATCGAACGCGGGAGCGGCTATCTGTTGCAGATGTCTTCGGCTGCCGGGTTGCTGAGCCAAATCGGTGATGCGGCTTATTCCGCGACCAAACATGCGGCCATTGGGTTCGCTGAATCCGTC
The DNA here is from genome assembly GCF_900327775.1 of Roseovarius sp. EL26. Classification (NCBI taxonomy): domain Bacteria; kingdom Pseudomonadati; phylum Pseudomonadota; class Alphaproteobacteria; order Rhodobacterales; family Roseobacteraceae; genus Roseovarius; species Roseovarius sp. EL26. The sequence continues at coordinate 2,113,756 of NZ_OUMZ01000007.1, forward strand.
GCGATCACCCATGGCGGTGACGGGATCAAGGTTTCGGTCATTTGTCCGCAATATGTGGCAACCCCGATGCTGGGGTATGCCGATAAAGGCGCATCAAGCGATCTGCCGGGTGTGATCACACCAGAAGCACTTGCTCAAACCGTGGTTGAGGGTGTTGCGCAGGAAAGCTTCCTGATTTTGCCGCACGCGGATGTCGCGCAATTCATCCAATTCAAGTCTGCCAACTACGACAAATGGCTGGGCGCGATGCGAAAACTGCGCAGCAAAATTGTAGACGAGATCGGGTCCACAGATCTGGAAGCCATGCACAAGCTGGTGTGATCGTTATGACGCCTCACCCTCGCTTTGAGACATACGCCAACCAAAAAGTCAGCATCGGCGGGCAAAAAATCTGCTTTAGCACCAACGGAATTGCAGTGACGCCGGAGCGGCCCACACTTGTTCTGGTGCACGGTGCCGGAGGGTCCAAACTCGACTGGCCGCAATCTTGGCGGAGTGTGGCCGAGGCGACTGCCCCGTTTGGCCTTCCCTCAATGACGGCTGTTCTGCCCGGTCAAGGGGGGCAAGCGCTGCACGCGCATCCCGTGATTGCGATTGATCTTCCGGGCCATGGTGGCTCGGGTGGCCTAAGCTTGCCTGATATCACTGGCCATAGCCGCGCAGTCACCGGTTTCCTGCAGGCGCTCAATCTGGAAAACGTCTGTCTGGTGGGGCACTCAATGGGTGTCGGCGTTGTCTTGTCAGCCGCGTTGCAATCTAGCGAGCGGATTTCCTCACTATGCCTGATCGCCGGGGCGGCGCGAATGCCAGTCACACCCGAATTGCTGAAGGGGTTGCAGAACCAAACCGAAGATACCGTCGCCGCCATCGCCCGCTCTTGCTGGCACAAATCAACGCCAGAACACTTCGTGAAGACCACACAGCAAAGGATGATGTCTGCAGGAGGAAACGTTCTGCTGAACGATTTCACTGCATGTTCAAAACTGGACCTGAGCGCAAAGTTGGCAGCGCTTCAAGTCCCGACATTGATCCTTGCATCGCAGGAAGATCGCTTGGTGAAAACCGCTGAAATCAATGCCATGGCGCAAGCTATTCCAAAGGCTCAGCTTCAAATCTTCCATGAATGCGGACATTTCCTTCATGTTGAACGCGCGTCAGTGGCCGCGGCTGCACTCGCAGGGTTCCTTGCGAACGCAGCCTAGTTGCCAAGTCATTCTGCAGCAATGGGTTTGGTTGGAACGTCCACCAGCTTGCCGCGTGGTATCAGGCGGTCGGCGTCGTACATCGGCAGGGTGCAGAGTTCACCGTTTTGAGTGGAGCCATCGGCGCAGAGCACATCGACATGCGTGCCCGGACCCTGCGCCGGGACATCCATGCGCACGATGCAGACACCGCAGCCCTGATAGGGCGAATAGCCCGAAGAACAGACCCGGCCGACCTCTTCGCCATCAATGGTCATGACGCGGCCAAGCTGTGCGACACCGCTGGTGACCCGCATGCCCCAGGTTCGGCAGGATTTGTCCGCTGCCTCCAGCGCTTTGCGGCCAACAAAATCGCGATCATCAAACTCGACAAAACCACCAAGCCCTGCCTCAAACGGCGTGGTGTCCGCCCCGAAATCCGACCCGGCATTGAGCAACCCGGCCTCGATCCGCCGTCCCCGGAACACTGGCGTTCCGGTCAGCAGAATACCGAAGGCAGCACCTGCCTCCATGATCTTGTCACCGATGGCGGGGATATCAGTGTCGGGTAACATGTAGACTTCCCAGCCCAGTTCATTGGTGAAGCCCGAGCGGCTGATCCAGCAGGTCTGGCCTGCGATGGAAACCTCGGCGCAATCGAAATAGCGGAATGGGTCGGGCACCCCACCGTCAAGCACGGCAGCCAGCAGGTCCAGTGATCGTGGGCCTTGAATCTGGCTGACCCAGACATTCGGGTCGTGGATTTTCACGTCCAGCCCTTCGGCGTGTGCCTTGTACCAACTGAAGAGATCGCCGTCTGCCTGCGCCATCCAGAACCTGTCCTGCGACAACCGCAGCAACACCCCATCGGTGATCATGCCGCCATCATGGTAGCAAGCAAACTGATAGGAACAGCGGCCCGGCTTCACCTTGCTGACACTCCGGGTGAACACTTTGTTCAGCAGGGCCTCAGAATCCGGCCCGCTAATCTCGATCGGCAATTCTCCGGTGTGGCGGAAAATGACGCTGGTGCGCACCGCCCAATACATTTCGTCATCTGTGGCCGTGTCGAGTTTCTCCGGCGTCAAGCGCGAGTTATAGAGCGTGTACTCGGGATCATAGGGCAGTTCCATGTAGCTCAGCGGATGGGCAGGCATGGTGCGGGCAAGCTCGCGCGGGCGCGCGCCCTGATTGGGGAGAGCCTTGGCGACGAAGCGGAAGTGGGAAAGGTCAGTTGTCATATTGTTCACCGTTCAGAGTTGTTAGACGCCTGCGGGTGATCTTCGACAAGGACAGATGGGTGCCACGCATTGAGTTGGTGATATTGGACCGACTGCGCTCAGCGCAAATCTAATGATTTGCACAAGTCGTTCGAAAAAATTAGACAATATTCATGCGCTTTCGTTCTTATGATGCCCTCAAGATCTTTGATGCCGTTGCCCGCACTCTGTCGATGACCAAGGCGGCGGACGAGATGCATCAATCGAAAGGGTCGATCAGTTACCAAATCAACAAGCTTGAAGCCGAGCTTGGGTTTCGACTGTTCGAGCGCGCGCACGCAAAACTGGGACTGACAGAAGAAGGGCGCAGATTGTGGCATGTGTCCCAGACGTCCCTGAGCCAGATCGACCGTGAAATCGAAGACCTGCGCGGAACGGCCTCGGGTGCCGTGACCGTTGGCGCGCTGACCTACTTCTCTTCACGCTGGCTGTCGCCAAGGCTCACCCGCTTTTTTGAGGCCAATCCCGGTATCAGCCTGCGCATTGAGCCGATCAATTCGGTCGACATGATGAGATCGGTCAAGGTCGACATGGCAATCCTCTGGGGAATTGACGGCTGGGAGGGTCACCAGAGCGAACTTCTTCTGTCCCTGCCTGCCGTGCCAACCGCCAGCCGTGCAGTTGCTGAGCAGGTAAGCCAACTTGGATTGGCTGAGGCGGTCAAGCAGCTTCCGCTCTTGGGTGACAGCTCCGGCGATGCGGGGTGGCGCGCCTGGCACAAAGCTGCAGGGCTGCCGTACGCACCCAGTCGGTCCAGCTTGACGGTTCCTGACTCAAACAGCCGCGTTCAGGCGGTGGTGGATGGTCAGGGGTTGGCGCTTTGGGATGATCTGATCGCGCCAGAAATTGACGATGGCACGCTTGTCCGCTTGTCCGATGTCAGAGTTGAAAACGCGGGTTACTTTGTCGTTTTCACGGACCAGCCGATGTCTCAGGGCGCAGAGGCATTCTTGGACTGGTTGCGGGCTGAAAATGATCGCAGCGAGAGGCGGGCTTGAAATCCTGTGGACGTTCAGCTCATGAACGGCGGTTTTGGGGAAATTTGCAAGAACACCGCGCTCTGCGCCGAATTTACCAAGGTTTTCTGCGTCAGCGAAAGAGGCAAAAGCAAAAAGGCGGGATTGTTCCGCAATTTTCGAATTCATGGTTTCAGATTTGCTGCGCGTTGCATGAACGGCTGCTGTTTCCGCCGCCAGGCAGCATAAAATCTTTCGCCGCTTCGTAAAAATCTCTGCTGCGCGCGCATGCAGCGAAATTTTGACACTTCTGCAATGGGCTCTGAGGAGACCTTCGCCGCGCGTAGCACGAACGTCCGGTTTTCCTTTTCAGGATATAGCGTGACGCTGGTTTGAATGTCGCGAGCGATAAGAACTCCGTCCACTGTCGCAGACGAATTGCGTTGTTAAAAGTGGCCCCAGAATTCATCATGCAGGTCACTCCAGACCAGAAAACGCGCCATCAGTTTCACTTTCTCATGATCTCAGGAAAACGACGGGGGTCGATCCACTGCTTGCCATCTTTGGGTGCGCCCCAAGGGTTGCCAAACGCCTTTGCCGCGGGTGGATCGTCGAGGGTCAAGTCACGTGCGTTTAGAGCACGCCGCGCCTGTCTGTGCGCTGCTTTCTTGAACGGCTTGTCGCTGTCTTTCGTGGTCATCCCACAAATGGGTGTTTTGCGGTAAGATCGGGACATCTTAAATCTCCTTCGCATTGTGTTCGACGTCCTGCCAGTGCTTGTTCACCGGCAGCGTCTTTGCCCGCCGCGCAATGTCCTCGAAGCGAACAGGCATGAAGTCCCAGACGTCCACACCGGCGTTGACGCTGTTCCTCGAACCTTTCCAGTTCCCGTGAACATGGCCGAAGATCTGGAGCGCATCCCTGCGGGCGTGGTTCCAGGTAATCATCGGGTAGTGGCACAGCGTATGCGCCTGGTTCTTAGGGCCGTCCCTGACCTCTGCGATGTGCGAGATACTGTCCCATGGCAACGCCAGCGTCGGTTCCAGATCATGGTTGCCGACGATCAAATGTTTGCGCGCTCTGGGGAGCTGACCGAAGAGCCCTTCGAGGTAGGTTGCATCTTTGGCGTTCGGGCCAAACGCGAAGTCTCCGACGATCCAGAGATCATCGTCTGGGCCAACCTTCGACCATAGGTTTTCGATCAGGATCGCGTCCATCTGTCCGGCGCTGCGGAAGGGGCGGCCACAGAACGCGATGACGTTCTCATGCCCGAAGTGGGTGTCTGCTGTATACCAATTGGTCATGTGTTTTTTCCGTCGTGCGTTGGTAGCGCGGACGGCGACGGCGAATGCGGAGATGACGATCATCAGAGGCGAACAGCGCGAAGCCGCCCGCCAGTTTGGGGGCGCTAGGTTTGGGTGATATGTTTGCGCAATGTGATCATTCGGGTCTCATAGCTGCTTTGAGCCATTCTGGCTATCCCTCATCACAGGTCCATGACCTAGTTCCCTACTGTTCGCCCGGCGTGAAGCTGAGAATTCCGTAGGTGTCATCCGGATCGGCACCAATCTCGCTGTAGAAAAGGCTACATATCGTACCGATTACCGCAGCCAGCTTTAGGCCTTTGTGATGCAGCCAGTTTTCTTCGTTTTCGGCACGTACCACCAGATCGTAGCCAGCGAACTGGTTCACAGAAATCAGGAAGTCGTGTTCTCCAACAAACCCAATAACCTCACGAGCGGTCAAGGCGCTCTGCTCTTGGTCTGGTGGGTCCATAACGTATTGGGGCATGCGCTCACATAACAACAAGAGGGCCATGTCCAACTTGTCCGCGTCATATTGCAGCTCAGACAAGTTGGTTCGCGGCTTCATTCCGAGCAAGCTAAACTGACGCTCGTCAAAAATTTCAAATATGGGATTCAGGGCCTCTTCCATGCGCGAACGCAGATGCCAGATGTTATCTTTCATAGCTTTATCCTGCTTGGTGCCTGCTCCTCATCAAGAGCCTCTAGTATTTGCTGGTCGGTTGCAGCGCGGTTAGCCCTGATCAGTCGATAGTCCATGAGATCAAAGTGGATCATGGTTTTCAGACCTGAACTTTGCACACGTATCCTTAAGACAGTGTCGCAAGATGCTAGCGGATCCTCGGGTCGAGGCATTCGAAATTCATAGAATGCGTCTCGCCCTATGGCGTTAATACACGGCACATCATCATGGAAGAATGAACCAAACCGCGAAATTGAGGCCGTCATTGGTTGCCCTGCGACGACAGGATGCATCGACGCCTCGAGCGCTGGTAGATCAGGGATGAATCCATCTGTTCCATATGCATAGATCAACTCGGAATCGTAGGACCCAGTCACCATAGCCGAGGGCTGACCGTAGCTCTCGATCAACTGAGCAAAAACGGCCTCTGCAGAGGGACGATCGTTGCCGAATATTGCAATTGTCCGATGAATTGCGAGGACTCGTCCATCAAGCACGTCTGTTGCGAGGTCTACGGTAATCTCCTCATAGTCATCACTGCCCATCCGCACGAACGGGTCCACCCAAGGGGTCGTCAGGCGCTGTGTGTACACATATTGGAACTGGCGGCCCTCTGGCGATTGTATGCTCAGAGTAACTTGTTCTGGAACAAGATCGCGTTCTAAGTGAGCCGACAATGCAGTTAGCGCAGATTCAGCATCCATATTCGGCGACACACCTAGAATGGCATGCGGATGAGCCGTTGCTGCAGCAGGGGGTGTAAGGGCGTGCAAATCATCTGAAGTATCGTCAGCTAGCGCAGACGTTACCGACAGTGTTGAGCATAAGAAAACAGTTAATAGTCGCATGATGATCACCACAAATTATCTACTTTTAAGATAATCTATTTTTAAGATTATCGGAAGTACCCAAAGCTACGAATTGGGTACAAAGTGACGAAATCTCTTAGATCAGAAGGCCATATCGCTCTCATCAGGGCTCTGGTCGAGGCAAGGAAGGCCAAAGGCATTTCTCAAGCCGAGTTAGCGACATTATTGAAGTGTCATCAGTCATTCGTCGCCCGGATTGAGTCGGGTCAACGTCGGATCGATGTCCCCGAGCTTGTTATTTTATCGCGAGCACTTGACGCTGACGCATCAGTCTTGTTGACGAAGGTATCTAGCGCTGTACCACTTGGAGCCCGGATTTAGGGATATAGTTAATAACATCAAAGACGGCCCATAGCGGCCATTGGTGGTCTTCGCAGCCAAGGTCTGCATCGAGCCCATAGCTACCAAATTGCTGCGACGTCGCGAACGACTGCTATGCGCAGCAAGACTTGCCCTCTTGGATCGGTGGGCAAGGAACAGTTGCGTATGAGCAATACACGCAACAGTCACCCTCAAGCGGTTTCAGCACTGTCTGACAGGACTTGCATTCATAGAACCACTGGCAGGCATCTGTGGGCATGGTTTCGGTCTCCACATGCCCACAAGACGGACAGGTCAAAGTGGATTCCAAGACTACTTTTGTTTCTTCTGTCGCCATAGCGCGTACCCCGTCAACATGAGAAAACCTGCCAAAACCGGCAGTAGAACGGCATCGTTGTATAGAACGCCGAGTAATCCGGTAAGGCCAAGTGCCGTCAGTACGACCGGCAAGAGCGGTGTGAAGCAGCACAGGGTCGCCAAGATCGTGCCGCCGATTCCAAGTGCCAGTAACTTGTTCTTCATCGGGTCGATCTCCACAAATCCCACATGAACCTTTGCGCTGAGGCCTCCCAATATGGCGAAGACAGCGCGAGCAAAAAGGCAATACTTGCAAGAGAGGTCCAGACGATAGCGGACCGCCTACGCGTCACGCATGGTTTTGGCCGAGCAACCCGATACCATGCCCAGACAAGCGCAATGGCAACACCTAACAAAATGAAACCGCGATAAGCGATGAACGGTCCAAGCATCGTCAACCATGAGCCACCAAGGCCAATGATCGATAGACCGATAGGCAGAACGCAACATGACGCTGACAACAAAGCGAGGGCTGCTGCGAGGGGCATGAGCATCCGACCGATCAAGCCGGGTTCAGTCGCTGTTTGTTCATTTGCATTCACGTTCATTTTGCCCTTCTAATTCCTGTAGTGGCTACAGGAGCAAGCAAAATGTTCACGATTGGGAAGGCATCAGAACAAAGCGGCGTGAAGATCGAAACGATCCGCTATTATGAACGCGAAGGCGTTGTGCCTAAGCCGGGACGAACCGCAGGCGGACGCAGGCTCTATTCACCCGATGAGATCGCAAAACTGAGGTTTGTTCGCCGATGCAGAGATTTGGGTTTCCCTATCTCGATCATCCGAACCTTCCTGTCTTTGACCGTGCAAAAAGATCGTTCATGTGGCGAGGTGAAAACCTTGGCGGAAGATCACTTGGTTGAGATCAACGCCAAAATAGAAAACCTGGTGCTTCTTCGCGAAGCGCTTCTAAACCTATCTGCGAACTGCGATGATGGGACAGCGGCCTGTCCGATGCTCGATGCTCTGATGAAAGATGGTTTTGGGGAATTGGGATCAGAGCAAAGCAGACCTTAGATAGACTTTCATAAACGGCAGCAAAGTCCGCACAGCTGACCTTAGCGCAATGCGCAGCGAAAGGCCGCTCCCCGCCGAATGCTGCATAAACTCCATTGACTTCAATGCCTTAGAGATGGGCAGCTTCTTCGTCCTGAGGAGGAAAATCTCTATCAATCTTTGCCTGCCACTCTGTCATTGCTTCTTCGTACTCATCTGTTCTTCCTTCATATTCTTCCCAATATGGAGGCGCAGGTATGTCTTCAGGATGAAAGCGATAACACGTCACCATTCTCACGGCATCTCGGATCACTGATGGATGCATTCGGGACCACCCTTGCCAATCGGTTGTAACTGCGAACCGGGCGACTTTTGTCCGTGTTGGTTCGTCCATTTCAGGGTATTCGCTAACTAAGTAGGCTCTGATCGACATTAGATCATCAACGGCATGACGAACAGTTTCAAAGTTTGTCCGAGCAGGGCGGCCCAGCAAAATTTCATTGAGATCTGCCCCAGTGACCATCGCGAGTTTTACGAGTGTCGTGGATGGTATCGGTCGCAATCCACGCTCGTACGCATAATACGTGCGTGACGTTACCCCCAGCAGTTCGGCCATTTCATTTTTTTGCAGCCCAAGTTTTTCGCGTAAGGCTTGCACGTTTGTGTGCACAGCTGAGGTGGGAGTGTTCCGAACGTAGCCCTCTCTGAAGTTCTCCAGCTTATCCAGTCTGTCCGTAATCTTCCTGATGGTAGCTGTATTTTCTGACCTTAACTTGAATTTAGCCAAAGCTCGCCCTCCCGATGATCGGAACGAACGTACCGATTAATATGCGTTGCGTGAGCAACTTGTAACTCATTACATCAGGGTGACAAGTCTCTGCAAGAGATTGCAATTTTTGCGAGGAAGCTATGCCAGATCTACTTTCAAAAGGCCAAACCCCTGAAGCTTGGAGTAAGCAGCTAATGGAGCACGGGGTGCATGTTTCACCTCGTTTGATCCGAGCAAAAGCGCACAAGACTGGGCATTTCCACAAAATCGGTAGGTTGATGCTTCTTACGCCGCTCCAGATCGAAAATTTGATCATCGCATCTTCCGAGACCGTCGACGGTCAACCGTCGGGAGGCTGAGAATGCCAAAGCAATCTATCGAGCCCCTTGGGTCGGAAGTTCTGGATAACGGAAAGTCGCCGACCCAGTGGGTGGCGGTCCTTTCATCTCGGGGTCTCGCAATCACCGAACGAACGCTTCGTGAGAAAGCCAACAGGCTCGGTGCCTGCCACAAGCTTGGCAATGCAATGATCATCACAGCGGCCCAAATCGATACAATTTTAAAGGAGGGCACCCATTGCCGCTCGAACCGAGGAAAAGGGACCGCATCTACTATGCGGTCGGCTGGATCGAATACAACGGTCGCCCGATCGCCGGTCCATATCGAAAAAGCACGGAGTCGACTACAGAAGCTGGCGCGCGGGACTGGATAGCTCAGGAAACTGAATACCAAATCCGAAAGCATCTTGTTGGAGAGGATAAAGCACTCAGGTTCTTAGATGCCCTTGAGCTTTATGATCCCGACCCCAAGACTGCGGCTCGAATAGAAAAGTTGCTCGACGAAATTGGGGAGGTGCCACTATCCGATATCACTGGAGCCTTTCTCAAGAGCTTAGGCCCTAAGCTAATGCCAGACGTGTCAGTTGATACATGGCTGCGGGAGATAATCACACCCGTCCGTGCGGTCGTTAACAATGCCCACGAACTGAAGAGAACACCCTATTTGAAAGTTCGAGCTTTCAAGACAAGCGAAGTTGTCGCTCAAGACACAAAGCGCGGGAAAACAAGCCGTGTAAAGCGGGTCCCAGCAACTAGAGGATGGATCGAAGCATTCTGTCGAGAGGCTGACCCCTATAATGCGGCACTTGTTCGCTTCATGTTTGAGACTGCAGCAAGGATTGATCAGGCCATCTCAGTGAAACCGGCGGAAGTCTTCCCGGAATCGCTTGCGGTGAGCCTCAAAGCCCAAAAAGGGCATCCAAAATGCCTGGTCGCAGTCAGCCCCGAGATGATGGACGAACTCACAGCGTTAAAGCCAAAGAGGCCAAGGAACCGGAAGACCGGCGGTTTCATAGAAGAAAGGCTATTCGGTTATGGGAGTTCGACAGGCTACAATGGTAGGTGGAAGACGATCTGCAACGCGGCGGACATACCTTATCTTTCCGCACATGCCGCTGGCAGACATGGATTCTATACCGAACTGGTTGTGCGACAGGGTGTTGACCCAGTGACTGCAGCTGAAGCCGGACGTTGGTCCGACGTTTCCTTGCCGCTAAGAGTTTATGCGCATTCAGAAACCGATGAAGCGCAGATTAGGGCGCTGTTTCGTACAAAACTTGTACAGCTGCAGGCCAAAGACGACGGCAAATAACTGAAATCAAATAAGGAATATGCATATGACTAACTCCCTCCTAAGGGGCAGGTTGCAGGTTCGAATCCTGCCGGGGTCACCAAATTTATTTTATAACAAATACTTAGGGCACACCAAAGCGATTGAACCTTTACCCCAAAGCTGGCCTCAGCCAACCCAGAAAATCCTCAAAACATCACGATCGTTTACACTTCCGCGCGGGGAAAGCGGCACAAGATCATATCGCGCATCATTACGTTGTTGTTCTGTGGCTCTTTGAAAATCAGGTCGATCCATGCCCGTTCAAGCCGCTTTTCATTCAGATCACTATAGCCAAGGTCGAACTCTACAGTCATTTCAGTCGGCTTTAACGTTAATTCCCGGATGACCTGAACGACATTGGGGCCGTGTTTGATATTTAGCCGCGCGAAAAGGGGTAGCGGTTTTTCCAGGTCAATCATCGCATCGAGCCGGATCAGATGCCGTTTCTGCAATCCTTGCAGAGCCTCCTCGGGCAAGTCCAGAACCAGTGACAGAAATGATCCATCAAACCCAGACACCTCTAGACTGAGTCCATAAGGCGCGGCATCAGCGATTTCGCCGCTCGGCACTTGGCCCAGCGAAATTTCAGCCAAGCGGCAATCGTGAAACAACTTCACTTCAGATCCCAATTTTGCACCGTTCTGAACCGATTTCGGGCGAGGTTCAGACAAGGCGGACCGCCACATCTCAGGGCGCCAGAACCAATCTGTACCATGGGGTATGAGAAATTTGTCGGAGCCAATGTGTCGCTGGATTGACGACGTCGCAGCAGGGAGGTGCCCGGAGGGCAATCCGGATTGTGTTCCCGCCCATGAACCGAGCCATTTCTTCAACGATTTGCGCAGCTCGCTCATATTGGGTCTATCCTGCTTGCCTTGCCTGCACCATTTCCGGTCCGGGCACGTTAACATCCTTAACGTTTTGTCAGCAATGCAAAGTGGGTTGGCCCGGCGACAACAGCGGCCGGGCCAGTGAGGTTTTAGATATCGTCAAAATAGGTGTGACGTTCGGCCTGGCCACCGGGGTGGGTTACGGCACCTTTGTAGGTCTCACCTACAAGCTGCGCATATTTCCACAAAGCACCACTGGCGTAGATCGTTTCGCGCGGGCCAGCCCAGTTTTTCTTGCGCTCAGCCAGATCGTCTTCGCTCAGGTCAACGCTGATCTCGCCGGTGAGGGCGTTGATCGTGATCATGTCGCCGTTGTTCAGCATGGCAATCGGTCCGCCATGCGCGGCCTCTGGTCCGACGTGACCCACGCAGAACCCGCGGGTTGCGCCGCTGAAACGGCCATCGGTGATCAAGGCAACCTTTTTGCCCATGCCTTGCCCGCTGAGTGCGGCGGTGGTGGAGAGCATTTCACGCATGCCCGGGCCGCCTGCGGGGCCTTCATTGCGGATAACCAGAACTTCGCCTTCTTCATAGGCGCGCTCTTGCACAGCGGCGAAAGCATCTTCTTCGCATTCAAACACCCGTGCAGGGCCCGTGAACACTTGCTGTTCATCGCTCATACCCGCGACCTTCACGATGGCACCGGCTGGCGCCAGATTACCTTTGAGACCAACAACACCACCGGTTTTGGTGATTGGTGTCGCAACCGGATAGATCACTTTGCCGTCGGCTTCGCGTTCAACCAGATCTAGCTCTTCACCCATGGTGCGGCCGGTTGCGGTGATGCAGTCTTCGTGGATCAGGCCCGCTTTGCGCAGTTCTTTCATCACGACAGGAACGCCGCCCGCCTCGTAAAGGTCTTTGGCGACATAGGCCCCACCGGGTTTCAGGTCGACGAAATACGGCGTGTCTTTGAAGATCTCACAGACGTCATCAAGGAAGAACTCAAGCCCCGCCTCATGCGCAATCGCAGGCAGGTGCAGACCAGCGTTGGTTGAGCCACCTGTGCAGGCCACAACACGCGCTGCATTTTCCAGCGACTTCAATGTCACGATGTCCCGCGCACGGATGTTTTTCGCGATCAGGTTCATCACGGCACGGCCCGAGGCCTCGCCATATTGGTCACGGCTTTCATATGGCGCAGGTGCGCCAGATGAGTTTGGCAGTGCAAGACCGATCGCCTCGGATACGCAAGCCATGGTGTTGGCAGTAAACTGACCACCACAAGCACCCGCAGATGGGCAGGCCACGGCTTCGAGCTTTTCCAGCTCGCAGGTCGACAGATTGCCCGCTTGGTGCTGACCGACGGCTTCGAATACGTCCTGAACGGTCACATCGCGCCCTTCATAGCGGCCCGGAAGGATCGACCCACCGTAGATGAAAACCGATGGCGTGTTCAGACGCACCATCGCCATCATCATGCCGGGCAGGGATTTATCACAACCGGCAAGGCCGACAATCGCGTCATAGGCGTGGCCGCGCATGGTTAGCTCAACAGTGTCGGCAATCGCCTCACGGCTGGCCAGTGACGAGCGCATGCCCTCGTGGCCCATCGCGATGCCGTCGGTGACGGTGATGGTGGTGAACTCACGTGGTGTCCCCATCGCTTGTTTGACGCCCATCTTCACCGATTGCGCCTGACGGTTCAGGGCGATGTTACAAGGGGCCGCCTCGTTCCAACAGGTGGCAACACCTACCAGTGGTTGGTGAATTTCTTCCTCACTCAGGCCCATCGCATAAAGATACGAACGGTGCGGCGCGCGCGCAGGACCTTCGGTCACATAGCGGCTGGGAAGTTTTGCTTTATCAAATTTGGTCATGGCGGGCTCCCGAAATCTTGTCACAAAGGGCATAGACGCGCCGCGCGCGCGATACAAGCGGCACTAAACGATCTGCGGCTTGATTTCGCACCGTTTTGCCCCCTGATCTGCGCAAACATCCGATTGTAACTGCCAGAACACCGCAATAGCGTGATGTTATGCGATATGATGCTCATTGCTTTTTGACGGACCCTGCCCGACCCAGCGCTGGGTTACCACGCCTTGCTGGCGGGATGATGGTGGTATTCATCACACTGATCTTGTTGCAATCCTTTATGTCACAGGCGATCAGTCCATTTCTGCCCTCCGACCAGAGCGCGCGGGATCATCTGATTTATGGCACTTCGCCCGGTGGAGCACTGTTGACGCTATATGGCTTCACTTTGGCTTTTATATCGTTATGGCTGGCGTTGCGGCTTGTGCATGATCGTCCTCTTTGGACAATTTTTGGGCCACCGCGTCTGGTCATCTTTCAGTTTCGTCGGGCCCTTGGGCCGTTGATACTGTTGTCACTTGTGATCCTACTTTTGCCATCACCCGATACAATGGAGCCACAACGAAATCTTTCAACCACCCTGTGGTTGGCGTTTTTGGCTCCGGGGCTGTTCGGGGTCCTGATCCAGACCACCGCAGAAGAGGCGCTGTTTCGAGGGTATATGCAAAGCCAGTTGGCCGCGCGTTTTGCCAACCCTCTGATCTGGCTGGGCTTGCCGTCAATACTGTTCGGACTGGTACACTATGATCCGAGCTTAAACGGCGCACACAGCTGGCTGATCGTGGGCTGGGCCACGCTCTTTGGTCTTGCTGCAGCGGATCTGACAGCGCGCGCAGGCTCTCTTGGTCCAGCGATGGCGTTTCATTTCATCAATAACGCCGGTGCAATCTTGATTGCAGCACCCACCGGGTGGTTGGATGGGCTGGCGCTTTATACCTATCCGTTCTCGATGGATGATGCTGATGCCGTTTTGATCTGGGCTCCCGTCGATATTCTCTGGATTTTCTGCGCTTGGCTTGCCATACGCCTCACGTTGCAACGTTGATTGCAATTCGAGACATTGACCATTATCTCAGTGCGATAACATTACCTAGGGACAGCAGCCCATGAACTGGATCACAAATTACGTCCGCCCGCGGATCAACTCGATTTTCTCGCGGCGTGAAGTCCCTGAGAACCTCTGGACCAAATGTGATGGCTGCAGCACCATGCTGTTTCACCGTGAGTTAAAAGACAACTTGAACGTCTGCACCAATTGCGGCCACCACATGAACATCACCCCGCGTGATCGTTTTATCGGTCTGTTTGATGGTGGTGCCTTCGCCGAGATCGACGTCCCTGCCCCAACAACCGACCCGTTGCAATTTCGCGATCAGAAAAAATACCCGGATCGGATGAAAGCCGCACAGCGCAAGACCGGCGAAAAAGAAGCCATGCTGGTCGCCACTGGCGATATGGGCCGCACGCCGATTGTGGCCGCAGCGCAGGATTTCTCGTTCATGGGCGGATCGATGGGCATGTATGTTGGCAACGCCATCATCGCAGCCGCTGAAAAGGCGGTTGAGCTGAACCGCCCACTGATCCTGTTTTCCGCCGCTGGTGGCGCACGCATGCAAGAGGGCATTCTGTCCTTGATGCAGATGCCGCGCACCACCGTGGCCCTGCAGATGCTGAAAGAGGCAAACCTGCCTTATATTGTCGTGCTGACACACCCCACCACCGGCGGCGTAACTGCCAGCTATGCCATGCTGGGCGACGTGCACATTGCCGAACCCAATGCACTGATCTGCTTTGCTGGCCCACGGGTGATTGAGCAGACCATTCGCGAAAAACTACCCGACGGGTTCCAACGCGCTGAATACCTGCTGGATCACGGCATGCTGGACCGCGTCACATCGCGGACCGAGATGCGCGACGAGCTGATCACCATCACCCGCATGTTGATGGGTCTGCCCCCGGCAGTTGCCGGTGACCTACCGCCCCCTGACGACGCGCCTGAGGCCGCATTGGAAGCCCCGGCTGAGGCCGACGCCAGCGAAGAGACCACCGAGAAATGACCACACAGACATCGGATGTCGTCCTTGAACGGATGATGGCGCTGCACCCCAAGATCATTGATCTGACACTGGATCGCGTCTGGCGTCTGCTTGATGCGCTTGGAAATCCGCAAAATGACCTGCCACCTGTGATTCATCTGGCGGGCACCAATGGCAAAGGCTCGACGCAAGCGATGATCCGTGCCGGGCTTGAGGCGGCAGGCAAACACGTTCACGCCTATACCTCGCCACATCTGGCGCGCTTTCATGAGCGCATCCGTCTGGCCGGGGAGCTGATTTCAGAACCTGACCTAACCGCCGTGCTGGATGAATGTTATGCTGCCAATGATGGCGGCAATATCACCTACTTTGAGATCACCACCTGCGCGGCGCTACTGGCCATGGCGCGTACACCTGCAGATTTCACCTTGCTTGAGGTTGGCCTTGGCGGCCGTCTGGACGCAACCAATGTGATGGATCAACCTGCACTGTCGGTGATCACGCCGATCTCGATCGATCATGAGCAGTTCCTTGGTGACACGCTGACCAAAATTGCCACCGAAAAAGCAGGCATCATCAAACGCGGTGTACCCTGCGTTGTCGGCCCACAGCCCGATGAGGCGATGGACGTCATCGAGGCTACTGCCGCCCGCCTTGGTGCGCCACTGATTGCCCATGGGCAGCATTGGCATATCTCTGAAGAACGCGGGCGGCTGATTTATCAGGACGAAACCGGCCTGCGCGATCTGCCCCTGCCCAACCTGCCCGGCGCACACCAGATCCAGAACGCTGGAGCCGCGCTTGCTGCCCTGCGTTATCTTGAGATGGGTGACAAAGCTTATGAGGCTGCGGTTTCTCAGGCGCGATGGCTTGCCCGTATGCAAAAGCTGGCTACTGGCCCATTGATTGATGCGGCACCTGAGGCCGAGTTGTGGCTGGATGGCGGTCATAATGCCGCTGCGGGGCAAGCTTTGGGTCAGCATCTTGGCACCCTGCCCCCACGTCCAACTTATCTGATCTGTGGGATGCTCAACACCAAGGATATCTCGGGGTATCTGAACCCACTGGTCGCACGAGCGCAAAAGCTAATCGCCATTTCGATCCCCGGTGAGGCAAATACACTTCCGGCAGATGAAACAGCCGCAGCCGCCAAAGCTGTGGGCATGACTGCAGATACGGCAGATACGGCGCTTAGCGCGGTCCAGCAGATTGCAAAAGAGGACCCGCAAGCGCGGATCCTCATCTGTGGGTCACTTTATCTGGCCGGGGCCATTTTACGCGAAAACGGCTGATCAGGCGGCGCGTCTGCGCCGTCCGCCACCACCGTTTCCACCGCCGCCGTTGCCACCACCATGACCACGGCCGCCATTTCCGCCGCCACTGTGTCCACCACCGCCACCACGACGACGGTTACGGCCGGGACCACCACGGCCACCGCCAGGCTTTTTGTTTCCGGCGTCTTTCAACTCGGCCCAGACCGTGCCGCTTGCGACAGGAATGTCAGCCTTTAGAACCTTTTGGATAGCTTTGAATTCTGACACTTCATCGGTTGAACAAAACGCAATGGCCTCACCTTCGGCACCGGCACGTGCGGTCCGGCCAATCCGGTGGACATAGTTTTCAGCCACGTTGGGCAGATCGAAGTTAAAGACATATTTGACATCACTGATGTCAATACCGCGCGCTGCCACATCGGTGGCCACAAGCACAGTGATCTGACCATCTTTGAAGGCTTTGATCGCGCGGTCCCGTTGACCCTGACTTTTGTTGCCATGGATCGAGCCGGCCTTAAAACCGTCACGCTCAAGGTTTTTCATCATCTTTTCAGCACCGTGTTTGGTGCGGGAAAATACGATGGCGCGCTCGCCAATCTTGGTTGACAGCAACTCGCGCAGCAGGCCGTATTTTTCTTTCTGGGCCACAAAATGCACGGACTGCTGGATTTTCGCAACCGGCAGGCCGGGGCGCGCAACCTCTACCCGGACCGGGCTCGTCAGATAGCTTGTTGACAGCTCTGCCATCTGCTTTGGCATTGTCGCGGAAAACAACATG
Organism: Roseovarius sp. EL26; assembly: GCF_900327775.1. Classification (NCBI taxonomy): domain Bacteria; kingdom Pseudomonadati; phylum Pseudomonadota; class Alphaproteobacteria; order Rhodobacterales; family Roseobacteraceae; genus Roseovarius; species Roseovarius sp. EL26. Next base: position 2,130,934 of record NZ_OUMZ01000007.1, read on the forward strand.
GTCTGGCGCTCTTTGCGCAGCAGTGGTGCAATCCGACGCAGGGCATGAATAAAGCCAAGATCAAGCATTTGATCCGCCTCATCCAGCACCAGAAAACGGGTCTGGCCCAGATCAACAGCCTTGCGTTCGATCAGATCGATCAGACGACCGGGCGTGGCCACAACCAGATCCGCGCCTTTGCGCATCACTTCAACCTGACGGTTCAATGATACACCGCCAACAATCAACTTAGTTGAGATGTGCGCGCCTTTGGTCATAGCGATGATGTTGTCTTGGATCTGCTTGGCCAGCTCGCGCGTGGGTGCCAAAATTAGACCATGCGATGATTTCGGCGCCGGCTTGGTGCCCATCTTGGTGATGGCATCAATCAATGGCAGGGCAAAGGCCGCCGTCTTACCGGTGCCGGTCTGCGCCAGCCCCATAATGTCACGTCCGTCCAAGGCAAGGGGGATCGCCTTATACTGGATCGGAGTCGGTTCAGTGATGCCTTGTGCAGCCAATTGGGCCACAAGGCGGGGCTTGAGCCCCAGTTCTTCAAAGTTCATTCAACAGGTTCCTGTCTGCCAGCTGCGCGCCGGAAATTACATAGCACGGCCCTAAGCGGTGCTCAGGCCGTATCGTCGGGGCGCGTTGGTAGAAAACATCGTGCAAGAACAAGATGCATCCAGATCAGTACCACTGCGCAATGTGGAAAAGGGAAATTTGATTGCAATGCCCCCTGATCATCAATGGGCATGCTGCACTGAGGGCCATATCGGGGTGTTAGGGGAATAAGTCAAGGGGAGTATGCAAAGGTAAAATAATGTAGGTCGCCTGCAACACAGCCCGCCGCCAAAGATTTAGTGTAGATTTTTGCCCATAATCTATGCTTCATCTTATACCGCTCCGTTAAGTTGCAACGCGATGCAGAGCTACACGCATCCAAAAAAATTGACTTTCACGGGCCCGGCGGCTCATACTTATCTCAATCGTTTTTTGAGCATTATTAAATGTATGTAATTCTTTGCCGAATGGCAGCCTTATTCATGTTTCCGTTTTTGCTCATTTTACGATTTCTTTTACGACCATTCCAGATTTTCTTAGCCTACGCTAAGAAACGCGATGCGGAAATAGCGCGCGAAACGCCCCCCCGCGCCCGTGATTGGCATTGGTTTTTGGTAAAGTTCTATCCAAGATCTCGCCGAAAAATCGCTCCTGCTGACAAATGTATCGCACCTGTTGTAGTGATAGCCATCATATTCGCGATTTGGGAACTATTGGTTCTGGCCGCCCCTGTCTTTGAATATTTCGAGTTCCCCCCGCTAAAAGACAAACCAAATTTGTTCGGATGGGTAACCGTCTCATTTTTCATAATCTTTTGTCTCGAGTTTTGTATACGTTTCTTCTTAAAGGGTTGGCAGTACATGCGGCCCTGGGGTTTGATCGACCTTCTGGTGATCCTAATTGACGGCGTTTCGAGCGCGTTTTTCCTTGGTTTATTTGGCACAAGTCACGGGACCGGCGCAGGCGGCGTGCTTCGTGCACTCCGGTTATTCCGTCTAATCCGCATCGCGAAAATTTTCCGCTATCTCGCTGAATGGCGGCACATACGAAGATTCATTCGATCTGCTCGGCCCTATGCAACAGCCTTGCTTAGCTGCGCCTTATTTGCAGTCCTCATTGTGATTGTCATACTGTTTTGTGCGTTTCTGATTGCAGGTAGTGACCCTTGGCTAAAATTTGCAGAATTGATCGCACAGGTGATCGACGCACTAAAACCCAATAGCGCAGCTTCGGGAACCACAACCATTGCATCAATCTTCGTGCTTGCGGCTATTGCAAACATGATCGCAATTATCTTCATGCCCATTATGGGCAAAATTTCCGAACAACAAAAGCAACTTGCGGCAACGGAATTGGTCGAAGCGCACATAATTTTCTGTTTGAACGATATTGAAGGTTATGAAGGGACTCTGGAAGAGTTCGTACATGTATTTCACAAAAATGCGCAGCGAGATATTTTCATACTCGTGGACGAGGAGACAGATGGCGTAGAGCAGTTAGATTTAGATTTTGGGCAGAGTGTTCAGGTCGTTTCAGGAGATTTGACAGAGCCAAAAATCTGGCGACAGGCCATTGCAAGCCGTGCCTCAGCAATTTTCATGCTGGGAAGCAAAGATGACTTGTCAGCAAGCGATATTGTTTTGCTGTCTCACGATAGCCAATCCCAACGCCCAGGGCCCTTGACCATCTTTGAGCTACATAATGACAGCACGAAAAGCTATCAGCGCAAACAATACGAATTTTCAGAAGACATTGATATTGTAGGGCTTTCGTTTCAAACACTGAGAGATCGAATTGAAACATACGCTTGGAACAGGCGGAGCTTGCAATATGCATACCTTCAAAGTTTAGCCGACGATTACGAAGAGGAAATCGAATTTCCTGAGCTGGCCTATGTTGAGGGCAATACTCAATCAGCCCAAGCACTTGCTAAAGTTTTCAGTGATGATCCTTCTCTGAAAGTTGAGATACGCACCCATAATTTACTGATCCAATCAACTGAACATAGTTTGGAAACCTCGGATGATCCTATTGATGAACTGCGGATGCTAGAAAAAGTGCGCCGCACTCTTGCGTCACACCCTGAAGAGGCCAGTGGGACCTGCGTATTTGTATATGTAGAAACCTTAGAACTCGTAGAGTGGAATTCACGCTTCAGCGCGATGGGCAATGCAAATGTTTCTGTTATTGCAGTCGAAATCACATCGGCATTCGCTCTTTTACACGAGATGGAATACCCAGGTATCCTCACTGGGTGGTTTTGTGAACTCGACGACACGAATGGTGTTGCACAGCCCCGCGTAAATTTTGAAAATCGCTACAAGGTACACTCGCCTGAGGTGCGACGTAATACAACTCCGTCGCGATTGGGATCGTTGATCGGCCTAGAAGGCGAATGGGTCGTACTCGGTCAACAAGGAAGCACGCCAACACCAAAAGTCGCTTCGAAACCGTCAGACCGCATCGAGGTTGATGACACCGGAACAATTTTGATTGGTCGAAAACATTAACCGTTTACTTGTGTAAATTTTCGTCACTTTTGCCACTATAGTATACACTATACAACGCGTGCATTGTTTTAGTTTGATCAGACCACACGGAACGTCCAACGGAAGAGAAAACCCAAATCACTTTCTATTGACCGATTCGGTATGATTCGCTTATACATTGATGCAACAGATAACCTGCGCTTGAGTGTACATACGCATCCCGCGCAACGCGTTGATAGGTGTGCCCAATTCCTTGATGACAAAGGAAAACGCCACCGAAGGTCTGACACGAATACCGTGGCAGGAACGAATGAGGGGCCGATCAACGGCCCCCTTTCTTTTTGTATGTGTGTTTATTCTGCGGCCTTGCCATTGGGTTTGGCATCTGTGCCCGCGGGTTTGCTGGATGGCGCAAAGTTATCGCCCAACACACCATTGATGCCATTATCCAAATTCACGCCAACAGATTCACCAATGGATTTGAGCGCGGGCATTTGAAAGGCCATGGCGCGCAATTCATCAAACGCCTGATTGACCAGTCCGGTTTCACCGTTTCCACCGCTTCCGCCGTTTGATCCACCGCCAGCACCCAGGCCATCAACTTTATGAATAGTGATGCCGTTGATTTTCTCAGCGGGCTTGACCATTTCACGCACGATTTCAGGCAGAACCGTATATTTCTCGATATCCAGACGGTACTGAATAACGGCCTCAGACAGCGTATTTTCCGCCGCGATCTGCTCGCGTTTACCCTCGGCATCAGCCAGCTTCTCTTTCTTGAGGGCCTCTGCGCGAATGGTGATCTCTTCGGCTTGCGCCTGTGCCATTTCACGCAAAGCGGCTGCCCTATCAACCGCCTCTTCTTTGGCGGCGGCCGCAGAGACACGAATGGCGATCGCTTTTTCGTCCGCTTCCGCCTGCGCCATTTCACGCAGGGCTGCACCGCGGTCCACAGCCGCTTCTTTTTCTGCAGCAGCAGTCACCCGAATACCCGTGGCCTTTTCCTCGGCCTCCTGCTCGGCAATCAGAATGGTCACGCGTTTCTGACGTTCAGCCTCGGCCACGTCGCGTTCGGTTTTAACCTGTTCCTCAGCTTTCACTGCCTCTGCGCGCGCAGTATCAGCGGCGGCTTTGGCCCGGCTTTCTTCCTCAGACTTTTGCTGGATGGCGATCTGGCGATCTTGTTCGGCGATTTCCAATTCTTTCGTGCGCTCAATCTGCGCCGCCTCAACCGATTTCTCACGCGCAATCCGGGCTTGTTCCGCCTCACGCTCGGCCTCTTGAGTTTTCTTCGCACGGTCGATGGCTTCGCGTGATCTTAGGGTTTCCAGCTCAATCGCTTGGGCAACGCGGGCTTCTTCCTGCTGGCGTTCAATCTCATAGGCTTTGATCTCACCCTCTTGCACAGAACGCAAAACAGCAACCTTGGTTTCGGCATCAATCTCGGCGCGGCGTTTTTTGCTTTCGGCGATACGCTCTACCTGGTTTTTCATACCGGTCGCGTTGAAGACGTTGTCTTCGTCCAATGTGTCCATCGGCGTCTGGTCAAGCGCAGTCAATGAAACGGATTCCAGTTCAAGACCGTTTTTGGTCAGATCTTCGGCCACTGTCTGTTGCACCTGCTGGACAAAGTCCGAACGGTTTTCATGCAGCTCATCCAACGACATCTGCGCCGCAACCGAGCGCAGGGCATCAACCAGCTTACCTTCGACCATTTCACGCAGAGCATCGGTGTTAAATGTGCGATCGCCCAATGTTTGCGCTGCACGGGCAATCCCTTCTGACGATCCCTGCACCGTGACGTAGAATTCCACGCCAACATCAACCCGCATCCGGTCTTTGGTGATCAGCGCTGACACCCCATCACGGCGAACCTCCAGCCGGGTGGTCTTCATGTTTATAAACGTAATTTCGTGCAGCACTGGCACGACAAAGACACCGCCATCCATGATCACCTTGCGGCCACCGGCCCCGGTCCGCACCAGGCTGACCTCACGGGTTGAGCGACGATACATGCGGGTCATGACAAACCCAAGGATCATAAAGGCGATCAGAACCAGTACCACTGGGAACAATATGCCTGTAATTAAAGCTTCCATTCAGTTTTCCTTTCAATTTTTACGAAATGCGGACAAGTTTCAGATCACCCTGACGTCGGCGCAAGATCAGCACCTCTGTCCCTTCGGGCAGGGTATCTTCATCTGACAAAGGTTCGGCCATGACGTAATGCATGTTGCCGTGCCCATCCGTGAACCGGACCTGTGCCGGCTTCCCCCGGCGGGCAGCACCAACTGTTATCACACCTTTACGACGGCCATAGCTGCGCTCAGAAATGGCGCTGGTTTCAACGCGTGGAACCCAGTTGCCCACCGCTTCGGCGCAGTAGCGTGTCAAAAACAATGCTACAGGCAGCACCATCAGGGCAGCGATTCTAGCCGGGAGCACCGCCCCCGTCACAACCGAAATCAATGTTTGCCCAGACAGGCCAACCCCGGCAAAGAACGTCGAGAACAACGCCAGCCAGACTGTGAGTGGCAGTTTGCGCAGACCGATCAGATCAAGAAAGCCCCCACTCGTCTCAAGTCTGGGTTTAACGCCAGCCTCTGCATCGAGATCAGCACTGACATCGAATTCAATATCAGGGCCCAGGTCGGTGGGCATACTGGGGTCAAAATCGGCGTCTATGTCTGCATCTATATCGGCATCAAAATCCGCATCCAGATCGAAATCCGCATCTGCGTCGCCGCCGATCTGCGTATCGACCCCGATGGACATCAGCAACACTTCGAGTAGCAGAAAGCCAATCACCAAAGCGCCAAAAAACACAAACGGCTTCAGACCCGGCTCCAACAATAGATCCATTCACGTCCCCCTCGCATCGGCCCTCTTGGCGAGACACGCCAAAGCAGAGCCAGTCACAACCCATGATACAAGCAGAATGCCCACCCAAAGATGTCAAGTACAAGTCATGCTTGTGTCAGATTTTGGAAAAGCGGAATAAATCTATGGCGCTCATTTATGCTTCAAAGATTAGAAAAGGCCCTGTCCAGCCCATCCGCTACCTGAGCGACATCGTCCATCGATAAACACATCGGTGGAACCATTCGCAGGCATGACTGATATGGGCCTGATTTCGATAAAATCAACCCCTGCGTGCGACATTGCTCAAAAACAGCTGAGGTTGTTTCCCGGTCAGGTTCCTTGGTTTTGCGGTCTTTGACCATCTCAATCGCCAGCATCAACCCGCGCCCCCGGACATCGCCGATGACGGGATACTTGTCTTTCAGCTCATTCAGACGCGTAAGCAATGCGCCGCCAACGACCTGCGCATTTTCTTGCACCTTGTCTTCGCGGATCACCTGAAGAACTGCACGTCCGGCGGCGCAGCTGGTTGGATTGGCACCATAGGTGTGGAACATGAATTTTTCAGCCATCGGGGCGGCAATTTCTTTGCGTGCTACCACCGCGCCCAGAGGGAAGCCATTACCGATGCCCTTGGCCATGACAACGATGTCGGGAATGACGCCGTCAGCCTCAAATCCCCACATGTGATCGCCGGTACGGCCAAAGCCGGATTGCACTTCGTCGGCAATATACAGGCCACCTGCGGCACGCACACGCTCTGCCGCGCCGGACATATAACCCTTGGGCATCTCAATGATGCCGCCGTACCCTTGAACAGACTCGATTAGCATGCCCGCGATTTGGCCCGTCGTGGCACTGGCGATGGTACGTTCGATTTCCTCCAGATAGGGCGCGGCACCGGCGTTTTCACCAAAGATGCCGCGATACTGGTTTGGCTCCGCGACAAAGGCCACATTGCCCGGCATGCCCGGGTGACGCCAGCCGCTAATGCCCGTGGCCGATTGCGCCGCGGCGGTGGGACCATGATAAGCCGTGCGAAGCGCCAATAGATCAGGGTTGCCGGTATAGGTGCGCGCCATGGTCATCGCCAGATCCACCGCCTCGGAACCCGAGTTGGTGAAGTGGACAACCCATTCGGGGCCTGCGGGCATGGTGGCGGCCAATTCCTCGGCCAGATGTGCAGGTGTGGGATGATAGAACATTGTCGTGCAGTGGGTCAGGGTCTGGGCCTGCTCCATTGCGGCGGCGACCACCTTGGGGTGCGAGTGACCAACCGAGATGCAGACGTTCATGCCCAACAGGTCGATATATTTGCGATCTTCGGCATCCCACAGGTATTGCATTGAACCGCGCTTGAACACCATCGGCTCTGCAAAGGGGACAAACTTGCGCTGGCTTGCCGCATAGTAGGTGTCGCGTCGCTTGGCGGTTGCGTCAATTGACCAATCAGTTGTCAGTGTCATGTCTTGTCCCTCACGTCAGGCTTTCAGTCGTTTATTTTGCGGATCAAACGGCGGCTCAGACAGGATCTCTGCCGTTCGTCGTTTTCCCAGGATTTCAATACTCAGATTGTCGCGCGCACTTGCATCGCGCAGATAAGCCAGCGCCAACACCTTGCCGGTCCGGTGGCCATAGGCGCCCGAGGTGACCACACCGACCACTCGGTCACCTTGGTACACCGGATGGGCATAGAACGGATCTACCTCGTCGGGTTCGGCTTCGAGCAAAACCATATCCCATGCTGCGTCACCGCGCCGTGCCAGCATGGCCTCGCGCCCGGTAAAATCGCGCCCTTCGGGACGGGCCAGAAAACCCACGCCACTTTCGTCGGGTGTGCGTTCCGTCGTCAGGTCACTGCCCCAACCGCGATAACCTTTCTCGAGCCGCATGGCGTTGGCAGCATAAGCCCCGTAAAGCCCTACGCCATGAGGTTTTCCAGCCTCTTCAAGCGCAAGGAACAGTTTGGCGGCGTCATCGCGTGCGACATGCAGTTCCCACCCCAACTCGCCCACATAAGACACGCGCAGGGCCCGGGCAGGGATGCCCGCCACAGTGATCTGTTGCACACTGAGCCACGGGCCAAGATCCTCCGAGCATAAGGCTTGCAGGATCTCGCGTGATTTCGGCCCCATCAGGCCAATCACCGCCAGTTCTTCGCAGCGGTTGTGGATTTCAACGTCGAAGTTTTCGGCATGTGCCTGCAGCGCATCCCAGTCCCGTTCTTCCGCTGCGGCCGCTGACGTCAGGTAGACCAGTTCATCCGACAGCATCGCCACGGTGAATTCTGAAGTCACCCCGCCCGCTGGTGTCAAAACATGGGTCAGCCCAACCCGGCCACTTGTAGGGGCGTGATTGGCCCCAAGACTGTCCACAAAAGCGAGCGCCCCTGAGCCCGTCACCTCAAATTTCGCAAAGACCGACAGGTCGGCCAGTGCAGCGGCTTCGGTCACTGCTTGGCATTCGCGTGCGACGAGGTCAAACCAATTGGCGCGACGGAAGGTTTCATCGGCCACAACTTCAGATGTGTCCGCGAACCAATTGGGCCGTTCCCAACCATAAGCCGCGCCCATAACGGCGCCACGCTCGACCATCAAGTTATGCAGGGGCGATAGGCGCAGGCCACGCCCGGCAGGGCGTTCTTCGTGCGGGTAGTGCACGCCGAACTGCAAGCCAAAGCATTCGATTGCCTTTTCAACCCGGTAATCACGATCGGCCCACTTCCCGAACCGGCGACTATCAACAGCCAGTGCATCCATTGGCGGCGCGCCATGGGTCATCCAATGGGCCAGGAACCAGCCCGATCCGCCGCCCTCCATCACGCCCATTGAGGAGCCAGTCAGGAGCCAGACGTTTTCCAAGCCATGCGCCGGGCCGATCAGCGGGTTGGCATCGGGGGTAAAGGTGATTGGGCCGTTGATCACCGATTTCACACCGCCATTCCCAACGGCGGGCACGCGGCTCATCGCCGCCTCGATGATATGCTCAACCCGGTCCAAATCCGGCGGCATCAGGTCTGCACCGAATTCAGGCGGCACGCCATCAACTGACCAGACCTGTGCGTCCTTCTCGTAGGGGCCAAGGATCAGACCATCGCGTTCCTGCCGGATATACCAGCTTTCCTCTGGGTCGCGAATCATTGGTAGTTCGGGCAGGCCTGCCGCAATCCGTTCAGATACTTCTGGCACGGTGTCCGTGACCAGATACTGGTGAAGCACGGGAACGGAGGGGATGTTCAGCCCCATCATGTGGCCAATTTCCCAGCCCCATGTGCCCGCCGCATTCACAATGTGCGTGGTGTGATAGGTTTCTTTGGCGGTCTCAACTATCCATTCATTGCCCTCGCGCCGGATCGTATGGACCGGATTGTAGCGTTTGATTGTTGCCCCGCCCCGAACTGCAACCTGCGCCATCGCGTTGGTGGCCAGAGTAGGATCAACGTGACCGTCATCCGGCTCGTATATTCCACCTAGTAGACCATCGAGCTCGGTCAAGGGATGTAGCTCAGCGATCCGCTCGGGCGTCAGCACTTCAAGCGGGTAGCCGGTGAACTCTGACAGGCCCGCGACATGGGCGAACTCATCCATGCGATCCGGGTTGCGAGTGATCCGCATCGCACCCGAACGGTGGAAGCCACAGCTTTGGCCGGTCTCTTCGGGCAAGATATCCCGATAGAGCCGCACGGACGTGGCACGCAGTTCCTGAATGGTCGGGTTGTGGGCGAAATGCGTGCACAGACCGGCGGCATGCCAAGTTGAGCCATGCGTCAGGTCGTTCTTTTCGACCAAAACAACATCAGACCACCCAGCTTTGACCAGATGATAGAGCAGCGAGGTGCCCATCGCACCGCCACCAATGATGACAACCTGCGCCTTGATCATCCGCGCATCCTTTCTGATTTCGGGTCAAATGGCGGTTGCAACAGCGCCTGTGCCGGGTAGCGCTTTCCGGCCACTTCAATCTCAAACTCTCGTGCACAAGTGTCGGCCTGTGTCTCATCTGGGACCACGCGGATCAGACCAAAGGCCAGTGTTTCCCCCGTGCGCGGCCCGCGCCCGCCTGAGGTGGTCAGGCCGACGACCTGCCCAGCCTCAACGATCAGTTCATCATGCAGCATCAGCGGCCCGCCAGAGACCTTAAACAGACACAAACGCTGGGAAACACCGCTCTCGTGTTGCTGTACAAGACTTGATTTTCCGATGAAGGTCTTATCCCAGTTGATGGCAAATCCCAGACCGGCCTCAAGCGGTGTGATTTCAGGTCCCAGATCATGGCCCCAGTGTTTGAAGCCCTTCTCTAACCGGCAACCATCCAGTGCGTAGTGACCAAGCGGTTTCGCCCCGGCCTTGGTCAGCGCATTGAACACTGCCCCTGCTTCTTCTGCGGGAAGCGAAAGCTCCCACCCCAGTTCGCCGACAAAACTCATCCGGGTGGCGCGGCATTGAATGCCTACAATTGTGATTTCCTGACAGGTTGAAAATGGGAATTGGGTCCAGTCATCAGGCGACAAATCAGATAACATATCACGCGATCCTGCGCCCATGACGCCAATAACGGCCTCTGCTTCTGTGACATCTGTAATGGTCACATCAAAACCCTGCGCGCGCCGCCGGAGCAGCCCAGCATCGCGCCAACGGGTTGCCGCGCCAGAAGTCACCCGGAAGGTATGTTCCCCGAGCCGTGTGACAGCTGCATCCAGTTCGATCCCGCCAGCATCATTGAGGGCCAGCGTGTAGATCGCCCGCCCATGAGGCCGGTCAATCCTGGCCGTACAGAGCAGTTCCAAAAAGCTCAGCGCCTCTGGGCCTTCTATGTCAAACTTGCCAAATGGTGTCAGATCAAGCAGTGCGGTCCCCGTTTGCATTGTTGCGGCTTCGCGCTCTGCCAGTGGCCACCACGGTTGATCAGCGATGGAATAAGGCAGATCCCGCTCGGATGCATCATTAGCGTAATATAGCCCGCGTTCCCAACCGCCAGCCAAGCCAAAGACCGCGCCCTGTGCTGACCAATGATCATGCAGGGCGGATTGGCGCAAACCACGCCCGGCCTTAGGCTGTTTGAACGGCCAGTGCATCGCCATTAGATCAGACACCGCCTCTTGCATCCGCGCATCCATATGGTCTTGCGTAGCGGTCTTGGGGTCAGCGCGGGCGATGTCGACCTCCCACAGATCCATGGCAGGCGTTTGATCCACCATCCAATCGGCCAGTGCGCGGCCAATTCCAGCCGAAGACATGATGCCAACAGAATTCATTCCGGCCGCCACAAAGAGTCCGTCCACCGATGGGGCCTCACCCACCAAGGGTCGGGTATCGTTGGTAAAGCTTTCCGGACCGTTCATGAAATGCTGAATGCCGACGTCTGCCAGTGCGGGCATCAGCTCAAGCGCTGCTTCCATGAAGGGCATGAACTGATCCCAGTCTTCGGGCATTTCAAGAAACGGGCGATTGCCCTCGGGGCCAAAGGCGTCCCAGCATTTGGCGTTCGGCTCAAACCCACCGATCACCAGTTTACCAGCGTCGCCTTTGATATAAATCCCTGTATCCATATCCCGCAGAACCGGGAACGGATCGGGCAAGCCCAGCATCGGTTCGGTCACCACATACATGTGCTCGACCGCCTGTAGCGGCAGCGCCAGACCCGCCGTTGCAGCCAATGGTTTCGACCACGCGCCAGCACAGATTGCCACCTGATCAGCTTCGATTACGCTGCCGTCTTCCAACATGACGCCTGTCACCTGACCCGCCGTGGTGACGACCCCAGAAACCGCAACATTTTCCCGGATCTCCACGCCCGTATTCTTGGCAGCGCGGGCGTAGACCATACACAGATCAACCGGGTTGACGTTCGCATCCTCGGCCACGGCCATCGCCCCGGCGTGACTGGCCACATTCAGCCCGGGAACGGCCTTCGCTGCCACCTCGGGCGTGACGATCTCAGGTGTCAGCCCAAAGTGACGACCCAAAGAGGCGATACGCTTGAGTTCATCCATCCGCTCTGGACGGCGCGCTAACCAATAGCCCCCAGTGCGCTTGTACCCCGTACTCATCCCGGTTTCGGCCTCAAGCTGTGGGAACAGCTCGACCGCGTACATCGCAAGCTTTGTCATATTCGGGGTCGCTCGCAACGGGCCAACAATGCCCGCTGCATGCCAACTGGTGCCGCTGGTCAGTTGGTTACGCTCCAGCAAAACCACATCTTCGGCTCCACGTCTGGCCAGATGATAGGCAAGGCTGAGGCCGATGGCCCCGCCACCGATGATGACTGTTCGGCCCATCAAAAATACTCCTGATCAGGCACTTCGGCCTTACGACGCGCGATATAATCCTGAAGTTCCTCATCAATGGCCGGGTCGAGCCCCGGATCCTCATAAGCCTCCAGGTGTGATTTCCAGAGGGCGTTGGCGCGTTGGGCCGCATCAAGGCCGCCGGCTGCCTGCCATTGCTCGTAAGAATTGTTATCTGGCGTTTCAGGGCGAAAGAGTGCAGTCATGAAGTTCGCCTGCGTGTGATCGGAACCAAGGAAATGCTGCCCTGGCCCGGTCTGGGCGATCGCATCCATCGCTTGTGCGTTTTCACTCAGGTCAATGCCCTCAAAGAACCGACCAAGTTTGCCGCAAAGATCAGCGTCAATCATGGTTTTCTCGAAGCCAGTGACCAGGCCACCCTCCAACCAGCCCGTGGCATGGTTTATCAAGTTCGCACCTGCGAACATCGACATCATCAACCCCCAAGTGGCCTCTTGCTGGCTTTGAGCATCCGGAATCTTGGAAGCAGACAACGTGCCCACCGTATGGAGCGGCACGCCCAAGCGTCGCGCCAATTGCCCAGCAGCCAGCACCATTTGCCCGGCTTCCGGCGTGCCAAACGTGGGCGCACCGGATTGCATCGACATGGTCGACGCAAAGCTACCCATTAGTACCGGCGCCCCGGGCTTGATCAGTTGCGCAAGCGTCAGACAAGCGAGCGCCTCTGCCAGAACCTGCGCCATTGTGCCCGCCACGGTGCAGGGGCTCATTGCGCCAGCCAGAACCCAAGGGGCCGTGGCCACGGGTTGACCGGCGCGGGCATATGTTTTCAATGCGCCGGACATGTGGCTGTCCATCACCAACGGGGCGTTGGTGTTCGAGACGCAGTAGAGCACGGGATTGTTGGCAACATATTCCTCGCCAAACACGATCCGCGCCATATCGATAGCGTGACCTGCCCGTTCTGCCCCGATGAAGGCCCCCATGAAAGGGCGGTCTGAATAACGGATGTGGGTGTAGAGCATATCCAGATGGCGTTTGTTGGCGGGCAGATCGACTGGTTCGCACACCACGCCACCGGAATGGTGCAGCCAAGGGATTGTCTGGTGCAGTTTCACCAGCGTTTGAAAATCATCATAGGTCGCATAACGCCGCCCTTTGTCCAGATCGTGCACGAAGGGTGGCCCCCATGATGGACAAAACACTGTGGCATTACCGCCCATCTTGACCGATTTCTTTGAATTACGGGCGTGCTGCATGAACTCATTTGGCGCCGTTGCCTGAATGGTATTGCGGCAAAATCCCGGCTCGAACCGCACGCGCGTCTCCTGCACATCGCAGCCCGCGTCGCGGAATATTTGCAAGATCTCAGGATCATCATGGAACTCCATTCCGGTATCTTGCAAGATCCGGTCGGCGTTTTCTTCGATCAAACACAGGCCCTCCTCGCTGAGGATATTCAGCGGGCCGATATTGCGGGTGACATAGGGCGGCGCGGATTGCTGCACCTTTACCCGTGCACCGCGCCGTCTTTTTCTCGCTGCTGTGTCCGCCATGATCTGGTGATCCTCCTGACGGACATATTGCTTAGGGCAGGCGTTTCGATCAATTGACTTCGCGCATCATAAGGATTTCTAATACTGTTAAATTTTCTTGGGGGTTCTTGCATGTCTAATCGCATTTCAACCGATACCAATCTAATCAAGGCGATGGAGGTCTTTGTCGCGGTTGTAGAAACCCGCCAGATGACGGCGGCTGCACGTCTGCTGGGCATGACGCAACCGGCGGCCTCACAGCATCTGGCCAATCTAGAGCGGGCGTACGACACCCAGTTGATTGACCGCTCTACCCGCCCAATCAAGACCACACAAGCCGGGGCGTTGATGTATCGCCATGCCACGCGCATTCTGAATTCTGTCGCTGATTTGGCCACCGACCTGCGACATCAGGGACCACATCCAATCAGCGTATTACGCGTTGGAATGCTGGCGTCAATTGCAACGACAATTACGGTGCCGTTGGTGAAACTGGCCAAGGACAAATTCGGGGTTCAGGATATATCCCTGCGTGCCGGACAAAGTGGTGATCATGAGGGGCTGTTGCGGACCAAGAAGGCGGACATCGTAATCAGTTCGAATCCATTTTACGACATGGACGGTTTGGAGCGGCATCCGGTGCTGAGTGAATCGTTTCTGCTGGTTTTACCTGCCTCCTATGATGGTCCGACGGATAGCCTGGAGGAAATCCTGACACGTCTGCCATTGGTGCGCTTTGCTGATACCACAAGTGTGGGTCGTCAGATCGAACAGCATTTGCGGAGATTGAAATTGCCAGTACCCCGATTGATCCAAGCGGATCGGTCCAGCATGGTCACGGCCTGTGTGGCACAAGGATTGGGGTTTACCTTTCTGACGCCGACGCTGTTGATTGATGGTTTTGTCGAGCAGATGCCCATGAACATCCGCCCTTTGCCCGTGGCGGGCCTGTCGCGGAAAATTACGGTGGTAGCACGCACCAAGGAACTGGGTGCTCTGCCAAATGAATTTGCATCAGCAACACGAAACACTTTGACCAAACAGATCGAAGCGCAGATGGGGGCGACGGGGTTGAGAGCCGTTGAGGTATGAAACCGGTACACGTGGGAAGTCATTCGTGTGGACACAAGAGTATGTCCGTCGCACCATCGTCCCTTCGTGGTCCGGCACAGCAATGCTTTACCATTGTGGGCAAGCCACAAACATAAAACCCGGGCACATGGCCCGGGTTTTATAAATCAAAATCAAACCTGATCTTAGTGCAGCTTGGCGTCTACGTCACCAATTGCGGCATCGATCAGCTTGTTGCCTTCAGCAGCTGTCATCTTCTTGGCGACCACATCTTTTGTTGCAGCAATCGCGATGTTGATGGCGCTATCACGCACTTCTTTCACCGCATTAGTTTCTGCAGATGCAATCTGATCTTCAGCTGCTTGCAAACGACGTGCGATCGAGGCTTTCAGATCGGATTTGGCTTGTTCAGCAGCTTCAGCTGCCTCACTGCTGGCCTGTTTCACGATCCGGTCAGCTTGCTCTTGCACTTCTTTTTGCTTGCGCTCGTAACTGGCCAGCAGGCTTTGGGCCTCATCGCGCAGGGCGCGAGCTTCATCCAGCTCGGACTTGATGCCTTCGGCACGTTTGTCCAGCAGGCCACCAATCATCGATGGCACGTTCAGCTTGAGCAGAACGCCGATGAACAGCAAGAACGCCAGAAGTACAACAAAGTTGGTGTTTCCGAGCGAAAAGAACGGGCCAGACGCCGCCAGAGCCGGGCTTGCGGCAGTCAGGGCAAGAAAAGTCGCAGTTATACGTAGCATCTCGTTACCCTTTCATCCGTGCAGTCACAGCCGCGGTGATCGTGCGCGCATCAGCGTCGACACCCAGTGACGCAGCCAATGCTTTGGCCGTGTCCTTGGCAACCACGTTGATGCTCTCAACAGCGCCTGCACGTATTTCTGCAATGGCTTTTTCACCTTCCGCAGCTTTGGCTGAAATTTCAGCGTCGGCCTTGGCAGTGGCTTCGTCCAATTCGGTTTTGATCTCTGCCTTGGTGGCAGCGACAATATTCTGAGCTTCAGCACGGGCATCAGCCAATGCTTGTTTGTAGGCCTCTTCGGCGTTTTGCGCCTGAGCCTTCAGATCTTCGGCAGCGGCCAGATCATTTGTGATCGTACCCTGACGTTCGGCAAGAATTGCAGCAATACGCGGCAAAGCGATCCGGGTCAGGATAAAGAAGATCACGATCAGAGTAATCGCGAGCCAAAAGATTTGGTTACCAAAGGTCCCAAAATCCAGCTGTGGCATGCCGACAGCTTCTGCTGCGCCATGTGCTTCTTCAGCTTTGTGGGCAAGGTCTTCGGCAGTATGCGTCGTGTTTGCCATTTCGTCCTCCAGGAACCTCAATTACTACGGGGGGCCCTATTATCGGGCCACCCGCACGTAAGGATGCTCTGTCAGGATTAAACGGCGAACATCAGCAGAAGCGCGACGAGGAACGAGAAGATCCCCAGAGCTTCGGCAAACGCGATACCGATGAACAGAGTGGCTGTTTGGCCACCAGCGGCAGATGGGTTACGCAGAGCGCCTGACAGGAAGTTGCCAGCAACGTGGCCCACACCGATTGCAGCTGCGCCAGAACCGATTGCGGCCAGGCCTGCGCCGATGAATTGACCCATTTGTGCGATATCGCCTTCCATTGAATTTCTCCTTACGTTGGAATTAGCAGATGAGGGTTCAGACCGATCCGATCTTAGTGTGACGGATGCAATGCGTCTTTCAGATAGACACAGGTCAGAATGGTGAAAACGTAGGCCTGAATGAAGGCCACGAGCAATTCGAGCGCATAAACAGCGGTGATTGCAAAGATTGATACGGGTGCGATGATCGCCGACGCCGCAGCAAAGCCGGCGAAAACTTTCAAAACAGCGTGACCCGCCATAACGTTACCCGCAAGACGAATAGAATGGCTAACAGGGCGTACGAAGTAGGAAATCAATTCGATGATTGCCAGGATGGGACGCAGCGCGAGAGGTGCAGACGACACCCAGAACAGGCCTAGGAAGCCGAAACCGTTTTTGACGAAACCAACGATTGTAACTGTCAGGAATACCAACATCGCCAGTACCGCCGTTACAGCAATGTGCGAGGTTGTGGTGAAGCTGCTTGGGATCAGACCCAGGAAGTTGGCTGTCACGATAAACATGAACAGTGTCATGATGTATGGGAAGAACTTGATCGCGTCTTTACCGGCGACGTCTTCAACCATTTTATAGACAAAACCATAAGCCATCTCGGCGATGGATTGCATCCGCGTCGGGATTGTGGCTCGCTTTGAGGTGCTCAGCACAAGCAGGCCGATCGTCGCGACGACCGACAGAGCCATCCACAAGGTTACATTGGTGATCGTAAAGGTTCCGATCTCACCGTGACCAAACAGTGGAGCAACTTCGAACTGGTCCATCGGATGGATAACAAGACCGGCGTGCTCTGGTGCAAACAGGAAGCCTGATGTAACGGCCAGTGCGACCATGATCCAAAAGAATACCTTACCCATTTCTTCCGTCTCTCCTTCGCGAGGCCTCGCCTCGTCTTGTTCTTTTATGCGACGCTTTGGCCGCCTATTCGTTGTCCTTCTGGATCTCTGCGGCGCTGGCAATCATTACTTTGACGCCGGCCGCGAGGCCTAGAAGTGTAAACAGCACGAGGAAAATCGGCATCGTCCCAAACAGGACATCCAAGCCGTACCCCATACCAAAACCGATCAGCAGACCGGCAACAAGTTCGATCACCATTCGCCAAGCATGTTGCGCCTGACTGTAGTGTTCTTCCTGTTGGGGTTTCGGTGTGTCTTTGCTTTTCAGCGCATCGATCCGTTTCTCAAGCTGCGCCATGCGCTCGCTTTGCTCAGGATCTGTCACACCGGCCCCCTCGGAATATCTGCCCCTGTGCTAAGGTGCGGAGGGCAATGAGTCAACCCAAGTGATTGCAAACAAATAATCCGCCTAATGTGCTGAAATAAAACAATAATAATACGCATACTTGACGCCGAATTCTTTCAGGTATGGATGAATCCAGCTAACCGCTCCTACAATCCTATATTCAACCGATTGGTTGATCTTTATCAGGCCTTTATGAAGCATGGTTGACGACCTCACCTTGCAGCCGATAACCAGACACCATGTCAGACCCCCTTGATACCGTATTTGCCGCATTGGCCGACCCAACCCGCCGGGCAATCCTTGCCATGCTGCTAGAGGATGATATGGCCGTCAGCGATGTAGCTGACCCGTTTGAGATGTCACTTGCCGCCATTTCCAAGCATTTAGGCATCCTGACCCGCGCAGGTCTGATAAGTCAGGAACAGCGTGGGCGCGTCAAATGGTGCAAACTGGAACCCGACGCCTTACGCGGCACGAGCATTTGGATGCAGGGGTTTGGCCAATTTGAGGCGATTAACCTCGACGACTTCGAACGCTTTCTCAAAGCAGAGCTATCGAATGACAGCTGACAAATCCGGGCGTGCTTCTCAGGCCCTTGACCCTAACAACGTAGAGCTTTCCGCACGTCACTTACCAACGGCTGCGATCGAGACCATTGATCAGGCAATCATTGCCCCGATCCAAGATGGCGCGTGTCTTCCCTATGGCGTCTTTCGCCCTGATGGTTCCTCCTGCCAAATGGCACGCAGCTTGCTAGGGCACCGGCGATTTTCAGACATGGCAAGACATCCCGACACCCCAACCAAGCAGCTCAAAGGGCAATACTTGTTTGGTGGCGTTGCTCGCGTTCACTTTGGTCATTTCCTATTGGAAAGTCTCACTCGCCTTTGGGCGAGCACTCAAATTCGGGGTGATATTGACGGTATCATTTTTCTACACCGCCCGACGCATGAACCGCAGAGGGCCCTGACAAAAAATTATGCCTTTCTTTATTCCGCCTTAGGCCAAGGCATACCATTTCATTTCGTCACGCATCCCACACAGATCGAGAAATTGCATGTTCCCACACCCGGCTTTGGTCACGGTCACTGGATCACTGGAACGCCAGAGTTTCGCAAACACGTCAGAGACACGCTGGTTTCGAAAGTGACTGCCAACGGCCCCGCGCGGCTTTATATTTCCCGCTCACGCCTGAAAGAAGGGCTTCCAGCCGTTGATCAGGAAGACAGGATAGAAAGGCTAATGCAGGCCGCGGGGTATACGATCTTTCATCCTCAACTCCACTCAATCCAAGAGCAATGCGAACATTACCGTGCCGCCCGCATAATTGTTGGCGGAGACGGGTCGGCCTTTCATTTGGCTGGTTTCTTCCTTTCGCCAGATTGCAAGGTTGGATTGATCCAACGTCGCAACCGGCAAAATGTGTACAACTCCTTCGTTGCACAAATTGCAGCATTCAGTGATGCCGAAGTTACCGCAATCAACTGCCTACTGGACAACTCGCCGCCTCACACAACACTTGAAGAGCCGATTAACTTTCAAAAGCTCCAGGCCGAACTGACATCTGCAGGGTTTCTGAGTTAAGTCACAACCTGCCCCCAACACCCAGAAATGCATATCAGGCAATAAAATTCTTTACTTTCTCAGGACATCACGCGACATCTTGCAGCATGGATGAGCATTTCAAAGGCTTGATAATTACGGCGCTAGGCGTTCTGTTTGTAGTACCCGATTCATTATTCGTTCGCCTGATTGACGCCGAACCACTTGCAACGGCCTTTTGGCGTGGGCTTAGCTCTGGCAGCATGATTCTAATCGGATTGCTATTACTTCAAAGAGGCAAAGGGTTTGGGGCAGTTCTGCGCGGTGGATGGCCCTCGTTTATCTACATAACATTAATTGGCTTCACCACAGCGGGATTTGTTCTGGCTGTTGCTAATACGAGTGTCGCCAATGTCGTTTTCATCTTTGCCACAATGCCAGTATTTGCTGCCATATTCGGACGCGTCTTTTTGAACGAATCTGTCAGCCTGCGCATGACCCTCACCATGATTGTTGTCATCATCGGCATGGGCATTATCGCTTATGGTTCTACGGAATCTGATATCGCCTCGTGGCAAGGTGATCTCTGGGCCGTCGCTGTTTCTGCCGCATACGCGGCTGCATTAACGGCTGTGCGTCGGCTTAAGGATATTTCGATGATCCCGGCGATCCCGATCGCCTATATCGGTGCTGCTGTGATTTTGGCATTTTTCACGACACCTTTGGAGGCGGCACAAACCCAATGGGGGCTGATTTTAGCGCATGGCGCGTTCATCGCAATTGCCACGTGTTTTCTGACCCTTGGCCCGCGCTACATCAGTTCAGCAGAGGTCTCTTTGCTGATATTGCTGGAATCTGTCTTGGCCCCATTACTGGTCTGGGCAGTGCTGGATGAGAACCCCGGCAAATGGGCGCTGGCGGGTGGTTTTGTGGTGATTGGCGCGCTGATCGTCTCAAACCTGGTGGTTATGTTTAGGCCACGCAAAGCACGCCAATCTTAACTCGATGGTTTAGAAATCGACTTCGACACCGGGCAGTTCCAGTGCGCGGATCAGATCACGCAATTCCTGACGGGCCGCTACATTGGAAATGTTCAGCCCCTGTACGCCAATGTCTTTCAAATCAAGAAGGGTCAGGCCACGTGGAAACAGTTCACGGAAGATCACCCGCTCATTGAAACCGGGCGCAGTTCTGAAGCCAATGCGTTTTGCCAGATTATCCAGCGCATCGCCCATTTTCTTTTTGTTCACCATCTGTTGTGCGCCCAGACGGTTGCGTACCACGATCCAGTCAATCGGTTTCAACCCAGCCTGCGCCCGCAGCTGGCGCGCATTCCAAACCATTTCGGAATAAACAGAAGGGCCAAGGATCTTAACACCGTCCGTATCAATATGCGCTAGCAGATCAAAATCGATGAAACTGTCATTGAGAGGCGTAACCAATGTATCCGCCAGACTGTGTGCCACTTGGCTCAACCGCGTATGGGAACCGGGGCAGTCGATAATGATGAAATCCGACTCTGGCTCAAGAGCGGCAACCGCCGCCGACAAACGTCGGTCAAAGATGTTCTCGCCGGGCTGCAGGCCTTCCTGATCAACCTCGGGCAAGTCGTGATACCGAGGGCTGGGCAGTTCAAGGCCTGATTGTTCCAGAAATTTCTGGCGGTTGCTGGCATAACGACCAAAGGTCTTTTGCCGCAGGTCCAGATCAAGCGCGCTGACCTTATGTCCCATACGTGCCAGCGCCGTTGCCACATGCATCGATACCGTGGACTTGCCCGCGCCGCCCTTTTCATTTCCGACGACGATGATATGCGCCATGACCCGTTCCTTTGTTCCACGTTATGGTTCGTGAGTTTCGCGGCACAATATATTGTGGTTACCTGTTTGGAAAGCCATTGAACTGGGCATTTCTGTGGAAAATTCGAACTCCCCACCCAAATGAAAAACGCCACCCCGGTTGGGATGGCGTTGAAACACTCGCGTGGTGAAAAGCTTAGAAGCCCAGACCAGCGTATTTGTTTTTGAACTTGGATACACGACCACCAGCGTCCAGCAGACGGGTGCCGCCACCGGTCCAGGCCGGGTGTACGGTTGGGTCGATGTCCAGTGCCAGCGTGTCGCCTTCTTTGCCGTAGGTCGAACGCATCTGAATGATCGTACCATCGGTCATTTTGACGTCGATGATGTGATAGTCGGGGTGGATATCTTTTTTCATCGTGCCACTCCTTACGCAGATTTGTCTGTTTTGGGTTTGTATGTTGTATCTTCGGCGATACGTGCGGATTTACCGCGACGAGCACGCAGATAATACAGTTTCGCACGACGAACACGACCGCGGCGAATGACAGTGATGCTGTCGATGTTGGTCGAATGCAGCGGGAACATACGCTCTACGCCTTCGCCGAACGAGATCTTACGAACGGTGAATGCGCCGGCAATGCCCGATCCGCCTTTACGGCTGATGCAAACGCCTTCGAAATTCTGAACACGTGACCGGCTACCTTCGGTCACTTTAAAGCCTACGCGCACGGTGTCGCCGGCTTTGAAATCGGGAATGTCTTTCCCGAGGGCGGCAATTTGCTCCGCCTCTAGCTGTGCGATCAGGTCCATCTGATCATCTCCTAATTCTGCTTGCGGTTTGGTCCGCAAAGGTGTGCACGTCTCAGAGCTCCTAGTCTTCAATCGGGTCCGCCAAAGCGCCCGCAGGAGATACAGTCGTATGTTCTTTATAATCTGTTTCGAGACAACCAACGTCAGAAGAAGAACGCATCAGCCATATAAAACAGGTCCGCGACTCAAAAGAGTGGCGGACAGGCGGTGTATAAAAAGAATAAGTGAGTTAATCAAGGGTGTTTGTGGCGCTAACAACCCATGATGCAACA
Source organism: Roseovarius sp. EL26 (assembly GCF_900327775.1). Classification (NCBI taxonomy): domain Bacteria; kingdom Pseudomonadati; phylum Pseudomonadota; class Alphaproteobacteria; order Rhodobacterales; family Roseobacteraceae; genus Roseovarius; species Roseovarius sp. EL26. The sequence goes on from NZ_OUMZ01000007.1 coordinate 2,152,974, forward strand.
AGGCCCCAAAGGCGGGCCCTGTGCCTGTTCATTGATGAGCCTTGAGGCTTAGGTTTGATCGTCAATCTTTGCATCGGGCGCGTTCTTTTTGACCGACTCAATGCCGCCATCACGACCAGAAGCACTTGCATAGCTCTGCGATGTGCCGATGACCTGACCATTTGTGGCCTTGAGGTTGAACATGTGCTTGCCAGCTGCGGTTTCTTTGCGCTCGTACCGTGCATCGTCACCTGCGTTGCTGCGGACAGAAGCAATGCCATTTTCTGCACTGGCCTTTTGCTTGTAGCCTTCGCTGGCCAGAATATTTTCGCCATTGCCCGCTTTTAGACGGAAACGGAATTCGCCTGCATTGTCAGTATATAGTTCAAACTTTCCGGCCACAGCCCATACTCCTGTTGGTTACAAATTATGCCGGAACTTAATCATGACTTCGGCAAAGCCGCAATGGTCACGATTTTCAGGTGCCTTTGTTGCCACTTTTTGCCAGATGCGCTGTCCATAAATCAGGGCGGCGGTCTTTGGTGATTTGCTCGCTCATGTCGCGGCGCCACTCGGCCACCTTGCCGTGATGTCCAGACATCAGAACATCAGGGATCACACGCCCCTTCCATTCGGAGGGGCGGGTATATTGTGGGTGTTCCAGCAAGCCAGAAGAAAAGCTCTCTTCCTCGATCGAGGCCTGATTTCCCAATACTCCGGGGCGCAGGCGCACGATGGCGTCAATCATCGCCTGCGCGGCAATCTCGCCGCCGGTCAGGACAAAATCGCCAAGACTGACCTCTTGAATGCCGTAATGCTCGATGACCCGTTCATCCATGCCTTCAAACCGGCCACAGATCATTGTCAGCCCTGGCTTTTGTGCCAAATCCTGCGCCATCGCCTGATCAAAGCGTTTACCGCGCGGGCTGAGGTAAATGATGGGCCAGTCAGAAGGCGTTCCCATCATCGCCTGATCAATCGCACGCCCCATAACATCCGGGCGCAGGACCATCCCAGCCCCGCCACCAGCGGGGGTATCATCAACATTCCTATGCTTTCCATCCCCAAAAGGACGCAGATCAATCGGATGCAATGACCACAGCCCATCCTTAAGGGCCTTGCCGGTCAGGCTTTCACCCAGCACGCCCGGAAAGGCCTGCGGAAACAGGGTGATGATCCGTGCCTGCCACGCGCCATGCAACTCCTCCACGGGATTGATCAGTTCACGAGGTTGCAATGTGGGACGTATGGTTTTGCGGCCGTGGGATTTTGATGGGCCTTCAGCCATTCAAAACACCCCTTCTGGCGGGTCGGCTACAATCCGGCCCGAAGATAGGTCAACCGTTGGTACAGCTTCTTGCGTGAAGGGCAGCAAAACCTCAGTTTTCAGACCTGGCCCCTGAATTTCAAGCAGGTCCGCCGCGCCGTGATTCTGCACCGATTTGACCCGCCCCAAAAGTGAGCCACCGGTGTCATAGACCTCAAGCCCGACCAGATCATTGTGGTAAAATTCATCATCGGGCAGCGACGGCAAGGTATCACGCGCGACGTAAAGCTTGGTGCCCTGCAGGGCATCGGCCTGCTCTTTCGTGGACACGCCAGTGATCTGCGCCGAAAAGCCGTTCTTCAGCTGGTGGGTCAGTTCAATCTCAAACGTTTGTGCACCGTCTTCAGACCGCAAAGGCCCATAGGTGGCGATCGCATCAGGCTCAGCCGTGAAGCTCTTGAGGCGTACCTCGCCCTTTACGCCATATGCCCCGGCAATTGCGCCCACACAGATATAGTCGTCCATCAGTTTGCCCCCACTTGGCAAAAACCACTGCGGCTCCAATTTCCATTGGCCTCAGTGCATTGTTCTTTTTGGCCGTTGCGCTCAAAGAAAACGCCCGCAATGAACGCAAACAGGCACAGTACGACCAGACGGATCAGTCGAAACATCGCCTAGCGCTCCTCAACCGGCAGGCCATTACGCCGCTCTTCCCAACCTGCGGTTTCAAGTTCGGGTGTCAAGCTTTCGTCCTCGGGCCAGCCAATACATAGATAGGCCACCAGAGACCATGTCTCCGGCACAGATAAGTCACGCGATAATTGCTTAGGGTCCAGAATGGACACCCAACCAACGCCAATGCCCTGCGCACGAGCCGCCAGCCAGAACTGAGTGATCGCGCCAACCACAGAATAGCGGCGCATTTCGGGCATGGTGGCCGCGCCCAAGCCCGCGCCTTTTTCCGTATCTTCGTCGCAGAAAATAGCGAGCTGTACAGGTGCATCCTGCATGCCGGATAGTTTTAGATTACTGTAAAGTTTGGCTTTTTCGCCTTGGTACCCATTCAGGGCCTCGGCATTGGCAGCCTCAAAATTTGTCAGCACCTTCGCCAAAGCATCGGAACTTGTGACGCGCACAACACGCCATGGCTCGGACAGTCCAACAGAGGGGGCCAACAAAAAAGTGTCGAGGCAGGCTTGCAGCACAACCTCGTCCACCGGATCAGTGCGGAAGCGGCGCACATCGCGCCGCCACCGCATCAGATCAAGCAAGTTGTTCTGGAAGTCTGCGGAAAATGATGACATTCCAGTTCGTTACCTGTCTTATTCTTCGGCTGCAGCAGCTTCTTCAGCAGGCGCAGCAGCGGCTTCAGCAGCAGCGGCGGCTTTAGCAGCTTTCTCTTCAACACGTTCCTGAGCTTTCTTGCCAGGCGTACCTTTGTTCGGGTTGTTGCGCTCTTTTTTCGCAATAACGCCAGCTGCTTCCAGCATACGGCTGATACGATCGGTTGGCTGCGCGCCTTCGTTCAACCAGTGCTGAACGCGCTCCATGTCCATTTTCACGCGGTCTTCGCTGTCTTTTGGCAGCAGTGGGTTGTAGGTACCCAGTTTCTCGATGAAACGACCATCACGCGGCATACGGCTGTCAGCCGCAACAATGCGATAGAAAGGGCGTTTCTTGGAACCGCCGCGGGCGAGACGAATTTTCATAGCCATGATGTTTTCTCCTATTACGTAGCTATTTGAAGGGCTTACAAGCCCGTCATTCCTGATGTTTCTTATGATGTTGGATCACTTCGCCAATGATGAAGTTCAGGAACTTCTTGGCAAATTCGGGGTCTAGTTCTGCATCCAGCGCCATGCGCTGAAGGCGTTCAACCTGCTGGCTTTCGCGCAGCGGGTCAGAAGGTGGCAGGGTGTGCTGAGCCTTAAGCTCGCCAACCGCCTGCGTGTGCTTGAAGCGTTCAGCCAACGTGTAAACCAGCACAGCGTCCAGCCGGTCGATCGATTTGCGGTGCTCTTTCAAAAGCTCCGCCGCACGGGTGCTTGCATCAGACATTGGCGCCTCCTGCACAGGTAAAATTGTGTACATCCTGTACAGGCTGTACGCGGGTTGTGTACGCAAATCGGGTTTTCTGGCATAGCGTAATCATGACGCAGCCTCCGGCCCCGGGTGGCGGTACATGTGATCATGACCCATGTGCGGATTGTCATAGGCTTTCTCGAACCACGCACCCATACGTTCGGCCAGTGCAACCGAGCGATCATTCCCGGGCAAAATATTTGACGTCAGTGTGGTAAACCCAAGATCCTCAAAGGCCCATTGGCGAGCGCGCAAGGCCCCCTCCATCGCGAGGCCTTTGCCTTCAAAACCGTCAAACATGAGCCAGCCGATTTCTGGTTCAGGCCAGCCATCCGGGTCCCAGATGCCAGTCATGCCGCAGGCTTCGCCGGATTCTTTCAGCTCCATGGTCAGGAAGCCATATCCGCGCATCGCCCAATGGCCGACAGAAAGCGCAAACCAACGCCATGCATCCGCGCGGGAAATAGGCCCGCCAAAGCCCCAAGACCGGTCCTTGTCGGCGTAAAAGGCAATGACCTTTTCCGCATCTTCGGGCTCAGGTCCACGCAGGATCAGACGCTCGGTCTCTAACCGAGGGGCGTTTGGCGTCAGGCACCGATCATGTGGCGCAGCCATTGTCATTTCTTTTTGCCAAATCCAGACAGGCCGGGAGGTAATCCGCCGCCGCCCAAACCGGGCAGGCCACCGGGAAGACCGCCGGGCATTTTGCCGCCCATGGCCTTGGCCGCTTGTTCCAGTGCTTTGGGGTCCATACCTGCGGCCATCTCTTCTGGTGAAGGGCCACCTTTGCCGAACATGCCTTTCATGGCCTGTTTCAGCATGCCGCCTTTGCCCATTTTGCCCATTTTCTTCATCATGTCGCCCATCTGGCGATGCATCTTGAGCAGTTTGTTCAGCTCGCTCACTTCTTGACCCGCGCCTTTGGCGATACGCTTTTTGCGGTTGGCCTGCAGCAGCTTTGGATTGGCGCGTTCTTTTTTGGTCATCGACTGGATCAGGGCGATCTGACGGACAATGATCTTGTCGTCAAAACCGGCATCCTGCACCTGCTTGGCCATTTTCCCCATGCCGGGCATCATGCCCATCATGCCTTCCATGCCGCCCATCTTGAGCATCTGCTCAAGCTGCATTTTCAGGTCGTTCATATTGAACTGACCCTTCTGGAAGCGCTTCATCATGCGCTCGGCCTGTTCGGCCTCGATGGTTTCCTGAGCTTTCTCGACAAGGCTGACGATGTCGCCCATGCCAAGGATACGGCCAGCGATCCGATCAGGCTCGAACGTCTCGATCGCGTCCATTTTCTCGCCAAGGCCGACAAAGCGGATCGGCTTGCCGGTGACAGCACGCATTGAAAGCGCCGCACCACCGCGACCGTCACCATCCATCCGGGTCAGGACCACGCCGGAAACACCGATCTTATCGTCGAACTCGGTCGCGACATTGACCGCATCCTGACCAGTCAGGCCATCGACCACCAGCAAGGTTTCACGTGGGTTGGCAACATCGCGGACATCGGCGGCCTGCTGGGTCAGCTCTGCATCGATGTGCAAGCGACCAGCGGTGTCGAGCATATAAACATCATAGCCACCCAGCGCGGCCTGCGTTTTGGCACGTTTGGCGATGGCAACCGGGTCTTCGCCCTTGACAATGGGCAGCGTGTCGACGCCGATCTGACGGCCCAAGATCTCTAGCTGTTCCATCGCGGCGGGGCGGTTAACGTCCAAAGACGCCATCAGCACGCGCTTGCCTTCGCGCTCTTTCAAACGCTTGGCCAGTTTGGCGGTGGTGGTGGTTTTACCCGAACCTTGCAAACCGACCATCAGGATCGGCGCAGGGGGGCTATCAATTTTCAAGGCGCCGGGATCAACATCACCGGTCAGCGTGTCAACCAGTGCATCGTGCACGATTTTGACAACCTGCTGGCCAGGGGTGATGGATTTGGTGACGGCTTGACCCGTGGCCTGATCCTGAACTTTCTTTATAAATTCGCGGGCAACGGGAAGGGAAACGTCGGCCTCAAGCAGGGCCACGCGGACCTCGCGCAGGGCGGTTTTGACATCATCCTCGGACAGGGCGCCCTGTTTGGTCAGCCGGTCAAAGACACCTGAGAGGCGTTCGGATAGGTTTTCAAACATCTCGGCGGCTCCTTTATCACCGTTTCCATCTGGCCCGAAGATAGGATCGGACCGGCCCAATTGCCAAGGTCAAAGACCGTCCCAAACATGATTGCCCCCGTGGGCGCAACGCGCTGACGGAGGGCGATCCCGGCATAAGCCATGGGACCGGAAGTTTGACGGACTTCCGGATAATTGAGAGAGCTGATACTGACATGTGACGTAAGAGTCAACAGATGCTGGGTTAGAGGTGGATTATGGATAATGGGTGGGAAGCCTCGGCCGAGGCATGGGTCAACAGTATGGGCAAGCACGGCGATTTCAGCCGCTGGGCCGTACTGGATTCGCCGATGTTGGAACGGGTGCGATTGGCAGCCCCCCTGCGCGTGCTGGACGTGGGCTGCGGCGAAGGGCGGTTCTGCAGAAAGATGGCAGAGACTATTCCGGAGGTGTTTGGCATTGATCCGACTGTCAGGCTGTTAGAGCTGGCGCGCGGCAAAGGTGGTGCAGAATACGTAGAGGGCGTCGCCGAGGCGCTCCCGTTTAAAGACGGGCATTTCGATCTTGTTGTCAGCTATCTGTCACTGATTGATATATCTGACGTTTCGACCGCGTTGCGTGAAATGATACGTGTCCTGCGCCCCGGTGGACGGGTGTTGATTACCAATCTGACCGGTTGGGTGACCGCATCGCAAGAGCACGGCGGCTGGAGCCGGGACGAACGTGGCGCAACAACGATGACAATAGATCGCTATTTGGAAGAGCACGCCCATTGGGGAGAGTGGGATGGCATTCGGATACAGAACTGGCACCGCCCCCTATCGTTTTACATGCAGCACTTTTTGGAGTTGGGGCTAACATTGACGCATTTTGATGAGCCGCGCGCCAATGCCGTAGATGACCAACGGTACGACGCCTGCCCGTATCTGATGTTGATGGAATGGCGGAAATAGAGATACAACTGCCTCGCTCGCTTGCCTTTCACCGCGAATTCTCTAGAGCAGAGTCAAACCTAGGAGAACGCGCCCATGGATGCCTCATCTACCTATCAAGATACCTTGCCCGTCAGTTCAGACGCGCTGCTGGAGACGCTGCGCGGCTGGGGCATTGCGCTTGAGTATTACGAGCATACCCCCCTGCGCACAGTGGAGGATGCCAAGTCTTTGCAAGGCAGTGTGATCCCGGCAGGCACGGGCCGGGTGGATATCAAGAACCTGTATATGCGCGACAAAAAGAAACGCAACTACCTGATCGTGTTGGAACAAGACCGGACGATTGACCTGAAAGAGCTGGGCACGGCAATTGGGGCCGGCAACGTGTCTTTTGGCTCGGCTGATCGGTTGCTGGAACATCTGGGCGTGCGCCCCGGCGCCGTCAGCCCGCTGACCATGGTGACGGGTGCACAAACAGGCGTGCAAATCTATCTGGACCCGGCCTTGCGCGAGGCGGAGCTGATCCATGCCCACCCGCTGGTCAATGACCGGACCGTGGCAATGACACCTGACGATCTGCTGGCCGTGCTTGAGCGATGGGGTGCTAAGGTGAACTGGTTGGACTTCTAAGTCTTTTGGTTAAATCTACGACCCCACAATCCGCGCAAGCCAGAGCGTGTTCTCTGCTCTGGCTTGCGCAGGCCATTTTACATAAATTTATCCTTGGGGGATAATACCCGCCTCTTGTGCGGCGGTCATTTCCGCATCGTCGATGACACCGTCGTCATTTGTGTCAATGGCGCTAAAGCCTTCTTCGGTGAGCGTTGGGTACACCGCAAGAAGTTCATTGAAGGATACAACACCGTCGCCATCTGTATCCACATCTGAAAGAGCTGCAAGCGCGGGCCCGGAAAGGGCAAAAATTGCTGTAGTCGTGATCAGAACCTTTTTCATGTCAGGTCTCCTGTGGTCATTTTTCAATCATGAAGCCACCTGTTGATGGCCTCGAAAGACAACATGTGCACCCATCCATCGACTGTCAGCGTCGACTGCATGTTCCAGCTAAAACCTGCGGTCCATTGCCAATCTGAAGGTCATCTATCAGCATGTCTTTGCCAAAAAAGATGCCTTTTATCTCTCTAAATTCAATCAGCAGATTATCGCACTTGAAACCGGCTAAAATCGGCGGAATCCCGTTACCCATTGGACCTGGAAAAGCTTTGCTTTATCGCCCGCACTTTTGACCCCAGCTCGAAGTCAAAGGTTCAGCTTTGACTGATACTGTATAACGTCACGCTTTCTGACGCATTTCCTGCCAATCATTGATCGCCTTGACCAGAATTTCGGCGCTGCCGCTGTTGGAATAATTTCCGGTGATCAGATGGCGCACAGTCCCTTGCCCCGATCCATCGTCCAGTATCAGCGTCGGACGACCCACCACATAGCGCAGTTTGGTCGGGTCAGCGGCACTGCTGGTTAAGGTCGTTTCCCGGTCTGCCTTGCGCAGATCTTTGAGCGGGAACACATCCTCTTTGTGACGAAATATGGTACGGTTACGCAGGGTGGCTGTTCCCGCTTTTACATCGAGGATGATTTGCAGGCGTTCACCAAAGACCCCCATAGCCGCCACGCCCATGCCAACCCCAAGGAGTGCCATCACAACCCCAACCCAATCGCCCATTGTCAAAAGCAGCACGCCAGGAACAGCCCAAGCCATGGTGAAAATGAACGTGGCGATGCAAACGAACCAAGGCTTTTCGCCCACAATCAACAAGTCCGAAGTGTTGTGTTCGATCTTCAGGGGTCTCTCCTTAGATTCGCTCAGGATCAGGCAGCTCATCAACGCCGCGCAAGGCTTTTAACCACTCGTTAATTTCACGGGTGACATTGCCCGCCGCACCGCCTGAGGACATCACAGAGGTCATAGGCTGAACAACCGTACCACCTGTGCCCGCGCCATCGTGCAATATAAATACCAACCGCGAAACCCGTTGACGCGGCTTGCTGGTATCTTGTGTGGACGTGCCGCTGAGGCTGCTTTCGGTGCCTGCGCGAACCACATCGTTGAGGGGAATGACATCTTCCTTATATTGAAACAGCGTGCGGCTGCGCATGGTGAGGGTGTCTGCCTGCGCATCCAGTATGACCTGAAGACGTTCGACAAAGACGCCCATCGCACCGAGACCAAGGCCCCCGCCAACCACCACAAAGATCAACCCGGCCCAAATACCTTCGGACACCACCAGCATGCCTATGCCAACAAAAACCAGTGTGAAAAACAGCAACATGATTGCAATGAACCAAGGGGTTTCACCGGCAATCAACAAGTCCGGCGTGTCATATTTGATTTTCATCCGTCATTCTTCCCAGTTCCATCTTAGGGAATTACCTTGCATTTCTTAACGCAATCGGAAAGCAGTAAAGAGTAATGTTAATCACTGCACAGGTTGATCTTGGACAATTGGGACGAAATTCGCACAGCCTTTAATGTGGCTCGTATTGGAACGGTCAGTGGTGCCGCAGAAGTTCTGGGAGTACATCACGCCACTGTCATCCGGCACATTGATGCGCTTGAAGAGCGGCTGGGCGTGAAGCTATTTCAACGCCATGCACGGGGCTATTCCCCGACCGAAGCGGGCGAGGACCTGCTGCGTGTGGCGCAAGCCACTGATGACCAGTTCAGCCAGTTGGCAGGGCGCATTAAGGGGCGCGGCAACGATGTCAGTGGCGAATTGATCGTGACATCGTTGGATGGTCAAAGCCACTTGTTCGTGCCGATATTGGCTGATTTTCAGCGCCAGCACCCCGAGCTTATCGTGCGTTATCTGACCGGGAACCGCCTGTTTCGGCTGGAATACGGCGAAGCGCACGTTGCCATCCGGGCCGGGAACATTCCCGATCAACCTGACAACGTGGTGCAGCCCTTCATGACCCACCGATTTACGCTCTATGCCAGCCAAGAATACATTCAGGAGCACGGCATGCCGTCCGGCGAGGACGATCTGGTCAATCACAGGTTTGTCTGTGCCGATGATCGCAATTCCCGCGCGCCGTTTTTCAAATGGCTGCAGGAGACCGTCCCAGATCACTGTATCGTCTTCAGGAGCGACGATATTCACGCCCAGCGCCGCGCCATCCAAGAAGGTGCTGGAATAGGATTTGCCCCAATACAGCACGCAGAGGAGACCGATGGTCTTACGCAGGTTTGTGAGCCACGCACAGAGTGGGAATCGCCGCTGTGGCTGGTCACGCATATGGACCTGCACCGGACCACTAAAGTGCAGGCCTTTTTGTCATTCCTTAAAGAGCGCGCCAAATCCTGGGAAACTTCATGACGCAGGAATGGCGTGGGCATCTGGCGATGCTGGCGTTTTCCGGCCTAGTCGCGGGGTCCTTTGCTTTGGGATCAATAGCGGCAGGTGAAATCGCACCCACGGCATTGAACGCAGTACGATTTGCCATCGCAGCAATCGTTGTTGGGATCGCAGCCAGTCTGACTGGTGGCATTCCGCGCAAAGCACTGGCCGCGCCTTGGCGGTATCTGGCGATGGGCGCGATGATGGGCTTGTACTTTGTTTTGATGTTCGAGGGGCTGAAAACCGCCCCACCGGTGTCTGCAGCTGCGGTCTTTACACTAACGCCAGTAATGTCTGGGGTGTTTGGATATTTTTTGATGCGCCAGATCACCACGCCGCGCATGGCCCTGGCGCTGGCGGTTGGTGCGGTTGGTGCGCTTTGGGTGATATTCAAGGCTGACTGGAGCGCCTTTCAAGCCTTTGAGATTGGTCGAGGCGAGTTGATCTATCTGGCTGGCTGCATGGCACATGCCTTTTACACCCCTTTAGTACGCAAGCTTAACCGAGGAGAGCGCCCGGTGGTGTTCTCGTTTGGAACAACCGTTGCTGTTGTCGTTTTGCTGGTCATTGCGGGTTGGGGTGACATCCGGGCCACCGATTGGGCTAGCCTGCCGCCGATCGTCTGGATCACCATTTTGTACACAGCCATTGCCGCCACGGCGATGACCTTTGTGCTGTTGCAGTTTGCCTCTTTGCGCCTGCCCAGCGCCAAAGTTATGGCCTATACTTATCTGACCCCCAGCTGGGTGATCTGTTGGCAGGTCGCGCTGGGGCATGAGGTGCCACAAGGGTTGATTTTAATTGGGGTCGCTCTGACCGTTGTTGCCTTGCTGATCTTGCTCAAAAACGAAGAGGTCGCCTCGAACTGAGACGACCTCTTTTAGGTCAAGATCACGACAGATCATAAGCGGTATGATGCGCGGATCTGATATGTTGTCGCATCCATATCAATCGTGCTTATTCCACTGTCGTTGAAGCCGTTGAATGCGATTTCACCACCAACACTGAAGTTTTCGCCACGGAGATAACCTTCAACGTTTCAAATACCGTTGAAAGGGTTTCTACACTTTAACTGTGTTCAATGAGTTAGAATCTAAAAGATCCGCGAAACTGGACTGAGGTCGCATCAAGGTCATCAGGGCCTGAATTGAAGGTATCTATCTTATGGTAGATCAACTCTCCGCCCACGCTGAACTGATCTGTCAGCAAGTGTTCATACCCGCCACCGATGAAATACCCACCGTCATCCCCGGCGTTATCAGTATCAATATGGGCATAGCCTGTTGTTGCGTAAATCAGGCCATCGCCGGCCTTGTAGCCACCACGCGCCTTGACCCGGTACACAGAATCGACCGTCGTTGTTCCAAGGCTAATATCGGCAAAATCATAATCAAAGCCGGCCCCGACAACCCATTCGCCAAGATCATAGTCATAGCCGGTTAAAAGCCCACCAATCAGCCCGTCATCCGAGCCGGCAGAGTTGGCAGAGTTGGCAGAGTTGGCATCGACATCGGCAAAGCCAAGCTCGGCCCCAACATAAAATCCGGTCCATTCCTGCGACAACGCTGGTGCAGCGCATAACACCGCAACAGAAGATATGATCACAAAAGACTTAACCATATGAGAATCCTCACTCTCTTCAGCTTACTGCAGAATCACCTCTCCAGCAAGAACAACCCAAAAGTGAACCACTCACGTGTCGATCACGTTAATTTTTGCTTGATGGTTTTTTCTACCTAGCTTGACATTGCATCAAGATGGCTTTCTGGCTTTCGCCGACATCATAGAGAGACAGATAATGCGCCCCATTATTGGCATCACCACACATGCACCGAACGACCAGGTTGTTCAGGATGCGCTCTATAATCGGCATTACACCTCGCCTGCGCTTTATGTTGATGCGGTGCGGCGGGCTGGTGGTGTGCCGGTTCTATTACCCCCCGACGTGTCGGATGTGACGGAGTGGTTGGAACTGGCGGATGGCTTTGTGGTGTCGGGGGGGACAGATATTGATCCTACGCTCTATGGTGGGGATCCAGGCCACCCTTCCCTGTTTCCGGCATCGCCTAAACGCGATCAGTCAGAATTAGACCTGACACGCGCGTTGCTTGAACAGCGCAATAAGCCAGCGCTGTTTGTGTGTCGGGGCATGCAGATGATGAATGTCGCCTTGGGCGGTACGTTGCATGAAGATATTAAATCCGCGCTGGGGCAGGATATTCACCGTGGCGCGGATGGATTGTGGACGCAGCAAGAGGTGCAGGTCGAGGAGGCATCGAACCTCTACCGGGTGATGCAGGCGCAAGCCCCAGCGCCGTATTCTGGCCATCACCAAGGGATCAAGGATGTGGCAGAGGGACTGGTTGTTTCGGCCTCCGCCGCTGATGGAATTGTTGAGGCATTGGAAGTGCCCGATCACCCCTATCTGATTGGCGTGCAGTGGCATCCGGAAATGTCAGCAGATCGCGAAGCATGCCAACAACGGCTATTCGACGGGTTAATCGCAGGCACACAGTGATGACCGCAAAAAAATGGCACCGGAAAACCCGGTGCCATTCTTCCCGTGAGTGGGGCTCGCTTTAGAAGCGGAAAGTTCCGCGGACCTGCAGGGTGGTGGCTTCGACGTCTGTGCCGGAGGAGTTGAAATTGTCGAAATCATGGTACAACAGTTCGCCGCCGACGCTGAACTGCTCAGAGACCAGGTATTCATAACCGCCGCCCAGGAAGTAGCCATCGTCGCTACCCAGATTGTTGGTGTCGGCATTGGCGTAACCGGTTGTCGCATAGAGAAGGCCATTACCAATTTTGTAACCACCGCGCGCCTTGAGGCGGAAGACTTCCTCCAATGAAGTATTTGAATTGCCAACGTCCGTATCGGTGAAATCATAGTCGATGCCAGCACCGATGACCCAGTCACCAAGGTCATAGTCGTAACCAGCAATCAAACCACCGATGAAGCCGTCGTCATCGCCAACGCCGGAACCGTCAACATTAGCAAAACCCAATTGCAAACCGCCGTAGAAGCCTGTCCAGTTTGGGGTTGAGGCATTGTAAGGAGCTGCCTGTGTTACAGCAGGTTCGACCGGTGCAGATGTGTCTGAACCGGCAAATGCGGGCGCTGCGGCCAGTGTGCTGGCGGCTACGATTGAAAGAGATTTAAGCATTTCGTTTTCCTTTTCGTCTGCTTCGATCAGTCAGATATGCCCGTGTTACCGCGGGAGGGATGTGGACCGGACCTTTTGCATTGGCCCGGATGGTAACAGGGCATATCGTCCTGCCGTCTGTGCAAGACAAGTGGGGCGCTGATCGCGGTGCATCAAGTGCACGTGAGGCCGGATTTGAACGCAAAACCCTTGTCGGCCAAAACGGGCCGATTAGCGCAAATTGGCTGCGCTAAAATCCGCTGAAACTGGTATTTTCCGCTAAGTTATCACCCAGTCGTGCAGTGTGACCTCTTGAAATGAGGCCATCGCGCGCTAGACCCAAAAGGAGTTTATAAGAGACCAATATCGGCCAGAGCGGCGGAGAGATCTGGTGGTAATGTGTCTTCGGATTGCCGTGTCTTGGGAAGGTCAACTGGCGCATCTTCGGGTTTGAGATAGCGCCAGCCTTGGAATGGGCGCTTTGGAGCAGTTGTCGTGCGAATGACCTCAGGCTCCAACACGATGGCGCAACGGCGGATACCGTCGCTGCCGATCACCTCGTCCAGCCGCAGGATACGTTGGCGACATTGCACCAGCCCCTGCACCACCCAAAAGATCGACCCACCTTGTAGCAGTTCTTCCTCGCGGCGCGGCCACATGCGGGTGACATGACGCGGCAGGCCCTCGGGCCAATCTGTGCGCTTTTCGGCCTGCCATTCGATCAGGCTATCGACGCTTTCAGAGCCGACACTCAGCTTGATCAGATGGAGTTTTGGATCGGACACGGCGGCTCTCCAGTTCGGTGTTTGTTAACACTATGGCATGGGGGGGAAAGTTCAATGATGACATTTCGGAACTTGCCCCTCAGAGCGACAAAAAAGGCCCCCACTGATCGGGGGCCTTTGCAACAATCATTCGTCGCACATTGAATTTGAACAGGTACCTTACCTTTGGGTTTTTCGACGGCGCACAAGAGCAAGCCCCGCCACACCGCAAATCAAGAGTGGCAATCCAGCAGGAAGCGGAACAACAGCTGGCACCATGCCATCGTAGAACGCAACTGGACGCGGCTTTCCAAAGATACCCGGGAAAGCCTGCTCAGAGGCGAATACGGTTGTTTCACCTTCATCGAAGAAATCCTGATCCCCGTTGAGATCGGTCAGCAAAAATACCCCGTTCGTTTCCGGAGTTAACCCGTTTGAGACGATTGTCAGCGTATCGGTTCCATTTGAATTCAGGTCGAACCCAAAATCGATACCGAACCCTTCGGGCAGGAATGATCCGTTCCAAACCTCGGTCACTTCATCTTCAGAATCGATCACGCCGTTTCCATTCAGATCATTTAACCCATAGAGCGATGCCGGGTTCAGGAAATCGAATAATTCGAGCGAATAGACAGTTCCGTCCAAGGCCGTCATGCCAAAATCAATCGGGGCACCAAAAGATTCTGACTCTGAGATAAAGATCGAAACCTCATCTGCTTCGACAATACCCGAACCATCGATATCTTCGGCCCGATAAATAACGTTATCGTCCGTCCCAACAGTATCAGTGATATAAGCGACATCGCCATCAAAAGAGATCTCGAACGGTGAGGATTTGTCATTTAGCGCTTTTAGGTCGAGCCAAGGCGTAACTTCACCTGCATCATTGGCATCTCCATCACCATCCAAATCAACCGTGCGATAGATGAAATCACCGCTTTGATCTGACAAGACGTCCGCCTCTGTTATGTAAATGGCTCCATCAGACCCGATCGCCATCCCGTTAGGTGTGTGGAGTTTGTAGCCTTCGGCGTTGTCAGATGAGAACCAGACACTGGCCTCTCCGTTACCATTGGCGTTGCCATTCCCATCGGTATCTTCAAGGCGGTACACTGTGTCTGTATCCCCCTCTCCCGCGTAGTAAACGCCGTTTTTGCCTTCGATGGTGAAGACGCTTAGCCCATCCAAACCGAGGGAAGAACCATCGAAATAGACTGTCCCTTCGTGCCCAGAGGCCTGTCCATCACCGTCTAGATCGGAAAAACGGTAAATGCCCTCGTTTCTCAAATCGCCAACCAGCAAAGATACAGTCGCCGCATTGGACAAAACCGGCAAAACAGACAAGGTAGCAAATAAATATATGGAATGAGTATTCATGTAGTCTCCAATTCCAGTGAACATTTCTGGCTGGCGACTTACGTGCGTGCTTATGGATTATGATCCGTTGACCCTCTTAGATTATGTCACAAAGATGTCAATACCGCGCCATTTATCCGCCACCAGCTGCATATGGTAAACAGCTTCTGGGGAGAGAGATCGTGCAAAATTCTTGGATGACTTTGCTGAGTTCGTTGCTAGGGTGGCTTGGTTCAAGGCAAGGATAAGAGCCATGCAGCGTTGTGATATCATACTACAAGATGGCACGGTAATTGATGGCACCGGAGCGACAGCGCAGCGCGCCGATGTGGCGATGGAAGGCGGTCGCATTCTGCATGTCGGGGATTGCAGCGAGATCAAGGCTGATGAGGTGATTGATGCCTCGGGTCAGGTGATTGCGCCCGGGTTCATTGATGTGCACACGCATGACGATTGGGCATTGTTAGCGACGCCAGATATGGCGTTCAAGGTGACCCAAGGGGTGACCAGCGTGGTGGCAGGAAATTGCGGGATCAGTGCCGCGCCGTTTTCGGCCAAGGGCGATTTACCAGCGCCGTTTGATGTGATTCCGGGTATTTCCGCGGGGCGGTTTGACACAGTGGAGGCCTATGCCAGCGCTGTGACTGAGGCACGCCCAGCGGTGAATGTGCGCCTGTTGGCCGGGCATTCATCGCTCAGGGCCAGTGTGATGGGGGCAGATCTGGAGCGGGCCGCGACGGAATCTGAAATTAACGCAATGAGAGACGCGCTGGAGCTGGCCTTGCGACAAGGCGCGGCAGGCCTGTCGAGTGGACTGGATTATCCGGCAGCTTTATCCGCGCCGATGGAGGAAATGATCGAGCTGGCAGGTGTTCTGAAGGGCCATGACCGAGCGGTTTATACCAGTCATATGCGGGATGAGAGCGACACGGTGATCGCCTCAGTTCGCGAAACGCTGGAAACCGGGCAACGGTCTGGCGCGCGGGTGGTGATCTCGCATCATAAATGCGCGGGCAAGGCGAACTTTGGCAAAAGCGTTGAGACGTTGAAGCTGATTGATGCGGCGCGGTGCGGTCATGAGGTGGCGCTGGATGTTTACCCTTACGTGGCCTCATCGACATCATTGATCGAACGCTTCCTGCCCTCAGCCGAAGATATCAAGGTGATCTGGTCCACGCCGCATCCTGAACAGGACGGGCGGATGCTGAACGAGATTGCGGCAGATTGGGGCGTGAGCCGAGAAATGGCGGTTACGCGGCTGCAGCCAGCCGGGGCGATTTATTTCGACATGGATGAAGGTGACTTGCAGCGGATCATGCAGCACCCAGCGGCGATGATCGGATCAGACGGCTTGCCGGGCGTAGATAAGCCGCACCCACGCCTTTGGGGAACTTTCCCGCGTGTTCTGGGACGTTATGTGCGTGAATTGAAACTGCTGGAGCTTACGCAGGCGATTCACAAGATGACAGGCCTGTCGGCAACACAGTTCGGCATGATAGATCGGGGCGTGGTGCGTGCCGGATGTATCGCCGATCTGGTCATCTTTGACCCCGATCAGGTGGCGGATATGGCGGATTTTGATCACCCTACCCGGCCCAGTCGGGGGATCAGCCATGTGATGGTAAACGGGGCACTGGCCCTGGCGGATGGGCAACAGACAACCACGCGCGCAGGCGCATTTCTAAGCTAGAGGACATGTGATGAGCAGAACGATTTGGATGAATGGGGCGTTCATGACGGAAGATCAGGCGCAGGTGCCTATCTTTGATCGTGGATTGCTGTTTGCCGATGCGGTTTACGAGGGGCTGGGCGTGCTGGATGGGCAGATTGTCGATTTACCCTATCACATGGCGCGACTGAAGCGGTCTTTGTCCGAGCTCAAGATAGATGAGCCGATGGGTGAGGCTGAATGGAAGGCCATTCTAAGCGAGTTGATTGCGCGCAATGAAGTGGAAGAAGGGTTCATCTATCTGCATATCACCCGCGGAGTACATGACCGGGATTATTTGTACCCGGATGGGCTAAAGCCAAACATGTTCGCGTTTACCCAACCGCAACATGGTGGTGGTGCGGATGAGGCACCCGAAGCTTTGAGATTGGGCACGGCACCTGACATTCGCTGGGCCCGGCGGGATATCAAGACCACCAACCTGCTAGGTCAGGTGCTGGCCAAGGTGGCGGCGCGGGATGCCGGGGCGGATGAAGCCCTGATGATCGACCCGGAGGGCTATGTCACCGAAGGCGGGGCTGTGTCGTTCTTCATGGTCAAGGATGGAGTACTTTATGCCCGCCCGTTGCGCGGCGAACTGCTGCCCGGCGTGACCCGTGCGAGCATGCTGCGCGTGGCCGAGGAGTTGGGGCTGGAGATCAGGGACAATCGCTACAAACTGGAAGAGATCTTTGATGCCAATGAGGCCTTTGTCACCGGGGCGTCGTCCTATGTGCAGCCGGTCAGCCATGTGGATGGCCAGCAGATCGGAGATGGGTCGGCGGGTCCTGTGACGCTCAAATTGCGAGAGGCGTATCTGACGGCCGTCCGGGCTGGATTTTCCGATACGTAACGTCTGAAATTCACAATCTGTTTATTGACCGGTGACGCCGCAAGGGGTAGTGTCTTTAGCCTGTCGCACTACTACCCTTATTTATATGAGAGCCTGATATGAGCCGATTCTCCGCCCCGATTGCCGAGTCCATTTGGGACATGAAATACCGCCTGAAGGCGGCAGATGGCACGCCGGAGGATCGCACCGTTGAGGACAGCTGGCGCCGGATTGCGCGGGCGTTGGCCGTGGTGGAAAATGACCCTGAGAGCTGGGAAGACAAGTTTTACAGTGCCTTGGAGGATTTCAAGTTTCTGCCAGCCGGCCGGATCACGGCGGGTGCGGGCACGGGCCGGTCTGTTACGCTGTTCAACTGTTTTGTCATGGGCACAGTCCCGGACAACATGAGTGGCATCTTTGACGGGCTGCGCGAGGCGGCGCTGACGATGCAGCAAGGTGGGGGAATCGGTTACGACTTTTCCACCATCCGCCCCAAGGGTGCCGAGGTCAAAGGTGTGGCTGCAGACGCCAGTGGACCGCTCAGCTTTATGGATGTTTGGGATGCGATGTGCCGCACTATTATGTCGGCCGGTAGCCGTCGTGGTGCGATGATGGCAACGATGCGTTGCGACCACCCGGATATTGAACAATTCATCAGCGCCAAGTCCGATGCGGCACGTTTGCGCATGTTCAACCTGTCGGTTCTAGTGACCGATGCCTTTATGGAAGCGGTCAAATCAGATGGCTCATGGGAGCTGGTGTTTGACGGCAAGGTTTACCACACGCTGCAAGCGCGCGATCTGTGGAACAAGATCATGCAGGCCACCTATGATTTCGCCGAACCCGGCGTGATTTTCATCGACCGGATCAATACCGCCAACAATCTGGCCTATTGCGAAACGATTGCGGCAACCAACCCGTGTGGCGAACAGCCCCTGCCCCCTTATGGAGCCTGCCTGTTGGGCAGCATCAACCTGGCGCGACTGGTCAAAGAGCCGTTCGAGGCCGGTGCGCATCTGGACGAGGCCGAGCTGACCGACTTGGTCGCCACATCCGTGCGGATGATGGACAACGTTGTTGATGCCAGCCGCTTCCCATTGGAGGCACAGGCGCGCGAAGCCGAAGCCAAGCGTCGGATTGGTTTGGGCGTGACTGGGTTGGCTGACGCGCTGTTGATGGTTGGGCTGGAATACGGAACGGATGAGGCCGCAGCACAATGCGAGGCATGGCTGAAGGCGATTGCACGGGCGTCTTATCTGGCGTCCACTGATCTGGCCAAAGAAAAGGGTGCCTTTCCGCTGTTTGACGCTAAGGCCTATCTGGCCAGTGGCACCATGCAGGGCATGGACGAAGATGTGCGGGCGGCCGTCAAGAAACATGGCATTCGCAACGCACTTTTGACCTCGATCGCGCCGACAGGAACAATCAGCCTTTATGCGGGCAACGTGAGTTCCGGCATCGAGCCGGTCTTTGCCTATTCTTATACGCGTAAAGTTCTGCAAAAAGACGGCAGCCGGACCGAGGAAGAGGTTGTTGATTACGCCGTGAAACTGTGGCGTGAAAAGTTTGGTGACAAAGAGCTACCGGACTATTTCGTCAACGCGCAAACACTGGCCCCCGGCGCGCATGTCAAAATGCAGGCGGCGGCGCAAAAGTGGGTCGATAGCTCTATTTCCAAGACCATCAACTGCCCCGAAGACATCAGCTTTGAAGCGTTCAAAGACGTTTACATGCAAGCGTGGGATTCGGGTTGCAAAGGGTGCACCACATATCGCCCGAATGATGTGACAGGGTCTGTTCTGAGCGTGTCGGAAAACACCGACAAAGCCCCCGGCGAAGCCCCGGCGCAGGTTGAAGGCGCAATGCCATCTGAGGGCGGCGATGTTGTCTATATGGCCGATCCACTGGGCCGCCCCGAGGAGCTGGACGGCGCGACTTACAAGCTCAAATGGCCCGACAGCAACCATGCGATCTATGTCACTGTGAACGACATTCTGCTCAACGGGCGTCGCCGTCCGTTCGAGGTGTTTATCAACTCCAAGAACATGGAGCACTACGCTTGGACCGTGGCCCTGACGCGGATGATCTCGGCCGTGTTCCGTCGCGGTGGTGACGTCAGCTTTGTCGTCGAAGAGCTGAAAGCCGTGTTCGACCCGCGCGGCGGCGCATGGATGGGCGGCAAATACGTGCCTTCGATCTTAGCGGCCATCGGCGGCATTCTGGAGCAACATCTGGTTCGCACCGGGTTCTTAGAGGGCGAAGGTCTGGGGCTCAAATCCGACCCCCAAGCGCAGGTCGTCAATCTTGGCAATAACCGCGGCCCCGCCTGCCCCGCCTGCGGCCAATACGACATGCGTATGGTCGAAGGCTGCATGACCTGCGGCAGTTGTGGTCACAGCAAGTGTGGGTAGCACATCGTTTTGCTTTTTGTGGAACTTGTTACAACGGGCATAAATAGCCCATAATTGCGAATTCTCCGCCCATATGGCGGGTCATTAATACCCACAAATCCCTAAGTTGTTGATTTAAAACAACTTAGGGATTTGTCATTTTGGGCACCTTTTGTCTGGACCTTTCAGGTTCAACCGCGAAATGGAAATTCAGCGCACAGCCAGGCTTTAGTCATTGATTTAAAATCAGAATTCTGGGTCTTCTTGGGTAGAACGCATGTCAGAGTGCAAGCAATGGGGAAAAGCTGGCCAGTTGACAGAAAGTCGTAATTGCTCATTCTAGGTGCATGGATTCGAGAAAACTCATACGTCGCATACAACCAGCATTTGTTTGCTGAACATTAGTGTGCCGAGCTTGTCGCTCAACACGACTTAGCTAGAGATCGAACCCCTTAGGAAAATCCAAAATGACAAAAGCAACCAATCTGACAAATGTCGGTGAGAACATCCAATTCGTCAAACTCACTGAACGCTTCTCCAATTTCTTACTCAAAACACGTAAACGCAATCTAGCGCTTGTCCTTCGAGGAGATGACGATTTTTCTAGTAACATTGTTGGAGGTGATTTCGCACGCTTTGAACAGGACCTCACCAATGGCCTGGAACTGACGTCATATGATCAGTCGCGCATTCAGGCGCGGGTTAGAAGCATCCTGAAATCATAACGTTAAAGCTGCAAACAGGTTTGTCCTCGCGACACCTTTTCAGATTAAAGTCTGAATTTTGTAAATCAGCCGACAACGGCTACCCAATATAAAGATCAGTTTATGCCCCTCCTACCCATCCTCTCCTGCCAACGAATATCGGTGACCAACCGATAACCCCGGATCACGGGAGGCAGCATGGGTATGCGGGCGGGACTTATAACCCTGTAGCTCCAGATTAGAGTGCACGAGTCGGTTCAAGTCCGACGCCTCCTACCATTTACCAATGACATTTTATGAGGCGGATATGGAAAAAGGACTTAAAGCCGAACTCAGGAAACTCGAAGCTTTTGGCGTTGTGGAGTTCACCGTGCTGAAGGATCTCTTTCAAGGCTGGGATCACGTGGACTTCCTGCTTGTCGAAGCAGCCATTCAAGCCGCCAGCACCCGCCAACAACTGAGAGAGAGGCTGGATCACGCGCAATGGCAAGAAGATGAGCAATGGGCCATGGCCTGGGAGGTCCATTATGGCGTGGCATGGAAGTCGGCCGGCTACGCCAATGTAAGAGAGACAGTGGCCCTGTTGAGAAGACTGCAACGCATCACCAATGAATCAGAGTTTCGCACACTTGCCGAAGCGCTGAGGGTGCAAATGCCCTCTGATCAGGAAACGCCCGGGAGGCGCTACATTACGGGTACCCAAAACCAATATGAATTCCCCCGGTCTGTTCGAAATGGTTTGGACAATTGTGAAAGGCTCTTTGAAATTCGCAATGTCGCTCGTTTTGACCAAGAGGCGCTCTCGAATGCATCCGCTATCAAAGAGCGTTTTCCGAATGCGGGCAACGTGGTTGACGGCCTTTTAGGGGAAATGCGGCGCGGGTTTTCTTTGGCTGATGACACTATTCGCATTCGCCCAACCATCATTCTTGGCGCCCCAGGTGTTGGGAAAACCACAATGGTGCGGGCCATGCTGGAAGGTCTTGGTGTTGTACCAGAAATTATCTCCGTTGCCGGCCACAACGACTCTCAGATCTTCGGTGTCTCTGCCGGTTGGAGCAGTGCCATGCCCAGCGTCATGACGACAGCTATTCTAAAACAGGGCGTCCTGAACCCTGTTTTGGTTGTAGATGAGATCGACAAGGTGCGCCCCTCGCACAACGGTGACATCTATGCGGAACTACTCCTTCTCACTGAGCCAACGGATGCCAAAACCTACCGCGACAAATTCCTGTCAACGGCCACCGACTGTTCCGCCATCAGCTGGGTGTTCACGGCCAATTCCCTTGAACGCATCCCGGAGGCACTGAGAAGCCGCTGTGTCATCTATAAGATGGGTGCACCGACACAGAGCCAACTCCCCGCGATCCTGCGGTCAATGCATGCGGCCTATGCAGATGAACGAGGTGTCGACCCAAGAATGATCCCCCTGACATTGGAAGATCGTGAGGCGGTGATTGATGACTTCACTCAACACACCAGCCTGCGTCGGTCTAAAGAGCTTATTCGAATTTTGGTGGATTTACGTCAGGGTGATTTGGGCCGTGCGTAGATCATGTCGGCCATCAGAGTGCGGTATAAACACAGGTAACGAGCATGATTTTAATGAGCTTTTTCAATATAACACTGATGTAATATTACACTCGTGTTATATTACCGCTTTCCCAACCAAGCGGGCATTAATTAGCCTTTGCAGTTAACCTACAAATTATTTTTTGTAGGTTAACATCCCAGTGCCTCTGGAGAAGCTTCTTGAAAGTGGCAAACCAGCCAAGCTCTGACCAGCGGCGCAGTCGGCCCTTTCTTGTCGTTCTGCAAAGCGGACTTTTTGCCAATCGACCATCATCAATAAATCCACCACTTTCGTCAAAGTTGTCCTTCGTATAGGAACAGACCGGGGAACACAGATCAAAGAATTGAGGGCGAAAATGCAGGATAAAACTGAAGCTACAACCGAAGTAACTCGCGTAGAGATTATAAGTGAAAAAGGCCGAGAATTTGTAAAGCACGGTTGTCATAGCGTAGAAATTGCAACGCAAGACAATGGTCGTACTCTGAAGATATTCCTAAATAGAGAATTGGATCAGAACACACAGAAAATATAGAAAATCGGTGCTAACATCTTACTGTAACAAATCCTTCTGATGCGCTCACGGCAGGATGCAATCATGGAGTCAGTTCAGTGGGTTTGGGCTCATAACGGGCCTCGGATGCGGTACAGCATCTCCTCCGTTAGGGTCGGCGAGAGCGTCGATACCGGCCCAAACCGGACATTGGGCGCGCAAATTCGATGCTGCCGTGCGGAGCGTCAATCCGGACATTCGCTGCAACAGCACTATTGTCTACTCACTGCATAACGATTTCGCGGGACATTACCGAATTTCGCTGTAATTGCGCCAACATCCGCTTTCGCGGATTCACGGCAGTTCGAGGCGAAACTGCGGTGAATATGGATTCTATTTCTAGGTTCCAAACAATTCTTGGTGGCGTAGTCTAATTGTTGGCCAATAGGTTGAGATTCCCGGAACATCTAAATTGAAATCTATCAGCAGGCATTCGACAAGCTCTTTTTCATCCGACAACAGTTCCGTTTTGGTACCGGTTTCATCAATCGTTTTCTTTACAAGTCCGCGGAGAACAATATGCTTGTTCTTCAGACGCCGTTGCGCTGTGAGGGTGCGTCTAAACGGTGAATTAGGGTCAGATTGCAAGCGATGGTTTGCCCCATCGAAATAATCGGTGTCCACTTCGGTCAAGGTAAACCAGTAGCTTCCTTCATTTCCGCCAGCCCGTTCTGCATATCTGTAAAACCCGTCACCTTCCTTGCTGATGGAAATTTTATAGGGTCGCTGTGATAGCGTGATGGGACGCAGCGGGATTGGTTCGATTGGCCCGCCGCCAAAACCGACATCAACAAGCAATGAACCACCACAATTCACGAGCAGTAACATGTGGTCATTGGCTTCGTTCATTTCCGGCTTGTCTGATCCAACATGAGCCGCAAGCATGGTGACGTCAAAACCGATTTCTTTCAGCGCCCATCCCAACAGCCCATTGAGTTCGAAACACCAGCCGCCACGGTTTCCAATAACCACCTTTTCATAAACACGGTTTACAGCGGTCGAAACCTTGACGCCCATTTGCTGATCAAGGTTCTCGAATGGAAGGGCACTCAACTGTGCCTGAACCAGACCGTTAAGCGTCGCTAGGTCTGGTTTTACTTTTTGGGAGTACTTGATTCTCTTTAGATAGGCTTCGACGTTCATGACGGTTAAGGTCCATTTTCCTTCAAACTTGAATGTGCGTTCTACCGAATACTTGACCCGGAAGAACCGTTTTTGCTTAAGCCGACCTATTGAGCAGGGCGCGATATTCAGCCTGATATCACTATCTAGCTAAGACCACTTCAAGCTCGACCATCATGTTTGGATGGATCAGACCATGGATACGTTTCCATGTCCCGCCCATTGGTTTGACTTCATTATCTTTTATAAAGTCGGCCCATACGTCGAGAATTTCCGTAGTTTGCACTTCTGTTACATCTTTCGTGACGCACCAGTTGATTTTGATGATGTTGTCACGAGTGTATCCTGCCTGGGCGTATGTCTCTTCCATCTGCTGAAGAATGTGGCGGGCCTGACCAACTGGGTCGTTCATGTGTTTGGTCACGCTATCTTTGTCGTAGTCACATTGGCCTGTAACGAAAAAGAACTCTTTTGCTCCTTCGACGTTCAGCCCCCAATGGAACCACGGCAGTGTCGACAGGTTCTTATGTTCATAGCCAGTTCTCTTCATCTCTTGTCCTTTCAAATAGTCAGATTCGTTGCTGTGTTGACCTTCTAATTCCTCAACATTAGTTTAGGTCAAGAGAAAAAAGGACGAAGATAATGGCGGGCGGTTTAACTGTCGGGGAAGTCTCTGAACGAAGCGGAATTGCGGTGTCAGCAATTCATTTTTACGAGCGCAAAGGGCTGGTTCACTCTGATCGAACACCCGCGAACCATCGTCGATATGCGCCATCAGTGTTGCGAAAAATCGCAGTAATCCAGGTAGCACAAAGAGCAGGCATACCTTTAAAGGAGATCGCGGAAACGATGTCTTTCTTGCCGCCAGAAGCGAAGATACAACAAAGAGACTGGGCGAAACTTTCAGCACGATGGACAGAACGGCTCGATGATCGAATCTCACGACTCCAGCGATTGCGTGATGGCATGGCCGAGTGCATTGGTTGTGGGTGTCTTTCGATGAAACGTTGCAACCTGCTCAATCCTAAAGATGAAATTGGTGAAAATGGTACAGGGCCACGTTTTCTTGAAGAGGACGCACACCTGTTCAAGAAAGCCTATAGCTATGCTAGCCAATCCAAAAATACCGACAAGTTTTAGCAACATGATCGATCTTTTCAGCGTACTGAAATATCCGAGACTACGCCCTGTCTTGGATTGAGGCGTTCCTTGTGCATCACGTGATCGATCTTACGGGGCAAGCCGACAAGAAGGGTGCATATCTGCCGCCACATTTCCACAATCAACAATCAACAATCAACAATCAACAATCAACAATCAACAATCTTGATGTCGCGATTATCCAGAAAAGGCCCACCTAGATCGAAATCGTAGTGATTGATGAAGTAAGACGAATCCTCTTCGCTGAAAGCCAAATGCAATGCATCGGGTGCAGAGCTTTCTTCATTGGCCATGGCATACGGCGCGTAGGGCATGCCAAACGGTACACCCAAAACCGCAATATCGGCATTTAGCCTGTCCAGATCGCCTTCAAATGGGAAATTCATATATGTGCTCGGAACGCGTAAAGGGCGTTCGGTGAATTTTTGCGGCATGATTTTCTCCATATCACGTCGTATGATAAACTGATGTCGCACCTTAGATCTTGGGAAGCCCAAGGGGTGAGACGCCACTCTCAATTGCCCGCCCGATATCCATTACTGTTTGATCATCGTAAGGTTTCGATACTACCTGCGCACCTACAGGCAAACCCCTTCTGGTTAACCCACAAGGGACGCTCAGCGCTGGACATTGATTGAACATGTTGAAAAGTGCATTCATCGAAGTATCGGTGTCGGTAACCTTTTTCCCATTAACTTCAATGGGATCGAACGGCCCATTTTCGACGGGCACTTCGGGACATGAAACAGTAGGCGTTATCAAAGCGTCATACTGTTCAAAGAGTGGGCCGAGGTGTGTATGCCATACCTCTCCAGCGATAGACTTTGCCCGACCATAGTCCAAAGGTGAAACAGAACGTGCACGTGCGATGACGTCGTGCATATAGCCGCTGACCTGGTCCAGATGATTTTCCGCTACGTCTTCGAAGACATTGAGCATCAGGAAAATCTCACTCTTGTGCGCCAGCTCAATCGCCTCTTCTGCCCAGTCGATCTCGACGTGTTCGACTGTTGCCCCCGCATCTTCCAAAACTGCGATGGTATCTTGCAGGCTTTGTCGCACATCTGGATCAATCTCGTAACATCCCAGATCCATCGAACACGCAATTCGTTTTCCTTTGATATCGCCCGTTGGGACAACAAGCGTCTCATCTTTTGGCTGGGAATACGGATCGAGCGCATGCTGCCCGGACATTACATTTTGCATGAGGACAATATCATTCACTGTCCGCGCCATAGGACCTGCACTGTTGTATGTCAGGTAAGACGCAGCATAATGAGCCGGATTGCGGCCAAATGGCGGCTTGTATCCAACCACTCCACACTGCGACGCCGGTTGACGAGTTGAACCAGTACTATCCGTTCCAATTGCTAATGTGGTTCCCCCACAGGCCAGTGCCGCAGCAGACCCACCGGACGACCCACCGGGTGATATATCAAGCCTCCAGGGGTTTCGAGTAACGCCCCACAAGCGTGAATAACAACAATACAACCAGCAAAATTCAGGGCATGTACTGCGCGCCAAGAAAATAGAACCATTGTGCAAAAGGCGATCCACCGAAGGGTCAGAGGCATCTGCCACGGAATTCACATGTATATTTGATCCGACGGTTGCGCGGGTGCCTTTTATAGGAACATTGTCTTTGATCAATAACGGTAGACCATCCAAAGGTAGGGCGGTCCCTTTTTGGTATCGTTGCTCTGCAAGTACTGCCGTGTCATAGGCTTGTTCGAAAAAAGTATCTGCATATGGGTTGACCGAGGGCGTGATTTCTTCAGCCCGTTTGATCATGGCGGCTACAACATCAACCGGAGATAAGTCTTTGGATTTGAATCGTTGCAAAAGGTTGGTTGCCGACGCAAAGCAGAGTTCAAGCTCATCCGGGTTCATCATACTTTACCTTCCGAATTTAGCCGACAAACGATTGTCAGTTTAGGGCGTGTTACCTAATTTCTAAGTCGTTGGGCCGCCCACACAGGGACGAGTAGGCGACCCGGACTTTTCGACCACCTCCGTCAGCAGTCGAAAAGCATTGGTTGTATCTGAAACATGGCAGCGCTACGCCATCTTTTCTTGCTCACTTTCCCCCTCGACTTCGGGGCAGTTCAGATTTGTGAAAACTGTCTGGCGGTTCCGCAAAATGTTAAAGTAAACGACGCCGTAGATGAAGATCACCGTCAACCCGACATATTCCATTTTCAACCCAAGGAAGGCGTATGCGGCGGTCAATCCAGCCATGATGGCAAAGTTTCCACCGATGAACTTGCCCCGGCCTAACCGCTCGGTCGTCAAGTTCAGGCTGTCTGTGTAGAGCCGGATCAAACTGTCGAAAGTATTGATCACGAACACAATACCAATAGTCATCATCGCCAGGTTCCAGGTTGGTGAGATTTCAATGCCGCCGGAGTGATAGATGTAAAGAACCGAAAACCAGATCGACAGTGGGATTGACGGAAATATCACCATCATCACGAACAACATGCGTACACTCGTTGGTGTCGCAAATTTTGACATGAATTGGCCGATCATAATGCTCCAGGCGAACCACCATAGAAGGTAAAACTCGTGATATTCTCCAAGCGGCAATATGAATCGGTATATATTCACGATGTACTCTGACGCCTCCCCGAGGGTTTGCCCTAGTAACACCACATCACCTCCGGAATTGAACCACATCCCAACAATCAGCGCAAAAAAGCCGTACATCGAGCAGATCGACAACCATTTCATGAAGATAATGTCAGAGGCCGAATAGCAGGCAACGATAATAACGATAGCTGTGATGACTATGGGCGACCAATCAGGCAGGCCAGGAAAATAAGATGGAAGAGATGTAAGCAATACATATCCGCCAAATGCACAGGTGGCCATGACCACAAAGTTGTTGATCACTTTAATCCAGAGTATTTCAAACAGCTTCAACCGAGGTTCTATGCAAAGAAAATAAAATGCGGTGAGGAAGTAGAAACTCCAAATTATAAAACCCCAAAATCCGATCTCAATCGCGATGGGAGATGCAAAACTATATGCTGCGTCTTCCTCATAGATCGGGAACTCTGTTAGCGGGTATGTTATGATTGCGATATCCAAGCCTGAACAAAAAAGTACGGCCACAAAGGGAAACATACCCAGAGGATATTTCCCAGCTACGCGCATGTTTCCATATCTTAACAGGACCAATCCCGTTAAAACGATTGACGTCAGGACGGTTGCCCCAACAATAAAAGTCATCAAGCTGTCCATGTTCCCCTCACCTGTTTATAGTGTGTTTGTTTTTGAGAACCGGAAGAGTTGGCATCCGTCAATTGATAGACTTCGCCCACTTAGAACGGCTCACACTACGCTCAGTTAAGAGAAAGATGCACGGCTGAGGAAGTCGCTAATTGTCGTTAATAACGGTACATAACGTTACATATATAATTTGAATAAATGGCTATTGATGTTGCCAAGCCCTGCCAACGAACGCGCTTTCGTCATCTCGAACGTCGTTGCGAATTGCTTCTCTTATGTCTGAAGGAATGCATTCATCAGTAACATCAAAAAGTCCACAGGATCCCAATGCATTTCTGAGATTCACTGGTGCAGGCAATGGCTCCCAAACGACGCGGTAGCAAGCAATGTCGCGGATAGCAGAACTGCTCACACCCATTGTAAGCCCAGTCAGGAGGTTTGTCTGATCTGTATTGGGCGGATGAAGAACTGTTGTCCACATCATCTGACCGGCTTTCACTTCGCGTTCATGGGCCATGATGCGTTCACCCGTATGAAATACGACACCCGTAAACTTAAGAGTACGACGCGACCGCCGTGTGGCGGAAGAATAATTTTCAACGTTCTTCAGATACACAAACCCGTGTTTTGAATGCAGCTTCACTAATGAGCAAAGAATTTTGCCCGGAAAATCAGCAGGCAAGAAGTAGGATCTATAGTAGCCTAAATAGGGCTTCATGTTCTCGTAAGCGTCAGGATTGATCCGATGGATTTTCGCGATGTACTCGCCAAATGGATCCATCTCGGCAACGCGTGGTTTTCGAAGCGAGATTAAAGACTTGAACGATGCATGATCGAGAAGCAATTCACTCTCCTCAACACCAAAGTAGTCACAAATCTCTCGCATGACCCGCATCGAAGGTCGGTTTTCTCCGTTGAGGTACCGGTGAATTTGTTGTCGATTGATCCCGAGAATGTCGCTCGTTTTCGTGATTGAAGTTCCATAGCTGAACAACAACCGAAGATTGGCTTTTAGGTTGTCATTACTCATCGAAACTTACCTGCTTTTATATCAATCACTGAGCAAGTTTCGGAATTTTGGAACATGCCCTCGTGATTGTCTACAATGCAGAACTCCCAATTGTTTGTCGAACAAATCATTCGAAACGCGGCGCATACAAATCCTGAGTACAAGCCCATATTCCTTCCCGCCAGACTGGATGATGTTGCTATTAGCCTCTCTCGGAGAAAGGCACATAATTAATAGTGCAATTTGCTGGCAATTCGGCTATTCACGCTTGGCGCAGCATTGGTCAATATGGGCTCTCTGCCAGTCACGGATGCGGCGCTGCATCTGCACCGTAATACGCAAGATCTTGCGACGCAAACGGCCCTTTCCGGTCTTTGAGCAGCTATAAAAATGCTGCTAAGTAGCATCCTCATTGCAGACATTGGCTTCTGCACTCAACGATCCTATAAAGCTCCGGCAGACCAGCGAGGCATTCAGATGGAACGTGAACCCAATCTTGTCATATCAAGCGCCTCACAGCGCATCATTGAGGATGGTGTGCCGTTCAAAGTGGATATCTACAAATTGGAAAGTGGCGATGGCTGGTCGCTGGAAGTTGTGACCGAAGATGGAACATCCATTGTCTGGGATGATCTTTTCGACGACGACCAGGCAGCCCTTGAAGAGGCACTTACAACCATTCGCACTGAAGGTGCCCTTGCATTTGCCAATGGCGGGTCAAACGTCATCCCCTTCAAGCCGTAGGTGGAAGCAAGATCGGCCCTAGGAGATCTTGATCGCTATGCCTCACGCCGCAGTGCGGCTTCACAAGACCAGCCGTTCGTTCATCGTGCAGCATTCTAGGAACAGAATTGACGGCAGTGTGGACAAACTTGCCTTTTGCCGGCGCCGCTATTGCTGACGCAGTATTTCCTCGCACCTGCGGCAGACTTTTGCAGCGATGCTGTCATTGTCATCGAAGCGGTCGTTAAAACCCATCACCAGATCCGAAATCCAATCTACCCTTTCGCTGCTTGCTGGCAGAAAAAGAATGGAGCGGGACATTACGGGCTTTTGCTGCAGCTGTGCCAAAGTCCGCTTTCAGAACTCAACGCAGCTCGACGCCAGGATCAAAGAAGAACCTTCTAAGCTTTCTTTTCATAATAGTTGGCTCTGACAGTTGCCCCGATGAAGTTGTTAATCAGCCTCCTTGCATGCACCATCGTGGTGTTGCCGACGTCCTTGCTTGGAGCGATTTCCACCAGGTCCATACCCACCACACGGCCTTTGTTCACCAACCCATGGATCAGCTTGTGCATCTGAACCCAGGACAGTCCGCCTGGCGCTTGTGTGATTACGGCGGGCATGATGGTTGGGTCAAGCCCATCCGCGTCCACCGTCAGATAATATGGACCGCCATCGGGAATGCGGTCCAGCACCGCCTGCATACCCATGTCATGCATTTCATAGGCGGTTATGATGTCAGCGCCGTAAGACTTGGCAAGTTCGACTTCGCCAGTACGGGCGCTGCCGGTTCCGCGAATGCCGATCTGAACGATATCACCGATCCAATCCATTTCCGAGGCGCGGCGGATCGGGCTGGAGTAACCGTTGGTTTCGCCGTTCACATCATCACGCCAGTCGATATGGGCATCGACCTGCACAAGCGTAATTTTCTCACCCAGCTCTTCCATACCACGCAGTATCGGAATTGGGATACCATGATCGCCCCCAATCGAGATCAGCGTACTGCCGGATTTCATGATCTTGCGAACAGCCGCTTCGGCGTTACGGTAATGCGCGGCGTGATCGCCCATGTCTGCAACGACGTTCCCGCAATCGACGACTTTGATGTCGCGGTTGTCCAGTAGGGGTCCGCCCACGTCAAAATCATAATGATTGAGATCGTAGAAAGCATCGGCTTCGGAAATGTCGTGGCGCAGCGCATCAGGTGCGAAGCTTTGATCATTCGCCATGGCATCGGGAGAATAAGGCATTCCGAACGGAATCCCCAAAATCGCAATATCTGCGCTCAGATTGTCTAGATCACCCTCAAACGGAAAACCCATATAAGTGCTCGGGCCCTGGGATGGGCGTTTTACGAGTTTCTCCGACATGCTGATCTCCTTTTTAGTTTCTCAAACTGCAGGGCCGCTCGGGCCACATTCGTGCTGGTCCGCATCGAACAGTGAGTTTCGCGACGATAGTTCCCGGGTCGCCATACGTCTATTGATGCTACGTCACGCTAGTAAGATTTAGCTCGACTTTGAACAATAAATATGAACACTTCACTTGCGCTTTTTGCAAGTAAGGAGCTAAATGAATTCTTTTAATCTATCCAATTTTGATCTCCGGCATCTGCGCGTCTTCATCTCCGTTGTGGAAAATGAAGGGGTGAGCGCCGCCGCGTTTGCTAATGGCGTTGCTTTGTCGACCATCAGCCGCGACCTCACATCGTTGGAGGAGCGCTTGGGTGTAAAGCTGTGCAATCGTGGACGGGGTGGATTTTCCCTTACCCTTCAAGGCGAGGCAATTTATCGTGCTGCAGTCGACTTGCAAAAACGCATACAGGTTTTTGAGCTTGAGGTGCAGGCGGCCAAGGATGTTGTCTCGGACAGTTTCAATATAGGGATCAACGACCACCTTATTGCAAATACCGACAGTGGCTTGGTCGCGGCCATGGTCCAAATGCGGAAAAAATTTCCTGACACCCTGATAAATGTCAGCGTGCATGAAACAACCACACTCGACGTATCGATACGAGAAAGGCGTCTGGATGTCGGTGTAACCGGACAGCCCGCGTGGCTGCAGCCGTTACAGTATACAAAGCTCTTTCTGGAAGAGCATCGCCTTTATGTTGGAACCAACTGCCCGCTTTTGGATGAAGTTCGACGCTCTCTGGGTAAAGCCCCCACAGAAATAAAAAAACCGCTACCCTACATCGCACGAAGAGAGCAGACGGATGGCTTCAAAAAGTTTGAAGAACGCTATCCACTTAGCGTCGTCAGCCGGTGTGAAAATCTCGAAGCGGTTCTTGCGGCCGTACTTTCTGGCGCGGGATGCGCGTTGATGCCTGTAAAATTCGTCGAATCCGTCCACCGAGATGACGTGGTCGAGCTTCCAGTCAAGGAAGCTCCCTTCTTTGTTCAGTTCTACCTTGCCTATCGCCGGGATGCGGTGCGGCAGAAGGGTCTCAAAACCTTCCTTTTCCATTTCTCAAAAACTGGGAAAGGACTGATTTATTATCCTGGAAGCTAGCTTTTGAACCACCAACGCTCAAAGGCACGTCCGCCGTCAAGTTCCCAGGTCGAACCTATTGTTTCAGCATGACCAACCTTGTCAGAATGCGCATAGACGTAGTTTGTGAACATCGGTATGAGGGTGGCCCCTTCATCACGGGAAATCATGCACATTTCCCGATAGATTTCCGCCCGTTTCACATCGTCCAGCTCGCCTTTGGCCATGCCAAGAAGCTCGTCAAAACGGTCATTGCCCCAGAACGTCTCGGACCAGTCAGTGCCGGACTTGTAGGTGAGTGAGAAGATCATATCAGGCGTGGGCCGTGCACCCCACTTTGAAAAGACGAAAGGCTTTTTCTGCCAAACGCTGTCCCAATATCCATCATTTGGTTCGCGAACCGGCTTGAGGTTGATATTTGCAGCCTTGGCCTGCTCGGAATAGAGCGCGGCCAGATCAACCGCGCCAGGCATCACCCCGTCGGCTGCCGACAATGCAGTATCTAGGCTGTCCAGACCGGCTTGCTTGAGGTGCCATTTGGCTTTGTCAGGATCATAGCCGCGCTGCGGAATATCGTCAGGGAAATATGGCATGTTCGGTGAGATGTGGAAGTCGTTCCCGAGCGTCGCCGTCCCGAACATGATTTTTCCGATGATTTCTTCGCGGTCGATGGCAAATTTCATGGCCATGCGCACATCATTATTGTCAAAAGGTGCAGCATTGGTAAGCATCGGCAAGGTAACGGTTGATCCCGACGGAATGTTGAGAACCTCAACACCTGACCGACGTTGAAGCAGAGCAAGTGTTTTAAGATCGACAGAACTCACCGCATCCACATCACCCGACACCAGCGCGGTCTGACGTGCGTTCGGGTCGTTGATGGCGATCAGCTCAAGAGCGTCAAACCAGGCACCTTCTCTGTGCCAGCCGTCATGCTTGACCAAACTTGCACCGACCCCAGGATTGAAATTTTCGATCCGGTAAGGTCCCGATCCCATGCCGCCTTTCCAGTCAGCTTTCCCATCGGCATCCGCTGGAACCATAGCGATGTGATAGTCGGTCAGAATATATGGAAGATCTGCAACGCCGCTGTCCAATTCCATGATAACCGCGTGATCGCCATCCGCTCGTACATCCACAACAGCGGCCAAAAGCGACTTTGCCGCTGACGAGCTGTCTTCGCTGATATGATGCTGAATCGACGCTATTACATCTCTCGACGTGACAGGGCGCCCATCGTGGAACGTGGCATTTGTGTTCAACTCGAACGTCCAAACCATTGCATCTGGCGTCGCACTCCAGCTGTCGGCAAGGTCCGGGCCAAGCGACCCATCGGGTTCGATAAGGGTTAGATAGCTGCGCGAGGCATGTGCCAGCTGAATCATGAATATCGTGACATAATGCGCCGGATCCATGGAATCCGTCGTGGCGGCCTCATGGACGCCCACGCGAAACGTTCCACCTTGTTGAGGCGTGGCCGCAGCGACTTGATTTGACCAGAGGGTTGAGGCGGTGCTTGTCGTCAAACCTGCAGCCGTGGCATGGCCTATAAAGCTGCGTCGCGATATCCTGCGCTGTCGTCCGGCATCGATGATCCCAGAGAATGTCGGGTTGTCTTCCAGGTATTTCATTGTGGCATCTACCCATTTTTGTTGGTTCGACCGTCAAGGCTGGCCAAATTAATTGGGGTGACGTTAGTGAGGTAATCTTCGGCAAAAAACGGAAAAAAGGATAACTTTACTTGCGGGTTTTGCAAACTAAACTGAAACCTTAGCGCTTGATCGGCTAACATTCTGCCGCGAACATGCTGTCAACTTGCGTGTTACGAAGTGCTACTTCGTATGAAAAGGACTGTACTCATGCGTGACAAATTGATGGGGAATTACACATGAAGATTTCGCAGGAGCTACAAGGACTGTTTTCACGGCTCGGCGTTGCCAAAACATTCCCGAAACGCTTCACTCTTTTGCATGAGGGCGACGTAAGCCGACACGCCTACTTCATCGAAACCGGTTGTATTCGCCTCTGGCACAACAACGACGGCGCAGATGTCTCCGTGAAGTTCTTTCTACCCGGCGAGCTTTGCGCCTCCTTGCAAAGCATGCATCGCGAAGAACCCAGTAAATACGAGCTCGAAACCATTACCCCCTGTGTGGTGAGCATGTTGGACAAATCTGAACTGGAGCGAGAAGCGGCTGAAACGCCTGGCCTGAAGGATTACATCTCATCGGTCATGGTGCACTGCCTGGTGAACTATCAGGACCTGTTTGTCGACCGGATCGCCAAAGCACCGGAAGAGCGCTATCGTGCCTTGATCGAAGAAGACCCCGCCATTCTCGACATAGTGCCGCTGCACTACATCGCGTCATATCTTGGGATCACGCCGGTCTCGCTCAGCCGTATTCGAAAAAAGATCGCACTCTCTTAACAAACGATAAGGCGTCGCGACGCGCCCCCTTGTAAAGCCCGCATTGAAGGGCGCGGCGCTCTCTGGCAACGGCCACATTTTGCCGTGTGTTGATGAGGTTCGCAGCCGAGGAACGACATATGCGATTACGCGCTGCATCAAAGGAAAATCGAAATGAACGCAAGACTGTTGATCGGTCGGTTTTTAATCCTGCTTGGTCTTATCGGGGGCTTTATTAGTTTCTGGTACACGGTCAGCTTCACATGGAATCCTGAGTTTCAGTCCGTAAACCTTCCAGATGCGCCGACGCACGCAAACTATCATGCATTTCGCGGCGCTATGCTGGCGCTCGGAGTTAACCTGCTTCTCGTCTGGGTCGCGTTCAACGCCGCAAAACTCACGCGAGAAGGTTGGAGCATCGTGACCTTCATGACCGTTTTCTACTACCTAGGTTGGTGGGCGGCATGGCCGATCTGGGGCCTGCATGCCCCAAACATTACTGCCGAAATGAACCATGTTCTTGGAACGGTCGGAGGATTGGGCGGCCTGATCATTTTGCGGCCGAGTGGCACCGCGTGATGTAACGTACGCGGTTTCCTTCCCGCCATACTGGATGATGTTGCTATTAGACTCTCTCGGAGAAAGGTACTCCATTAACAGCGCAATTTACTGGCAATTCGGCTATTCACGCTCGGCGCAGCATTGGTCATTATGGGCTCTCTGCCAGTCACGGATGCGGTGCTGCATCTGCACCGTAATACGCAAGATCTTGCGACGCAAACGGCCCAAACCTGACATTGACCCAGCTATCAGGATGCTGCGAAGCGACCCGTCATTGCGGACTTTCGCTGCGATGGCAAAGTCTGGGGTTATGCGAACTTACCGTCTAGCGTACAAAACTGCCATTGGCCTAAAGTATACCAAGGGCAAGACCGGAAATAAGCGATCATTTGTATTTATTGGTTGAGCAGTGTCACGTCGTAAGCCTGTTGAAACGACATTTTTATTTTTCATACTGGGAAACAACGGCCAACAATTCGCGGACGAATTCACCAACAAGGTCTGATGCCTCTCCTGGTGGAGGGTGAAGAAGAACGACTTCGTGAAATACTTCCATCTCGATTGGAACAACTACAAGATTTCTGTTTTGAAAATGTGCCGCAGTAATAGGATCAATAATTGAAATCCCGACACCTTTTGCAACCAATTCGCAATTGGTTGCAAAGAACTGAGTGTGTATCGACGGCGCCCAGTCGAAGCCGGCAAGCGCAAAAGCTGCAGATAGCTGCCGGCTCGTGGAGTGATCGCTAAATAGCGCCACCAGTTTTTCAGATACCAGATCTTCGACAGACAAAACATCCCGCCCGGCCAACTTATGGCCTGCTGGGACAGCACAAACACATCGCAGGCTAATTTCACGGTAGACATTTCCTGACGGTTCCACCGGCGGTTCGACCAAGGCAATGTCATATTGCTGAGAAGGAAACAGGCTGCGGACCATGTGGGAACTTCGGGTCTGGATATCGAATTTCACATCTGGATAATTGAGGTGCATTCGGGCAATCGCTTGTGGCAATACGGTCAAACCATAACCGGGAAGCGTGGCTATCGTAATGGCGCCAAATTTTCCCTGACGGATCTGGCTGGCGACTTGGTTGGCAAGGTCCAAATCGCCTAAAAGACGGTCAGTGACTTCATAGAAGTATGTGGCTTCAACCGTTGGATGCAGCCGACCTGATCGACGATCAAAAAGCAAAAAGCCCAATTGATGTTCCAGATTTGCGATCATTGTGCTGACGCCGGGTTGGGACATGTTGAGCGCGACGGCTGCTTTCGAGACCGTTTTGTGCGCCATGATCATCTTAAAGCATTGAAGCTGTTTTAAATTCATCTAGTCCCTCGTGTCGGCTCAATACAGGTATTTTAATATCGTATACTAAACGCAAATTATATTATTATTATTGTATATTAATCTTGGCTACGCTCACCAAATGATAAGCATGAATGCTAGGGGAGCGAACCATGATCAATAAAATCAAATTTACTTTGTCGGGCCTGGCTTTTGCCATTGGTTCGAGTGCTGCATATGCAGATGAAGTCGCAATAAACTTAGGATTTGCAGCGCCGGTAGAAAGCGCCTATGGCGTTCTAGCCGCGAAATTCGAAGAACTGGCGGAGGAATACTCGGGCGGGACCATCGATGTGAAAGTCCGGTGCTGTACACAACTCGCCACTGAAGACGAAGCTTTCAAAGCAATGCAATTGGGCACGGTGGACATGTACATCATGACCCACAACAATATTTCGCCCCACTTTGCGCCGATGGAAGCGTTTGTACTGCCGTATATCTTCCAGAGCACGGATCACGCCTATGCCGTGTTGGACGGCGAAGTTGGTGCAGGGATAGCCGCGCAAATCAAGCAGAAGACGTCACTGGAATTGCTGACCTTCGGTTACGTCGAATACCGCGATTTTTACAATACCGAACGCCCTATCAACAGCATCGACGATATCAAGGGTATCCGCGTGCGCGTTCCACAAAACAATGTGATGATCAAAACGCACGAAGCATTCGGGTCAGTGCCATTGCCGATTGCGTGGTCCGAAACTCTGGCCGCTTTGCAAACCGGAGCCGTTTCTGCGGGTGACAGTGGCGCGTCTTTTGTTAAGTCACAAAAGTTTTACGAGATCGCTGACAATCTGGCCGTGCTTGAACATTTTGCCTTTTTCACACCGATGCTCGCGAGCAGCCGGATTATGGGCAAGTTGGACGAAGCCCAAAAAGACGCTGTGCGCCGAGCCGCGCTGGATGCGGGACAACACCAGCGTGAAGAAATGGCGCGTCAGTTGGAAGAAGCCCGTGAATT
Source organism: Roseovarius sp. EL26 (assembly GCF_900327775.1). Classification (NCBI taxonomy): domain Bacteria; kingdom Pseudomonadati; phylum Pseudomonadota; class Alphaproteobacteria; order Rhodobacterales; family Roseobacteraceae; genus Roseovarius; species Roseovarius sp. EL26. Next base: position 2,190,737 of record NZ_OUMZ01000007.1, read on the forward strand.
CCTAGCGGCAGACGGTGGCATGACAATCACCTTCCCGGACAAGGAAGGCTTTATCGCTGCAGGTATCGAAGTGCAGGACACGTTCATCGAAGAAGGTGCCAATGAGGCGACCAAGACGCTGATCCTCGATATTCGCGCGGCGGCCGAATAACGAGCACACCTCCCGTGGCTTTTTGGGTCCACCTTTTGGGGTGCGTGAAATATGCGCACCCCCTTTTTCAGAATTGGAGACAAGCATGTTTGCGAATGCTCTGCATAAATTGGATACGCGTTTCGAAGAGATATTCTGCGTTATTGGCCTGTCGGTCATGGCCACATGCATCTTTGCGCAAGTCGTTCTGCGTGTGTTCTTTGAATCCGCGTTTCACGGCGCGGAAGAACTCGCTGTCTACGGCATGGTGACCGCCGTTTATCTTGGATGTTCAATGGCCATTCGCGAACGCGCGCATATCCGGATTACCTTCCTCGTCGAAAAGCTTCCGCACAAAGGGCAAGTCTTTTGTATCGTCATGGCAGATCTGCTTTGGTTTGCATTCATTCTGCTGTTGCTCAAAGAAAGCATCGCCTGGATCCAGCTGTTGATCCAGTTTGATTACATATCACCCGCCTTGGGAATTGATCAAAAATACCCCCAATCTGTAGTCCCACTTGCCTTGTGTCTAATGATCGGACGCATGATTCAAGTCTACTACCGGTGGATCATTCGGGACAACAAAGAAGGATTGCCGCTATGAACGGTCCAACGTGGATGGCGGCAGTCTTTCTGTTCACCATCGTTATCGGGGTCCCAATCCCCTTCGCTGCGGGTATCGCAACGGTTATTGGCCTCTATATTGCCGATATCCCGCTCACGCTGTTGGCGCAGAGTGCCTACAACGCATTTGAGCCCTTTCCACTGACCACAATTCCGCTTTTCGTTCTGGCAGGCCAGCTCATGGAAAAGGGTGGTATGTCCGAAAAACTGATCGAGATCGCTCAACGGATGATCGGGGCCTACAAGGGTGGCATTGGTCTTGTGACCGTTGTAGCCTGCATGTTTTTCTCGGCTCTTTCCGGATCTGGTCCAGCAACAACTGCCGCTATCGGGTCGATCACCATTCCGACCATGCTAAAGGAAAAATACCGCCCTCGTTTCGCTGGTGCGGTAGCAGCGGCGGCAGGAGCGATGGGCAGTATGATACCGCCCAGCAACCTGCTGATCATCTATGGCCTCGTTACAGACGAGAGCATTCCGCGTCTCTTCCTGGCGGGCATTGTTCCAGGGTTGTTCCTAGGCTTCCTGCTTTGCGTCGTTACTTACGGCATAGCCAAAAAGAATAACTATGGCGGCACCGGCGATAGGTTCACGCTTGTCCCTCTCCTGTGGGCACTTTGGGAAGGAAAATGGGCCATCGGTGCACCAGTCTTTATTCTGGGTGGTATCTATGCTGGTTTCTTCACACCTTCAGAAGCCGCTGCGGCCGCCGTTTTCTATGGGCTTTTTGTCGGCCTCTTTATCTATCGTGGCCTGACCTGGCGCGGTGTCTACGAATCCCTGCGGTTTACGGCGCTCCTTGCTGGTTCCATCCTGTTCATTCTGGGTTCAACCAAAGCCTTTGGTCAACTGGTCACGATCTTTGACATCCCGGACATGGTTGGCGCTGCCTTCTCAGGCATCATTGATTATCCTTGGCTGGTGATGCTTTGTATCGGTGTGGTCTACATCTTTGTTGGTATGTGGTTGGAATCAATCCCACAGATCATCATCTTCACTGCGGTCATGCTGCCAATCACGACCCAAATTGGTGTTGATCCGATTGTGTTTGGTGTCTTCACCGTGATGGCTTGCGAGGTAGGTTTCTTAACGCCACCTATTGGAGTGAACCTCTTTGTTGCCTCCAAACTGACAAAAACATCCGTCGAGGATATCTCAGTGGGCGTTATTCCACTGTTGATCCCTTACCTTTTCATCATCGTTCTTCTCTGCTTCTGGGGAGACTGGGTGACCTGGTTGCCCGATCTCGTCATGGGCCCATCGCTGGACTAGGAGATTTCAATGACCAACAAGAGTGAACTTCCTTTCCTGCATGGCATGAGTGAACCCGCGACCTTCATGGGCGTGCCATTCTCATCGGATCTGAAAACATGTGAGGCTGCAATCCTGGGCATCCCCTTTGATTGCGGCCAGCACCCAACACGTATCGGGGCCCGTGGTGGGCCCCGTGCAATCCGTGCACAATCTTCTTTAGTAAGGCGATATCAGCCACCCTTCGCTGATTTCGACCCCTTGGAAGAACTAAATGTTGTTGACATGGGAGATGTATCAGTAACGTCAGCCAAACTTGAAGACGCATCACAGCAGATTGAGGCGTCCTTAGATTATATACTCAAAAACTCAGCGGTGCCCATCACATTTGGCGGCGATGGGGCGGTGACACTTCCTCAGTTGCGGTCGGTCTACCGCAAGTATCCTGAATTGTGCGTTGTGCATTTAGATGCTCATGCGGATGCCAGCATCGGCGATGGACCAAACTACGATGATCGCTACAACACCGCGACCACCTTCACCCGAGCCGCTGACGAAGGCCTAGTGGATACGTCCCGCTCATTTCACATCGGTGCGAGAGGGACTTTGCCGCTGCAAGGAACATACAAGCACGCTCAGGGACTAGGATATCAATTGATCACAACTGATGTAATGCTTGAGCGTGGAATTCCAAACGTCGCAGAAGAGGTGCATCAAACCATTGGCAACAAGCCGGTTTATCTATGCTTTGACATGGACTTTTTTGATCCGTCCTGTGCGCCGGGTGTCTGTACACCGACCTGGGGTGGCCCGACGGCGCGCGAGGGATTGACCTTGTTGCGATGGCTGTCCGAGTTAAACATCGTCGCAGTGGATATCAATACCGTCAGTCCCGATCATGACGTAGGAGGCATGACCGCATTTCTAGCCGGAACGGTTGCGATGGAGTGCGCCACTCTAATAGCCATGAAGGCACGGACAGAAACACAAAGCGAAAAATCTGTTGCTGCCAAACAAGTTAAAGCGGATTGAGGAATTGACTATCTTTGACATATCTCTACTGGCTATGGCCGCATTCTTTGCTGGCATCGTTAATTCGATTGCGGGTGGCGGCAGCTTTCTGACCTTCCCCGCGTTAGTGTTCACGGGCGTGCCGACCATTGCCGCCAACGCCACGAGTGCTGTGGCTGTCTTCCCTGGTTATCTCAGCGGCGCATTAGGCTTTCTTAAAGAGTTGCGGGACTTCCCGCTCCGGCAATGGCTGGTGCTCTTAGGGTTGTCATTACTGGGCGGCGTGCTGGGAGCGCTGTTGCTATTGATAACACCCGCAAGTGTGTTTGCGGCCGTAGTGCCCTGGCTTCTAGGGTTTGCGACCCTCATATTCGCCCTCGGTTACCGCGTCTCGGCCTGGGCTGAGCGAAACATAAAGGCTGAAGGCTTCACTGGAAACTTCGCAACGTTGTTGGTTTGTATCTACGGCGGCTACTTCAATGGTGGTCTGGGCATCGTCCTTTTGGCATTATTTTCTGCGTTGGGCATGCGCGACATCAACCTGATGAATGGGCTTAAGAATGGTATGTCATTCGTACTGTCTGGCGCATCGGTTGTTACTTTCGCCTTGGCCGGCATCGTAGTCTGGCCGCAGGCCTTATTGATGATGGTTGCCGCAACTATTGGCGGCTATTGCGGTGCTATCGTCGCACGGCGTCTTTCGGCGGGCGTCGTTCGGGCAATCGTTGTTTGTATTGGTTTAGCAATGACTGTGGTATTCGCAGCCAAAACATTGTGAATTGTATTTAGTCAAAAGCCTGAATTTGAGAAGAAACTCTACACCACGACCTTTATGCTGTTGAGCGCAAGAACTGGGTGATGATTAAAGTGAGAAATGCGCCACTTACCAATTTTAGCTTCTGGCCAAAAATACTACCGTCATACTCAGACCGACCATAATTACGATTGCCCGGATCACGGGGACAGGTAATTTTCGGGCCAGTCTTGCACCCACATAACCTCCGATTGTTGCGGCCATCATCATAATCGCCGCTTCTCGCATATAAACGATGCCCGCCAGTAAAAAGGTCACAACCGATGCGCCGGACAAAATGAAGGACAATGCATTCTTGAGGCCGTTCATCAGGTTCATGTCGCGAAAGCCCAAGCCTGAAAACAATGCAAGCAGAACAATTCCCAATCCGCCATTGAAGTAACCACCGTAGGTCGTGACGGCCAATGTGGCGGCGGTCTTACCGATGGGGTTTGTGTCTTTGTCACCTTTGGTCCAAGCGCGTATCTTTTTGTCAAAGGCAAAAAGTAGCGTTGCAAAAAGCAACAACCACGGGACAATGAAACTGAACACTTCTGATGGTGTGACAAGCAGCAAGAGAGCCCCTGCGACGCCACCGATGACGGACAAACCTAACAGCCAATAAAGCTCTCGCCGGTCAAAGGCCTTAATCTCTGATAAAAAACCCGCAGCGCCACTCAGATACCCGGGGAAAACCGCGACGGCACTTGTTGCATTCGCCGCAATAGCAGGCACACCAATAAAGACAAGCGCAGGGAAGGTCAGAAAGCTGCCACCCCCGGCAATCGCATTCAAAACACCCGCGAAAAAGGCAGCGAGAGAGATCAGGACAACATCAAGCATTATGCACCAGATAATCATGAGCAGACAATGCGAAGATATCCACCAATGCGTATAGCTCATCAAGCATGATATGTTCATCTGCCGCGCCAAGGTTGTAGGCCATCAAACCGCACACAACAGAGGGGACTCCAGCATACCGATAGAGCCTCGCATCAGATGCGCCTACGCGCATAGTCACTGCGGGCTCCTTCCCCAGAACCGTTGTGCAATTCTGGCGAACCGCTTCTATCACCGGGTGATCTGGGGCGGTCCAGCTGGGTTCATAGCGGCGCGTAATTTCTAGCTCGATTCCCTCATCGGCCTCGCAAAGGCGCATCATCTCTGCTTCGACTTGTGCAACGGAAACGCCAACCGGCAAGCGGACATCACAGGTGAACTCTGCTCGATCTGCGACCAGGTTGGACAGCCTTCCGCCATTCATGGTGCCAAAAGTAACTGTGACGTTCTTCAAGACATTCGTTTCACCTTCGCCCGACAGGTTTTCAGACCTCTCAGACCAGTGATCAATCGCCGACACAACGTTGTGACCCGTGGTGTCTGTTGGAAATGACCGCAAGGATTTGAAACTTTCCATAACGGCAGTCAACTTCTCGATTGCGCTTTCGCCACGGTGCACATGTGCCGCATGAGTTGACCTGCCTTTTGCAGTGACCTTTGCCCAAACCATCCCCTTTTCGCCAAAGCGCAAAATGTGGGGCGAACCGACATCACCGCTGATCATCGCATCACCAACCGCATGCGGGACATTATCAAGCAGAAATTGCGTCCCCAACACACCCATGGTTTCCTCGTCACCTGCGAATGTGCCGACAATTTCTCCCGGAAAATCCGCACCGGTCTCAGCGAGACATTTCATCGCCAGAAGGCTGGCCGCAATACCGCCTTTCATGTCAGAAATACCCAGGCCATAGGCTTTGTCACCATCGACTTCGCCCTTTGGATCACGCGTCCAGCCAGATAGATCCCCGGCAGGGAATGTATCCATGTGCCCATTGAATATCAGGCGCTTTCCCGGGCGATTGCCCGGGAGACGGATGACCAGATTGTGCACAGGCTCTTCTGAAATAAAGCGCTCTACTATGGTTCCGGGTATCTCTCTGGCGATGGTTTCAATCTCATTCGCCATCGCCCGAACATCGCCTTCGGGCTGTTGGCTTTTGATTTTCACCAGACGTAACGTCAGGTCGACAACTTGATTGCGGTTTTCATTGAGCCAAAACCAAATCTTATTGCGCAAGTTCTGTTCAGTTTTGTTCAGTTCCATTGTCACGCTTTCACCAAATCGGTTTCTTCGATTGCCTTCAATCGGCGACGCTGCATCACAACGACGGCGGCATAGGCCAAAATACCGAAAATATAGATGATTTCCTTTGGCATGCGACCGGATTGTTCAAGGCCAACGGATGTCACATAGTCGCCCCAAGTAATCCCCAGCTGTTCAGCGGGGCCATTGAACGCCACATCCGAAACACTCGTGCGGCCATCATCCTCTGTACCAAGGGATACGCCAACTGCCTCCAGTACATTCTTGGATGCTGTCGGAACTGTTGCGGTAAAGAGCTTGAAGCGATCCCCATATTCCGTTTCGCGGGTGACATAGAGGCGCACCTTTTGCCCCGCTTCCACAGGGGTTTCGTTTGCCACAACCTGCGCCATCGGCACATCACTGAAGGCAGGGCTGAAACGATCCAGCACAAAGTCAGGTCGAAATAAGCTAATCACCACGAAGACAAGCAAAACAGCCTCGACCAGTTTGAGGCGCACAAACATCCATTGGAGCGTCAACGAAGAGAAGGCAAAGATTGCCATCAGCGCAACAACAAAGATCATGATGCCATGCCAGATGCTCTCAACGCCAACTAACAAAAGTTCGGGATTGAAGATGAACACAACTGGCAGGATCGCTGTGCGGATCGCGTATTTAAAGGATTGAACGCCTGTTTTCATCGGATCAGCGCCAGAGATTGCCGATGCGGCAAAGGCCGCCAGACAGACCGGTGGCGTCGCATCTGCCATAAGCCCGAAGTAAAATACGTAAAGGTGCACCGCGATCAGGGGCAGTACAAGGCCAGAAGCATTGCCAAGTTCGACCATCACCCCGGCCATTAACGACGCCACAACAATGTAGTTCGCGGTTGTTGGCAACCCCATCCCCAGCACGATGGAAACCACGGCGACCAAAAACAAGAGGATATAAATATTGCCCTGTGATAGCGCCTCTACAATACCCAGCATTGCATTGTTCAAGCCCGTCGAAGACACGATGCCAACGATAATGCCCGCAGCACCGACAGCCGCAGTAACCGCTGTCATCGATTTGGCGCCAGCGACCAGCGAATAGAAAATGATAATCCCGCCAGATTTCACCCCTTTAAGCACGGACAGTTTGTGTTCACGGGCCAGCAAAACCTGCTGGATCACGATTATACCGGCCATCATCATGATGGACCAGAATACCGCACTGCCGGGGCTCCAACGTTTGACCAAGAGCAGATAGACCAACATCCCGATTGGAACAAGAAAATAGGCCCCCTCTTTGAAGGTCTTACGCATGGCTGGCAAATCAGCTTTGGGGAGGCCCACAAGGCCCATCTTCAAGCTTTCCAAATGCGAGATATAGAACAGCGAGATGTAAGCAATAAATGCTGGGATCATCGCATGCACAATCACATCGTAGTATGATATTCCGATGAATTCAGCGATGATAAAGGCCGATGCCCCCATGATCGGCGGCATAAGCTGACCGTTGATTGAAGCAGAGACCTCAATGGCGCCGGCCTTGTCTCCAGGGAAACCCGTTTTCTTCATCACTGGAATAGTAAATGCACCAGTGGTGACAGTATTTGCTATCGACGATCCAGAAATCATACCAGTCAAACCGGATGCCAGGATCGCCGCTTTGGCGGGACCACCTCGGTATTTGCCAACTGCTGCAAAGGACATATCGAGAAAGAACTTTCCTGCCCCGGCGGTATCCATGAAAGCGCCAAACAGAACGAACAGAAAAACATAGCTTAGTGAAACAGCAATGGGGATGCCGAAAATTGCCTCGCTGGTCAACCAGTTGTATCCAACCATACGGGAAAGCGAGACGCCTCTATGCGAGATAATCTCAGGCATATGAGGGCCGAAGAGAGAATAGATCATAAACACGCCGCATACGATCACCAACGGCAATCCGACACCGCGTCGTGTTGCTTCCAGCAGCAACAGCATGCCAACCGCCGATATTATAACTTCGATGGGAATGCTAAACCCTAAGAAATCAATATTCAGCAAAATGCCGGCGCGAAGAACAATGCCATCATAGCCAAAGTAAACATACATGGCACTGGCTGCCGCAATAGTAGCCAAAACAAGACTGAACCAAGCCTTTCCGCTGCGCTTCTCTTCAAACTTGGCTGGGAAAAGGAGAAAACAAAGGAACAGACCAAACGCCAAGTGTACCCCTCGTGCAGGCAAATCCACGAAAATCCCCCACCCCAGTGAATAAGGGAGCGGAGAAGCGATCCAGAGCTGGTACAAAGACCAAAGCGCCCCGAAAGTGATAAAGGTTTTGGGCCAGGCGCCAAAATAGTCGCGGCGCTCAATTTTCAACGCCTCTTCTACGGCTTCTTGTTGCAGTGATTTCTCGGACATAACTTTTCCCGATTTAAATGTGTGTGTGGTTAGTCTCTGCCGTTATGGCAGAGACCTGAGTGGATCGAACGGGAGGGAGAGCTTATTCGATCCAGCCTTGTTCGCGGTAATACCGTGCCGCGCCTTCGTGCAATGGCGCCGAGTTGCCATTGTTGATCATGCTCTCGGGATCGAGATTTGCGAATGCCGGGTGCAACCCACGAAAGTCATCGAGATTTTCGAACACAGCGCGCACAACCTCATAAACGACTTCCGGATCTACGCTTTCGTGCGATACAATCGTCGCATACCCCCCGAATGTGGTCACATCTTCTTTTTGGGAAGAATACACTCCCGCAGGGATGCTTGTTGCGGCATAAAACGGACGCTCTTCAATAAGAGCTTGCTCGACTTCCGTGTTCAGCGAAACGATCTGTGCGCCGCAACCCTCTGTTGCAACCGCAACACCGGAGTTGGGTACGCCTACGACATAAGTGAAGGCATCAATATTGCCATCACACAGTGCACTCGCATGCTCTGATGATGTCATTTCTGTAACCAGGCCGTAAAAATCCCGATCAGTTCCATAGCGCTCCATCAACAACTCGGTGGTTCCGCGCTGGCCCGAACCAGGATTGCCGATATTCAACTTTTTACCCTCGAGGTCCATCCAGGATTTGATACCTGAATCGGCTGAAACGATCAGCTGAAACGGCTCAGGGTGAACTGAAAATACCGCGCGAAATCCTTCGTCATTTACCACTTTGTCCGAGGTTCCGTTGACGGCGTAGTACTGCCAGTCAGATTGAGAAACGCCGAATTCGAACTCTCCCTGCGATATTTGGGCTAAGTTATATGTCGAGCCATTGCTCGACGGGGCCGCACAACGAAAGCCGTGCTTTCGCCCTTCTTTGCGTCCTTCCGCGGCCTCCTTGTGAATCATGCGGCAGATCGCATTTCCTGCGACAAAGTAGACGCCAGTTGGTCCGCCAGTGCCTATTGTAATGAATTGGTTTTCAGCTTGTGCTGGGGCCGATACGCCAAGCGACACTAAAGCAGCCAACGCTGATGTTGTTATAAATTTCCTCATTTTATCCTCCCTCGAGATTTGACCGGAAACGTCGGTAATTTACGAAGTCGGGGCAATCAAATATAATAATTTTAGTTGGCTTAGTTATAATAAATAATTATAGTAGTGATATGCAAATCCGAGAAATTGAATGCTTTCAAGCCATTATGACTGCCGGGACCATGACGCGGGCGGCACAAATGCTGGGAATATCGCAACCAGCAGTCAGCAATACGATATCAACATTAGAGCATAGGCTAGGATTTCAGTTGTTTCTGCGCAAGTCAGGGCGGCTGCAACCTACACCTGAAGCTATGATTTTTTATGAAGATGCGCAGAGGTTGCTTGAGGCCGTGGTGCGGGCGAACGAGGCGGCAACTCGACTGCGACAAGGAGAATCTGGTCATTTGACCATCTCTGCCTTTCCCGGAGTATCGATCAAGTTCCTGCCTGACTTAATCAGCCGTTTTTTGGCAACCCGAGAGAATGTGAAAATCCGCCTGTTGTCCCGAAGCTCACACATCCTCATTGAGCAACTTCCAAGTCAGATGTTCGACATTGCCGTGGCGGAAAAGCCATCACAGTTTGTTGGAGTCGATGCCGAGCAATTCACCTATAGATGTCACTGCATTATGGCGCCTGATCACCCGCTGGCAAAACAAGAGCTTTTGACACCGCGCAATCTGGACGGTGTCCCATTCGCGGCATTGTTTCGCGATCACATGACCACCTATCAGATAGCCCGAGCATTTTCGGATGCGAAGGCTCACTGGAATGTAGTTCTGGAAGCGCAGTACTTTGCATCGTTAATAGAATTTGTACGGTCAGGAAACGCGGTTGCACTGGTCGACCCCATCAACAGACAAGGCCTAGATGAAGAACTGGTCAGCATACCGTTCAAGCCCTCCATTCAGTACCAAATTGGCGTTCTGACACCCCAGGATAAACCAGTTTCAAAGGTCGCGGCAGCTTTTTTGGCACTAATGAAAACTGAACTGTCTAAAAATGCCATGATCTCTTAAAACTACTATTGATTTACCAATCGAACATTTTCCGAAATTTAGGGGCAAAAAGTATTCTGTGTCACTCTCCTCTTTGCATTGACCTCAGCGGCCTCAAAGCAGACATAGGTATCAAAGCATTAAACGGCAGTTTTGACCACTCAGTTGATGTTAGCGCACAATGCAGTGAAAGTCCGCCTTCCGCCCTTCTATGGTCAATCCGTATTGACTGAAGGGCCTTAAGTAAGAGGAAATAGCTTAAGGCGCAGTTGGCCCCAAACTGGTAACTTTTGCATGGGCGTTTCTGATTGCCTGGCCTTAGCCGCAGCGGACGATAGTATTGCATTTTAAGTCCTCCATCTCGGATGAAAGAAAGAGCTTGAAACGGCCAAATTTGTCACCGTTTAACGCACTAATATTGCCAAAATTTACTCTGGATTCTGCTCAGCCTGTGGTTTATCGGCAGTTTCTTTGAATTCAACATCAATGGTTTTCAAAACACTGAGCGCACAGGGCAATGAGGTTTCACATTGCGCCTTTAATTGATCTTAGATTAGTTCACTGAAAAATTTGGTAGTGTTTGTTTGGTTAAAACTTTCGCCAATCATTAAGCAATGCGAACACCACGTTCTGCAGAAGTCCGCATGCCATATTCCTGAGATTGCCATTAGCGCCTTCTAGCAGAAGACTGCCTATTGAAACTCCACGGAAGACGCTCTCAAGGCTTCACTATTCAATGGATCTTTAAACGTCAGCACGCAAACGCAATTCGAAACCCTCTTAAGCTTAGACATTCAAGGCCTCCTTTTCGCTGCCAACACCACGGGAGAGAGCCCCTAGCGTCATCGATTTCAGTTGCCACTCAGTGTGATCTCGGAATCGATTCGAGTCAATAACTAATTGTTTTTAATATCTATTCTTGGAAATTATATATAAAATAAACTCGGGGCACCCGAATTTGGGCATAGCCCAAATTTAAGGCCGGATAGTTTTCAAGAATAGATGGGCAGATATCTGAATTATTCTTCCTTTTCAGTGAAGGATAAATTGGTAAAACAGAAGGCCAATCCAGTCGTTATTCTTGGACACTCAGCATGCTACAATCGTTTGCTCGGAGGGATCTCTGACTCTTATGACATCCCGTTTAGCTCAATCTGCGCAACAGGCTTATGACTTGATCAAAGTCCATCCCTGGCTGCACAGGTATGTGGGCAACAGATGAATGGCCTAATATTTCCTGGATGCGAGCTACACCTCACTGATTATGATTTGACATACGGAGCAGTTGCGAAAACATCGCCACTCCCCAAGGTTGAAAATATTTGAGAGAATCGAAAAATTGCCGATTGACTTTCATATGCCTTTTGTTGTGTTATCGCACTCATGACAAACGCACGCATCATCTACGGATCCAATCAAATACGGGGCTAATTCCCTGTATCTTTGGCTGCTTGAGCTTTCGTCAAATCTCTCAAAACTATCCTCGAGCAACCATTTCGAATGACTATCGATTTTGGACCGTTATTATGGCTCTTTGTTTTTTACACACTCTGGAAGATTGCTTTGCATCTGACCCTTTGTGGCAGCTGCGACTGAATAGTGTAATCCATGACACTCATCGCTTCACGCGAATAGCTGTGTGATCCCAGCGGTCTCGGCCGCCCCAATCCCACAAAAATTCAACTTCGAGCAACTTCGTCGACTTGGTTCGACGGCGCTCGATAGTCGTGAGGTACTCCCATGAGTAAGAAAGACATTAAGGGGATCAAGCTCCCCGCCCAATTTCGCGGCGACCGTAGTGTCCAAAGCGTATCCAAACACAACTGTAAAGCATTCACGGTTTTAGGATCAGAAGCCGGAGTCCGCATTCAAGCGGATTCGCATCTCGAGCTCGTAAACCTTTTTGTTCTCAACGCAAAACTCGATGTTGAAGAGATCTTTGACCAAGTGCTTTTTGTTTGGCGTGATCAGATCGGTAAGTTGCATAAGCATTTCTTTGACTACGTTGCACGGCTGCGTAACGGCAAGAAAATTGGGTTTGCTGTCAAGCCAGCCTTTCGCGCAGAATCTCCCGATTTCCTGAAGAAAATGCAGGAAATTGCATGGTTTGCTGAAAGTTCGGGGTTTTGTTCAGAGGTCCGCATTCTCACCGAACATAGTTGTGATCGGATTGAACAGCGAAATGCGCAGCTTTTTTGGGCCGTACGTGAGCCCAATGACGACGCAGATCGTCGAGCGCGTAGGGTAGCTTCGGATCTTCATGGTACGACCTCGCTTCGTGACTTGAGCATTCAAACAGAGGCCGGCGCAGAAGGTTACCGAGCCTTGGTTCGACTGATCGTCGTTCAGCATCTGATCCCACTCAAACACGAAATTATTACCCCTAAAACTCTGGTTCAAAAGAAAGAAGTTTTCCAATGAGTATTCACACTGACCTCCTCGACAATGTTTCTCGTGCAACGCGCATCGCCGACACTTCGTCAAAGAGTCGTTTTATCATCACACCAGATGACAGGGTTACCATTTATGGGCAGCACATGCGGTTGAGCCAGAAGACCTCTGAAGGGTACATCCTTTACCCGGCTAATGGAGAAGGATTGTCGCAGTTGTATTGCTATGAGCAGCTTAGCCGCCTCAATGCAGCTGGTGAGATTGACCATGAGAAAGGTTACTATCTTCCCGAAGAAGCAAAACCTCAGCCAAAACTCAACACCAATTCCATTTTTGATTTGACCGAAAAACAGCTTGAACGGTTCTCGCAGAGGTACGCTTTGGTAAAAGCCTTTCTTGATTTGCAAGAACAGAAGAAGGTTTTACCAAACGACCGATCCATCGCAGATGCGATGGATGACATTTGTAAATTGGCTGACACATACATGCAGGCTAAGCTTCCTAACCCGGATGATTTGATCCGCGATGAAGAGATTAGCATTGAAAAGCGTAGAGGCCGACAAGGTGGGAATCGGCAAGCGAAACTAGCCATTGAGGTTCACCCGACAACTTTGAGAAAATGGGTTAAAAATCATGCCCGATTGGGGTGGCTTGGGTTAGTCGATTGCGTGCACAACCGAGGCAATCGATATAGCTATTTTTCAACTGAAGAACGCGAACTTCTAGCAGAAAAAACACGCGAATTTTATCTCCATCTCAATCGACCCACCAAGAAACAGACGGTCGATGATGTTCAGCGCGCATTTGCAAAGGTCAACACAGAAAGAGAGCAACAGGGCCTTGCGCAGTTACGCGTACCCAGTCGTGACGCGGTGCATAGGTGTATTAACAATTTCGGAAAGTTTGAAACCGACGTGGCTCGCCTCGGGTATAAAGAGGCGATGAAACGCTGCAAACCAGTTCAGCGGGGAATCGAGGTCTATCGACCTCTTGAGCGCTGTGAGATGGATGAATGGAAGATTGATCTCCGCACAATTATCTCAGACTCCCAACTGAGCCCTATCTTTTCCAAGAAAGAACTGAAAAAGCTTGGGTATTACCCTGATAAAAAGGGAAAAAAGACACGGTGGTGGCTTTCAGTCATTATCGACTGCCGGACACGATGCATCTTGGCCATGAATCTAACGAAGAGCACAAAAGCTGCAACTGCAATCGATTCTCTGAAGATGGCGATGCGGGACAAAGGCGCTTGGAAAGATGCAGTTGGGGCGGTTTCAAACTGGGATATGTTTGGTGTACCTGAGGTGCTGGCAACGGACAATGGGCCTGGATACAAGGCGCAAGACTTCACCAATACTTGCCTTGACCTTGGCATTACTCACCTCCGAACGACAGCGGAAACACCAGATCTGCGAGCGACCGTGGAGCGTTTTTTCAAAACATCCTCTGTAAACCTTTGCTCTCGCTTGTATGGCCGAACCTTTTCTTCTGCAGCAGAACGCGGGAGCCATCCAACCGATGCTCGTGCGGTCTTAAACACAGACGACCTGTGTACTGCCCTAGTTCGTTGGGTCGTAGACATCTACCATAACACCCCTCACGCAGAGCTCCACGGGCGCACGCCTTTGCAGCAATGGGAAACGGACATGGCCGAAGGGAACTTTCCTACTCGTGCTCTCCCTGATTTGCGCCGCCAGCGTTTGAATTTCGGATCCAAGCTAACCCGTAAGGTACGCAAGAAAGGCATCGCAGTACTTGGAGTGTCGTATCACTCAAAAGAGTTGGCAAAATCATTTAGTCGGTTTGGATCGCAGAAAATCGATGTGCGTTGGTTGCCTGATAATATTGGGTCCATCGAGGCGTTGTTAGATGGCGAGTGGCATGAAGTTCCCGCGGTCTATGAAGAGTTTAACGGCGTCGATGCACAGCAATGGGTGGCGGCACGTCGCCAGATGAAAATTTCCGACCCATCTCGTAAATCATGGGACCTTGAAACAGTATCAGCAGCAGTAGAAGCAATCGATGCAATGAACCTGAAGCGGTCACTTGAATTTCGTATGGTCACTCAAGATTGGGGGCCCAAACGTATGAAATCACTGGAACATGAGCTCTATTCCAGCTTCGAAGTCTCGAAGGCGCCAAAAGCCATTCATGCAAATGCAGGTCAGTTTGGTGAAACAGTTATTCCAGAAAAACCGGAATGGCTCGTGGAGCCTGAAGATGTGGCAAAATTCGGTCCACCAAGTCAACTGAATGACACCTGGGAACTGGACGAGGGGGACGAGAAATGAACCAGATGATCGATAGCCATGACCCTCAGTCAATCATGCAGAAATTGCGTTCGAAGTACTTCAAAACACAACGGCATCGCCAAATTCAGCGCGAGTTGGATCGACTTTTGAGCGTCGATGAGAGAGACCCTCAGATTGCCGTTCCCGTTCGCTTCACTGACAATCTGGAGACCAAGGGGTTCTTGATCGCGGCTAAATCAGGCGATGGGAAGACAACCGCTATTGCAAGAGTGCTCAGGCAACATCCTGCACTAGGGGAAGCAAATGACGCCAGTTCTCCAAAATATGTGAGGATCATAGTTCCTAGTCCGGCGACACTAAAAAGCCTCGGGAAAGCGATTTTGGCGGCACTTGGCGTAACAGGGGTTTCGGATCGCACTTCAGCTATGGATATCTGGAGCGCTATTGGGCACCGGCTAAAATTACTCGGTATCGTGGTGCTGTGGATTGACGAAGCTCAAGACGTTTTCCTTTCTAAGTCCGCTCGAGAAATCGACGACATGCTGAAAACTCTGAAGTCATTAATGCAGGGAGACGGGGCCGTCATCGTCATTTTGAGCGGTACAGATCGCTTGCTTGATGTAGCTCGATACGACCAGCAAGTTGATCGCCGATTTCGAAAAGTTGTCACCGCTCCTCTAGCCATTGGGCACGACGAGCCGAAAATTTTGCAGTTGGTCGAGACGTATTGTGAACTCGCGAGGCTAAAGCCACAAATTGACCAAAACGCAATCATGCGTCTAATTCATGGCAGTCGATTTAGGTTCGGAAGAGCCATCGAAATCATTCTGGCTGCCATTGAAAGCGCTTTGTACGATGAAAGCTCTACCCTTAGCATTCAACATTTTGCCGAAGCCTGGACCATTCAGGAGGCGTGTTCTTGGGACCAAAACGTTTTTGTTTGCAAAGATTGGGCGTCACTGGATCTGGATGCTGAAGCTGATGAGTTTGAAGGGGAACGAACATCTCGGCAGCGCCGGCAAGTAGGGCGGGGATAAAACAATGAAACGCTTACAGCCTTTTCTACCGATGCTACCTGGGGAAAGTCTCGTCTCTTTGGTCAGCCGATATGGTCGTTATCACTGCAATATGTCTGCAATGGCGTTTTCGCCTTTTATGGGCATGAAACGTCAAGATGTGGTCTGCGTGAAAGATTACGTTGTTGAACGGATGCATGAGTTATCCGGGATTTCGACTGACCGACTTATGCAAGGCAGTTATCAAAAAATCGGACCTCGCTATTATCTTCACAGAGGCGAAGAATTCCATTCAGAATTTCTAGCGGCAAACCGTATTACCTATTGCCCTCAATGCATCTTAAACAACCTCGAAGCTTCTCAATGCTCTGAGGGGCTACCGGTAGGTTTAATCAATTGGGCATTCTCACCTGTGCGAACTTGCACTGCCCATTCGAGCCCATTGGTACGGGAACGAACCTTGAAGGCCGGAATTCCCTTCTTGGATGTCGCCGCCCACTTACCTGATCGGGCAAAACTATCCAAAATTGTGGATCTTTCTGAAAAGCGGGAAGCTTCAAGCCTTCAAATGTATGTTGAGAATAGATTGGCAGGCGGCTCAGGACCCAGTTGGTTGGACGGGCAGCAAATTGACCTAGCCACTCGGGCGACCGAGATGTTGGGTGCCTGTATCGCTTTTGGCGCCTTCGTAAATTTGCCGACGTTAAATCAAGCGCAATGGGACACGGCGGCTAGTATCGGATTTGAGTATGTCAGCCAAGGCGAGCAAGGCATCATGGAAGGCCTTGAGGAAGTCCAAAGAGTTGCATCATGTTCAAAGATCCATGCCGGGCCACAAGCTGTCTTTGGCGTTCTCTACCAGTGGATTCAATTCAAAAAAAACACCAAACCTGTTGGGCCATTTCGAGATGTATTCAGAGAGCATATTTTGGATACGATTCCGTTGGCTACGGGTGTGAATTTATTTGGGGAGCCTGTTGCACATCGACGAAGGCATTCGGTTTCTTCTCTCAGCCGTAAGCACAACATGAATCCCAAAACGGTTCAGAACGCTTTGATGGTTGGTGGACTGCTTGACCAAAACTACGATCCAGCAAGAGATCTTGGGGATGTATCTGCTGCTAAGGCGGAAGCCCTATTGAATAAGCTGAAGCATTCAGTTCCAGTTTCTCGCGTTCCAGAGTACCTGGGCTGTAAAAGGCCCCTCGTTACAGCATTGCTTCAAGAAGGTATTCTCAAACCAATTGCTGGGGGCAGAGATGGTCGACGCAGCATCGCGCAGGGTATTCACGCAGCAGATCTAGATGCCTTTTTGGGTCTAATTAGAGTATCTGGCAGTTGCGTTCTTAAGCCGTCGCACAGGATGCACTCTGTTACAAAAACGGCCGAAAAACTGAGAGTTCAGACTTTCGATATCGTTAAGAAAATTCTAGACAGAAATCTCGAACAGGTTGAACTTTTGGGGGTCGATCCGAAATTTGATTCCATTCTTGTCCACGTCGATGAGGTCGCAGCCAAACTTGGAGTGTTGGAAGGCAAGCCGGGAATGACGCTTTCGGAAACGGCACGGACACTCGGATTGTCGAGCCGCACCGTGGAATTTCTTATGCAGGCTTCTCCAAACGGTGAAGCCCCAGTCTTGCAAATTTGCGGTCAATTTCGACACATGGGAAAGTTTCGAAAACTGGTGGATCCCTGCAGCATCACAAAATTCAGGTTAGGGTTTCGAAGGCTAACTGATGTCGCCAAGAACTTGAATTTGCCCAAACCTGTTGCAAGGAAAACGCTGCAAGAAAACGGGGTGTTGCCGGTTTGGGATCCTAAGAACTTGGGATCAGAAATCTATAGAAGACAAGATCTCTAAATCTTAACTCAGATGAGTTCACGCCGCCCTTCGGGGCGGTTTTTTTGTTGCTAACTGAAAATTCTTTTGTGGGTGACAATGGGTTGGAGGAATGGGTGATTTGGCCGTTACAAAGGTTTACCCAAATTAATATATCATTATAATTCAATACCTTACCGAGATCATACTTGATGGATATGGGTTATAATCAAGCGATTTTACAGAACTGTGAAGTGACCCATAGTTTGCCCATTTCGTTCTAACTTGGGTACACTATCTACACATAGGTTGTACATTGAGTGGTTTCAAAACGATGCTTTCGGGGTGAAGCCGTCTCTATTTTGAGTATGGGGCTTGAGTGGATTTTGGACGCGAAAATCATGCTTCGGTCACACCCAAAACCGTACAAGCCCTTTGTAGATTGCATGGTTAGTAAACGAAATCAGATCCTTAAATCCGTTCACCCGGTGGCACTGCCTTAATGACGGCTTCGAAAAAGTGTTCCGCAGGAACATCGAGCGCTCGCGCAATGATCACCAATTCTGGCACATCAATACGCCGCTGCCCCGACTCGATCCGCGCGACGAACGATTGATGACACCTTAACCGCTCTGCCAAGGCTGCTTGTGAGAGATTTTGGGATTTACGGGCTCTGGCGGGCCGACCGAACCGAAAGAACACACAATGACAATCTGGTATACGGCTGACACGCATTTCGGCCATGAAAACATCATGCGGTTTTGTAACCGCCCTTCCGTTTCGACATCACAGATGGATGCCGCGATGCTGGAAAACATGTGGAAGGTGGTTGGCCCGGAAGACCAGCTATGGATTATGGGCGACTTCGCTTTTGGTTCCAAAGCCAAGGACAGCGTTTATGTTGAGCAGATATTCAATCAGTTGCCGGGTGCTGAGCGTCATCTGGTCGTTGGCAACCATGATCACAAGCCAACACTGGAACTTCCCTGGGATTCTATCTCGCACTTCGTTGAATTGCAGGATGGACCTCAGAACCAGCTAAATACGTTGTGCCACTACGCTCGGGATTGATTGGGGCATAGATCCCACACGTTTTGACGGGGAGCCGGATACAGATTGCCGAGGCGCCCTTGTGACTGGAAGCAATTGCGAAAGTTGCCCCAGCAAAGGCCTGCTTCGTACCGCAGACTACCAGTTCGCAGATTGCCCGATTTCGCGCGTGCAGCGAATGTCACCTCTGGCTGACCGCGCCGCAGCATCTTGACAGGTTGGCCAACGGCACCAACGGGCCGCGGCCCAACAGGCTGAATTTTCCGCACGTTCGATACGCTGCGGGACAGCATTTGAAAATATGGGCTCTCCCGGCACCTTCGCCGCGCTGGTCATGAGTGGCCGGTTCGGGAAATAACGGCATTCGCTGCGTGCTGTCTGAACTGGTAAGGTGCGGACATAGCGAGCCTTTGTTGCGCAAACACGAACGGCTGTTTAGATGGCATTTTCGCCATCCACTCTAAATTGGTTTGCAGCCATTTTTTCAATGACAACTTGGCCTTTTACGTAACTTTTTCATTGATTGAATGTGGGCAATCATTACCGCGAGCAACCGTGAATTGTAAGGCCTAAGTACTTTTCGGAGGGTCATTTTTACGCAATGAACATCAACGGCAAAGCCTCAATTTATCATATAATAAGTTCGTCCAATACTAACCTTTTACGACATCGATGGGTCCTGTGTAGGCGGGCACAGATTCAGTTCTCAGATGCACTTCGCCGGATTTTTTGACGGAACGAACGTATGCAGCAATCTCCTCCATCGGAGCAAACCAAGTTTCACCAGCGGTGACTTCTTGTTCAAGAAATTCTGCGAACACTTCCCACCGGGCCAAACGGCCCGTAGCAAAAGGATGCACGACCGGCACCCATAGGCCGCCGTATTTTTTGATGACTTGATATTCCTGGCGGAATGCATCGAAACCGGTACGTGGTGCACGGATCGGCATCATGTAGTCAAGATCGGCAGATTGCACATATTGCGGCCAGTCATCCAAGCCCCAGTGGGTAGGTAACTCAACCAGGGAACCATTATCGGTCTTCAGAATGTAAGGGATATCATCGCCCATCAGCGAGGCATCGTACTGAAAGCCCCGGTCGACCAACAACGCGGGTGATACGTCAGAAATATTGTAAAGTGGTGCGCGCCAGCCGCGTGGGCGCTGGCCCGTGGCTTTTTCGATCACGGCAATTCCACGGTCAAGCCAATAGGCTTCTTCTTCGGGTGGGAGTTCGTTGGGATGTTCATGCAGATAACCATGATGGGCTATCTCGTGCCCGCCTTCGAGAATGATCTCTATCGCTTCGGGATAGTTTTCAATGCACCAAGCTGGGATGTAAAAAGTTTGGCGAATGCCAAGCTTGCGGTAAGTTTCAACGATGCGCGCGATAGCCACCTTGGGCCCGTATTGAAGCATTGAAATGCCAGACAACCGCCGATGTCCGTCATTTGGATGCGCGATGTGGATCAGACTGTCCGCATCCATATCAAATGTTACACAGGCCGCACATTTTGCGTCGTTTGGCCACGGAATTGGATTCTTGATCATGGCATGACACTCCCACCATTGATGCCGACCCCCTGGCCGGTGATGAAGCTCGCCATGTCGCTGCCTAAAAACAGTGCCATATGTGCGATTTCTTCTGCAGAACCAAATCGCGCCGCAGGAATATCCAACTCTTTTTGCCGCCATTTCTCAGTCATCTGTTCGGCCCCCAGCATTTCTGTATCAATAGGACCAGGGCATAAAGCATTTACCTGAATGTCAGGCGAGAACTCCTTGGCCCAGGATCGAACCAATCCCATGACACCGTGTTTTGAGGCGACATAGGGCGAAAATGTCTCGCGTCCGGAATAGCCCAGATCCGACGAGGTCAGGATCACCCGGCCTGATCGGCTGTGCATTTGGCGGATCGCGGCTTGTCCCACCAGAAAACTGCCGCGCAGGTTGACGGCGATCACCTTGTCGAACTCGGCCGCCGGCGTATCAAGTAGCGGGCGTTCGTGAATGACACCAGCGCAATGCACCACAACATCCACAGCCCCTTGGTGGGACTGCAATTGGTTCATCATTTCGACGACCGACACTTCATCAGCAACATCGCATTGAATGCCAGCGGCCGTGCCGCCAGCCTGTGTGATCTGTTCAACCGTAGACGTCGGGTTTTTCAAGTCCGCACACAGGACTTTTGCACCGGCAGCGGCATAAGCCTTCGCGACGGCAGCCCCGATGCCGCCATAGGCCCCTGTCACAAGGACAGATTTTCCTGCAATGCCGATCATGCCATCACCTCGCCTCGGTCGACGTTCCACGCCTGCCCGGTGATATTTCGCGCCGCGTCTGACGCCAGATAAAGATAGATTGAAGCCATATCCTGCGGCTCTAACAGCCCGCCAATCACTTGCGCACCGGTGATCTCATCCAGAAGTTCTTCTTCGCTGCGCCCGCTTTGAAGCGACATGTTTTTCAAGGAAAGCATCGAGGCTTCGGTTCTAACCCAACCGGGGCAAACCGCATTAACCGTAATTCCTCTGGGTCCAAGTTCCTTCGCGATGGATCGCATGAAGCCGAGATTTGCATGTTTGGTGCAGCAATAGGCGGAAAACTCGGGTACAGCTGTGCGACTCCAGATCGATCCGGTCAGGATAATCCGCCCGCCAGAATCCATTTTAGATACGCTGTGGCGAGTCATCAGGAAGGTGCCCATTATGTTAATGTCAACAATCCTGCGAAACATGTTCTCGACGGCCGGATCATCATCCAGCAGGGGCGTAATCCGCTCCAGCCCGGCATTGTTGATAAGCACATCGATCCGGTCTATCTGCGAAAGCGCACGCTGCACGCCAGCAGAGTCGGTTATATCGCATTCGATCCCAGCTACAGTGGCACCGCTTTGCGCGCTCAGTCGGGCGGCGGACTGTTTCACCTGCGGATCGTCAGCCAACAGCGTCACGTTGGCCCCAGCGGCAGCAAAACCTTCGGCGATGCCAAATCCGATGCCCCTGCTGCCACCGGTGACCAAAACTGTTTTGCCAGAAAAATTGTTGTGAAGTTCAGTCATTGTTGCGCTCGCCACGGTGATGCAGCATCCGCCCGATCGTGTTCATCAGTATCTGAGCGGCTAGGATGGATGTGGTACCCGTGTGGTCGTAATCCGGGGCAACCTCAACCAAATCAAGCCCAACGATATTGCCCCGTTTGCACAGCCCATCAAACAGCTCCAGCACCTCATAATAGAGAAAACCGCCATGGCTGGGCGTTCCGGTGCCCGGCGCGATGGAGGGGTCGAACCCGTCAATGTCGATAGTCACGTAATAACGTACGCCTTCGGGAATACGTGACAGTACATTGCCCACGCCTAGTTTGCGGAATTGCCGGACGCTTAGGATGTCTGACCCCATAGCGCGGGCATCGTCATAGCCGTCTTTCGCAGTGGACGAGACATTACGAATACCAATCTGGCTGAGCCCTGTGACATAAGGCTTTTCAGCCGCGCGGCGCATGGGGTTTCCATGACCATAGCGCACGCCGTGGCGTTCATCGACAAAGTCCAGATGCGCGTCGATCTGAACGATATGAATGGGTTCCTGATCATCAAAGGCGTTGACACAGGGGATATTGATTGAATGATCTCCGCCCAGAGTGATCGGAATGGCACCAGCTTTGAGTATCTGACGCACGCCATATTCGATATTGGCGTGGCTTTTGATTGTATCGGTGTGCACGATGTCTGCATCGCCGATATCGACGATATTTATCTCACCGGCAGGCAGATAAGTTATATCGCCCTCGTGGTCATAAGCCCCGCCATGGCCAAATGAGAACAAAGTCGATGCCTCACGGATGGCGCGTGGACCGAAACGTGCTCCAGACCGAAACTGGGTGCCAAAATCGAATGGTGCTCCCAGAATTGCCACATCGGCGTCAATTGCATCCCAGTCCTGAACATAAGAGTTTTTGCCAAAAGTCGAAATGCCGACAAATGGCAGGTCCAGCCGACCTGATTCATATCCGTGTTCACTCATGAAGCTCGTCCTATCTTCTAATGTCTGTGCTATTTGAAGTCTGAGATGAAGTTTGCGAAAACCTCAGTATCGGGGTTCGTAAACATTTTTTGGGGTGCACCGCGCTCTGCTATTTCCCCCTGATGAAGAAACACAACCTCGGTGGATACATCCCGGGCAAATGCCATTTCATGGGTCACGATGATCATCGTACGGCCTTCACCAGCCAGTTCTTTCATAACCTTCAGAACTTCGCCAACTAGTTCCGGGTCAAGCGCTGAAGTTGGTTCGTCAAAGAGGATCGCATCTGGTTCCATTGCCAATGCCCGTGCAATGGCAACCCGTTGCTGTTGCCCCCCGGACAGGGCGGAGGGATACATCTCCATTCGCTCGCTCAAACCGACGCGGTTCAGAATGTGTTCGGCCTCTTCGCGTGCTTCCTGCCTGCTTTTTTTCAGTACCTGGACAGGTCCTTCCATGACGTTTTCGATGACGGTCCGGTGGGTCCACAAATTAAACTGTTGAAACACCATACCAAGGCGTTGTCGTAGCCGTTCTATGGCCTTCCGGTCTGCCGGTTTTCCATCCTTGAACGCGATCTCTTCGCCATGAACGTGGATGCGCCCACCAGAGGGAACTTCGAGTGCGTTCAGGCAACGCAGAAATGTGCTTTTGCCTGAACCGCTTGATCCCAATATCGAAATTACATCGTGTGCATTGGCTGTCAGGTCGATCCCCTTCAGTACTTCTATGGCCCCAAAGGATTTCCGAATGCCTTCGGCCTTTACGACTGCGTCTTGTTCTTGCATGAGATTTCCCCCTACACGCGGTCAGATTTGAAAAACTGTGGATTCAGTAAAATTTCTGCACGACACCAAACCCAAACAAGGACTGCCGTCAAAGCCAGATAAAGCAACGCTGCCCAGAGATAGGCCGACAAATCGAAGGTCTTCGAAAAGATCAGCCGGGTTTCACCCAGAAGATCGAAGATTGTGACTACACTTGCCAGAGCGCTGGCCTTGACTAACAGGATGACCTCGTTACCAAGTGCTGGCCAGGCGATACGATAAGCGTGTGGAAAGATCACTCGGCGGTAGCGTGTAATTGGTGACATACCAACAGCTTTCGCAGCTTCGATTTCGCCATAGGGAACCCCCATAAGGCCTCCGCGCAAAATCTCGATTTGGTAAGCGGTGGAACTGATGACAAAGGTCAGCATCGCACAGTTGTAGGGCTCTCTGAATAACGACCACAGCCCCCAGTCCTGCAGGAACGGTCTGAACTGTCCTGAGCCGTAGTAGATCAGGAACAACTGTGCCAGCATCGGGGTGCCGCGAATAAAAGAGACATAGACGCGCACTGGAACGCTGAACATTGCAGGACCATTCAGTCGCACCAACGCCAACCCCGGCGCGATGATCGCCGCCAAAATCGCGCCAATCCCTGCCAGTTGGATCGTGACCCAAAGCCCTTCCAGGTATTTCGGCCAATATTGTATGAGCAGCTCAATCGGGTTCATGCGCCTGCCCTCCGTACACCGCGATTGGCTCGGCGTTCCAATTTCGCTAACCCGACCTCGGAGGCAAGGCACAGAACCCAATATATCAGGCAGGCTGCCAGATAGAAGTTAAACGGAAGTTTTGTGAAACCGGCGGCAACCTTAGTCATGCGCATCAGATCGTCGAGCGCGATGACCGAGACAAGTGCCGTGTCTTTCAAAAGATTGATCCAAAGGTTGCCAAGCCCAGGTAGAGCAAACCGCCAGACTTGAGGAACTTTGACACGTATGAAAATCTGCCACCGTGTCATGCCGATGGCTTGAGCTGCCTCGGTCTGACCCGGGTCAAGCGATTGAAACGCCCCGCGCAGAACCTCGGCCGCAAACGCACCAAACACCATGCCAAGTGCAATAACGCCTGCCGCCATTGGCGAGAACTCTACCGGTTCAGCGCCCATCGTACTCATAATCGCGTTCAGAAGAATCCCTGCGCCATTATAAATCACGAACAGTGTTAGAATTTCAGGCAGGCCGCGCATTGTCGTTGTGTACAGACGCGCGCCCGCCCTTAGAGCTCTTGAGTTTGCCAAAGACATGCCGGAAAAAACGAACCCCAGCAGTAGCCCGACAGGCAGTGCTAGTATGGCAAGCTGCAGCGTGATGCCGAGGCCTGCCAATAGCTCATCTCCCCACCCCGTGTCTCCATATGCAAACAATTCAAGCATCAGATTCTATCACTCAGCTTTCATGGTTCGAACATTGATATCGAAGTATTGGTCGTTGATTTCCTTGTAGGTTCCATTCTCGATGATCGTGGCAAGGGCTGCATTAATGGCCTCAACAAGATCCGTATCTGCCTGGCGGATAGCGATGCCGACACCATCCCCAACAAATTCTGGGTCCGTGATTGGGTCACCAATGATTTCGCAACAAGCACCATCTTCGGTTTTCAACGTCCAATCTGAAAGGGGAATCGTGTCGCCCACCATCAGGTCCAACCGACCGCTTGCCATATCCAGATTGGCGTCATCCTGGCTTGCATAAAGTCGAAGGTCAGCTTGCGGATAGACCGCTTGAATAAAATCCGCCTGTGTCGTTCCGCTTTGCGCGCCAAAAGTCCTGTTAGACAGGGCCTCAGGCGAAAAGTCGGTGATGCCTGCATCTTTTGCGGCAACATAGCTCATTGCTGCCAGATAGTACGGGTCCGAGAAGGCTACCTGCTTTTTGCGCTCTTCAGTGATGAACATCGAGGCAATCACAAAATCATATTTGTTGGCAATCAGGCCGGGAATAATTCCGTCCCAATCCTGTGCAACCAATTCACATTCGCGACCCATCTCTTCACAAAGCGCAAGACCAATATCTACATCAAAACCAGCAAGTTGACCGGAGGAATCGATATAGTTAAAGGGGGGAAAGGCACCTTCAGTACCCAGACGCAGTGTATCCTGAGCATTGACTGCTGTAGCTGAAAGAGATGTGAGGACTGCCAGTCCTACAAGTGATTTGACGATGGTTTTCATGAGTTTTCTCCTCTGTCGTGGTGCCGCATCCGCGGATCTCTTTTATTGCTGTTAATTTGGGGGGCAGTAGGCGATGAACTCGATTTCCACCGCAGCGCCGATTGTTAGACCCGCACAAATTATCGCGCGTGCCGGGGCGTTTGATTTGAAGTACTCTGTATAGGCGGCATTAAACGCGTCGAAGTCATCCGCATTCGGCAAGCAAACATTTGTCTTGATGACGTCTCCTAGCGTGGCACCCGCCTGTGCGAGGATACGTTTGGCATCTGCCAAGATCTGATGAGTTTCAGCGACAACACCGCCCCGTACGATCTCAAAGTCTGCGCCAAACCCAACCAAGCCGGAAACGTAGATCATATCCCCGGCCCGGACATAGGTAGAATATGGCAAGTCTTCTTCGCTTGGCTTACCGTGCTCAATTATTTTTTTGGTTGAGTTCATGGTTCAGCTCGCTCCATTAATTGCCGATGTGAATGTGGGTAAGTCGATGTTGCGGCCGCTGATCACCACAATCGCGCGATCCGGGTTATGTTCGCGAACTTCGGGACTTAGTGCAGCGATAACCGAAGTGATTGAACCGCCCTCGACAATCAGCCCTTCGCTGTCAGCAAAGTGATGCATTTCCGGTGCCAGACTTTCTTCGGAAACAAGGACAGCCCTGTCCATGAAATCTCGTACAATCGGAAAGGTGTGAGTGTTCCGCATACCGATCGCCCCGGTAATGCAACTTGCCAGACTGGGAAATTCATCCACATGTACCGGCTTACCCGCCTCTAGGCTGCGAACCATTCCCGGTTCGATCTCCATTGACGAACCAACGACGGTCAGGTTTGGGGAAACCGATTTGGCCGCAAGTGCAATACCCGACAACAATCCTCCACCAGAAAGAGGGGCTACGATCATATCAGCGTCTGGCAGATCGGTCAGAGCCTCAAGTGCAATGGTGCCCTGCCCCGCAATAACTCTCAGGTCATCATATGGATCGGCCCAAGTGTATCCGTGTGTCTCTATCAACTGATCTGCATGGGCCTGGGCCTCGTCCTGGCTATCACCATGGACAATCACCTCGGCCCCATACGAACGCATCGCCTTCCGTTTGTTTTCGGGACAGAGATCGCACACTACAATCTTTGCCTGAATCCCAAGTTTCTTTGCCAGATAGGCAACCGCCCGTCCGTGATTACCACTTGATACGGCAACAACACCGCGTGATTTTTCTTCTTCGGTCAGTTGTAGAATGCGGTTGGAGGCCCCCCTTAACTTGAAGCTTCCTGTGATTTGCAGATTTTCCAATTTGAGCCAGATTTCAAAACCAGCGCGTTCAGATAAAACTTCGGAAAACACCAAGGGTGTGCGACGAATGATCGGCGTTATCCGTTGATGCGCCGTCATGATATCCTGCAGCGCCAGAAATTTGGCAGGGACCCTCATCGCATTGTTCCCAGGCCAGCCGGGAAATGGGGCGAAAACGGTACCACCATTTCCGAAAGTTGCTGGCAACGCGCCTCCGGCAATGTTTCGAGCGGCGGCCGAACCAGACGCCAGTTCTCATCACCAGAGGCATTCGCAACAATGTCTTTGACCGCTTCGCTGATTGGAAACTTCAGCAACGTTTCTTCCCAAAGCCGAACAAGCAAATCTTGTGCCTCTTGCGCCATTGGAGTGTTTTCTGACCATTCGGCATATACGCGCGCCAGAAGATTGGGCGTCAGATTCGCCGTCGCCGTAATTGCGCCATGGCCGCCTTCTTGCAGCAACGGCCACAACAAATTGTCATCACCCGAAAAGACCTTGAGCTGTGGGAACGTTTTTGCCAAGTAAATCATGTTTTCCAGCGACCCGGTGCTGTCCTTTATGCCCACAAAGACCTCCGGATAGCGGTCAATCAACCGACTTATGACATTTGGATTGACAGGTGCGCCGGTTGCCTCAGGGAAATGGTAAAAGATTATATCACGCGCGCTGTCGCTCAGGCTCTCGAGCAGCTCAGAATAGAAACCGAACACGCCGTTATCTGATGCGGGGCGGAAAAAATATGGCGGGTGAACCAGAATTCCGGCACAGCCCAGATCAAGCGCATGAGCACTGAGCAGAGCTGTATCAGCAACTGAGCAACAGCCGGTTCCAACAATCACGCTATTTGCATTAATCCCTGATGCGATCAGGGCTTCAAGCACTTCCCGACGTTCCGCCAGTCCAAACGACGCAGCTTCCCCGGTTGTTCCAAACAGCACGATCCCGTCGCAGCCATTGGCCAAAAGCCAACGGCAATGGCCGATTAGTTTACCCCGATCAATACTGCCGTTCGCCAATAACGGAACGATACTTGCTGCGCAAACGGATGGAAGGCGTCCCATAGTTCATCAATCCCCTCGAGTGTTGCGAGCATTCAAGGGAAGTTTTAGTTCGGCTAAAATCACAATTTACAAAAGTTAACTTTTGCCCAGCAAAAGTATAGTTCAATCGATTGCCTGAACCTCTGTCAGGGCTTTCAGAAACATGTCCACGCGTTTGTCGTTACTGACTCTATGGTAGACAATTTTGATGTCCGTTCCGTAAGAGTAAATTTCGGGTAACAACGGCCAGATTTCGTTTTGATCGATCCAATGTTCACAAGCATGTCTAGGCAAATAGCCAAGATAAGCCCCGCTCAGAACCATCCCGAGCATTGCTTCAACTGTCGCAACAGTCGCACTTTTGGCAAAAATTGTGGGTCTAGTTTCCTTGTGGCTATCATCAAAGTTGCGCGCGGAAAACTTCGAGCTCGACACAATAGCAGCCAACTCATCCTTGTTCTCAATTCCAAAGGCAGCATGCGTGCTTCCGCAGCACAGAAGCTGCATCTCATTGTAAATCACGACTGAATCGAGAGCACTGGAAACTTCTCGGAACGGGCCCACTGCCAAGTTTAGTTCATTGTTAAGCAACGCGCGTTCCATTTGTGGCGCGTTCATCAAAACGATATTAAAATCCACATCCGGTGCCAGGGTGGAAAATTTGCGGATAACCTTATAGATCGGGCATCGTAAATTGGTCAAAATAGCGTCGTCCATTGCAATTTTGATCTGACCTCGCAGATCCCCTCTGAAGGCGTCAATTGACTTTTCAAATTGGCTTAGGGCGTTGCTCAATGGCTTTATCTGCGAGACAACTAAATGCCCACCCTCAGTAAGCTTGAAGCCACTTCGACCGCGATCACACAACCGAAATCCCAATCGCGCTTCAAGGTTTGATATGGCGGCACTAATTGCAGGCAGGCTCATGTTCAGGCTGTACTGTGCTGACGATAACCCACCGGCCTCGACCACATGAGCAAACACATGCAACAGCTTCAGGTCCGCATCCTGTAGCCTAGGATGATCAGAGATGCCATTTTGCAAAAAATTTACCTTCCATTTAGCAGTTGGATCCTCGTTTTTACACTGACCCGCACGACTCTTTATAGATTTGCACACTATCTTAATTTTTGCACTCTAAGCCAGTGATCTAAGGATCACCTGCGTTTTGGGTGGATATGCGCGGCTGGTCTTTCAATTTTACCGACCTCTGAGGAGATTTTCAGGTCGGCTCTCTACCGTCATTCTCTGCGTTTCGCATTAATGTCTGCTATCGGGTTTAGCGTGCCAGGAGTGAAAACCCGGCTTTGGCCATTAGCAACAAAGCTGCTTTGCGTTGATCGATGAACGTGGGAAAGTCGTTGTCATGGCCAATGCTGCACCTTTGTCTTTACCAACCTGTTTCAATCAGGTCGAACCGCTAAGCGACAATCTCAGATTCATAGCTGTAGACGTAGAGACTGCCGGATATGACATCGCGAGCATCTGTCAAATCGGCCTGGCTTTTGTTGGGTTTGACAACTCAATTGCGACTTACAGCACTTACATCGATCCTCGCACGCCATTCGCCGCAGGCAATACGCGATTGCATGGCATTGATGCTGCAACTATCAAGAACGCCCCCAAATTTGCAGAAATATTGCCTGACCTGCGTCCGGTTCTTGAGACATATCCGCTTATTCAACATAGCCGTTACGATGAGAAAGCCTTTGATGCAGCGTGCCGACTTGCAGGACTTCAAGTGTTGAAGTCGGTATGGTCAGACAGCGTTGCCATCGCTCGCCAAGCCTGGCCGGAGTTGCGGGGCAATGGTGGGCATGGTCTGGCCAATCTCAAAAAGGTGTTAGGGCTTCAATTCAAACACCATGATGCTGGAGAAGATGCACGTGCTGCTGCCGAAGTTACTTTGAAAGCAGAAGCATCAATGGGGCGAAAAATCAGGCTGCTGAATGCCTCACAGCAGTTGGTCTTTGATTTTCTGTGATGCGAGAGGGCGACTTCGTGGGCCATAAGGCATCAGAACAACCATCAGCTCAAACTGAGGGCTCAAATTTCATGACAAATAGTACTTAGAATTAATGTACATGCTATGTGTATTTTATGGACGCCAAAGAGTCACATTCAAATATGAGTCATAGTAAAAACAATAAGTTACATGAGGTCAAATGGGCAAACTCGGGTCCATTATCTATACATAAGGTGTACATTGAGCGGCTTCACAACGATGCTTTCGGGGTGAAGCCGTCTCTATTTGAGTATGGGGTTCGAGGAAATTTTTGGACGCGAAGATCACTCTTTGGTCACACGAAAAGCCGTACAAACCCTTTGTGGATTGCGTGATTAACGCACGAAATCAGAGTGTTAAATCCGTTCCCCAGGTGGCACAGCCTTAATGACCGCATCGAAGAAATGTTCTGCAGGAACGTCGAGAGCCCGGCTATGATGACGGGCAATGTCTTGAGGTCGGCGGCACATGGCTTTTGCGCCTAAACTCCACCAACTTAGATAAGGAGACAGAATACCCATGGTAAGGGGGTCGGGAAGCAGTCTTTCGCTGCACCTACAAATCAAAGCTATGCAGAGGCGTTCTTTGTTAAATGCACAAGCTGTTTTCTCTGAATTTTACCAGAAGGTCCCTTTGGCAGGTCGTCTAGGACATGCACTATTTCGGGGGACTTAAACTTCCCTACTTTGTCATTGCATATTTTGATTAGTCTATCTGACCCCAATTCGGAGCCTTCTTTTAGCTTAACAGCAGCTTCGACCCTTTCGCCGTAAATTTTGCAAGGTCGCGCAAAAGCAGCGGCCTCGATTACATCGGGGTGCGAATACAGGGCTTCATCGATTTCTCGGGGGGCGATGTTTTCCCCGCCTTTAATAATAAGTTCCTTCAGGCGGCCCGTGACAAAGAAATACCCATCCTCATCGACATGCCCCAAATCCCCGGTACGCAACCAACCATCGGGCGTGAAAGTATCTTTCGTAGCCTGCGGATTGTTAAGGTATTCGCGCATCACATTTGGTCCGCGTACCGCAATTTCGCCCTGAATGTTTGGTCCCAGCGGAGTGAAGTCAGACGACAAAATACAGGCTTCGTTCCCATAGGCTTTACCAGGGGAACCAATTTTACGAATTCCGGGAGGCAAAGGGTTTGATAAAATCTGAGCAGCCGTCTCCGTCAGTCCCATGGTTTCGACAATCGGAACTTCAAATCGATTTTCAAAGCTGTTTTGAACATCGGGCGCCAGAGGTGAGCTTGCAGATCGTCCAAACCGCAATCTGTCGCGCGTTGCTTGATCGGGCGTGACGTCCGAGTGCAACAAGTGAGAAATGATAGTCGGAACAACTGAAAACCACGTCGCTTGCGATTCAGAACATTGATTCCAGAAATTTCGAGAGGAGAACTTCTCAGCGACGGCAACAGAACCGCCTGAGATAAGGGCACTGAGTATGGTGACGCAAAGGCCATTGATGTGGTAAATCGGAAGCACACACAATCCACAATCTTCGGATGTCAGTTTGTGCGAAACGGTGGGGGTCCAGCCCCCTGCAAGTAAACTGGAGTGGCTGTGAACAACACCTTTGGGCCGCCCAGTTGTGCCAGACGTGTACATGAGCAATGCAGCATCTGTCGAAGATATATCATGCAGTTTGCCCGATTGGAGCGTTGGCATATCCGTCATAAGTTCCAACTTGACCGGTCGCACACGTTCAAAGAGATCAATCTGCTGATTGCCACCAAAAGCTACACGAGCACCACAGTGACCAAGAGCATAACCAATCGCCTCGTCCCCAGCGACAAGGTTGATAATTGCTGCACAAAATCCTCCGTACAGAACGCCATAAAGGCATTCGATAGCGTCTTGACCATTGGGTTGAAGGATCGCGACGCTTTCCCCTTTTTCCAATCCAGTTGAGGTCAAGTGCCAAGCGATGTTGCGCGCCTTATCTCGAAGGCTTGCCCATTTAAGTGGCGGGGATCCGTCAAAAAAGTGATACGCTATTGTGTCACCGGATACCGCAGCTCGATGATCTAACCAATCACGAACGGTTCCTAGGGGAGGTATCTCAGGATCAAATATCATTGCCCTGATGCCTCCCAATAGTCGCTGAAGATGTCTTCAAGCGAAGGTTGCCTTGGCGCAATTTCTCGAATGATCCTCGTCGTCTGGATAAAGTGCTTCCAATGCAGATTGTCGTCTATCGAATTGCCGCCCCAGCTCCCGCATCCCATCGAGAGGGAGAAGGGCATGCCATTCGTGAATGACCCGCCTGTGGCAAAGGTATGAGCCTGATTTACGATGACCCGACAAGTTGGCATCTGTTGACCCAGTTCAATCGCGCGTTGGTCTTCGCTGGTGTGTATGCCAAGCGAATGGCCCGCACCTTGGTAATTCAAAATGCGTGCGGCAATGCTTCGGGCGTCTTCATAATCTCTGGCACGGTACACCGCGACAACTCGGCTCAATTTCTCACCAGACAGCGGATTATCTGCCCCAATGCCCGAAGTTTCAACGGCAAGGAACTTGGTGTTGGACGGCACATTTTTCGCCATGCCAAGCGCTGCGATCATTTTATCAGCATCTTGGGCGATCACCTCCCGGTTCAGGTGCCCATCTGGCCACAGCTTTTCAACAATCGCAGCCTCATCCGTGACAAGCGCACCGCCTTCCGCTGCTAAAGCTGTAACAAAATCAGTGTAAACTGCATCAACAACAATAATTGAATTTTCCGAAGAGCACGATGTTGCGTTGTCAAAGATTTTAGACGCCGTAATCTTTTGCGCCGCTGCTACCAGATCAGCAGTTTCATCTACAATGCTTGTGACATTTCCTGCACCAACAGCAACAGCCGGGGTGCCACAGGTTTGCGCGCGATACACGTTATTTTGACTGCCGGTACATATCACCCGGTCGGCCAATTCCATCATCGCCTGCGTCTTTGCCTTAGAACCAGGGGCTGGCAACATCTGAACCAAATCCTGATCCAGCCCGATTTTAGCAAACTCCGCATGAATGTATTCTAATAACACTTCACAGCACGCAACACCCTTTGGCGAAGGAGCCACGACAATTGAATTGCCGCATTTCAGGGCATTGATGATGTTGTTAGCTGGCGTTGCCGCGGGATTTGTGGATGGCACCACAGCCCCCACAACACCCAAAGGACGCGCGATTTCTGTAATTCCGGTGTCAGGATCATCGGACAGAATTCCACAGGTTTGAACATCCTTGATATCACGCATCAGGCCAAGTGTTTTGCGGTGGTTTTTTGTAACCTTGTCCGGAGCGTTCCCAAGGCCAGTTGTCTTCACCGCAAGTTCGGCCAGTTCCTGGTTGCGCGTTGGTTCCATGATGGCCCATGCAGCGGCTTCAGCAGCGCGGTCATATCGACCCTGAGTCGCCCCGAACTCGTAGTTTTTCTGAGCGACACGAGCGCGCGCCATGATTAGCTCCACCTGAGCGATGTCATCATGTGCGTTCATCTTGGAAATCTCCCTTGGTTTGGACAGGGCAGCAATCGGCCCCGTCCTTTGGTGAGCAGTGGCTTAAAGTCCTGCCAGCAGTTCTTTGAGTGTTTCTTCCCGAGCGGCCCACATTTCGATGACTTCATCGCGGGTCATGATGTGCATTGGGGATCCGCCCGCATCCATTTTTTTGGAAACTTTTCCGTTTTTGAACATTTCCGGAACTGTTGCGGCCAAGGTATCGATCACCTCTTGCGGCGTCCCCTTTGGCACCATGATGCCGCGAAAATTCACGCTGGCATTGTCGATATCATAGCCTTGCTCTTTCAGGGTTGGGACGTCCGGTAAGAATGCATTACGCTCAAGATCGAACACGCCAAGAATTTTTACATTCCCTGCCTCTTGCGCGCGAAAGGCATCGGACAAATTATTCACCCCTCCTATGACCTCGCCGGCGATCACGGCCTTCATTGCTGCAGCCCCGCCACCTTTGGTGGGGATATAAGCCATTTTCACACCTGCTGCTTTTTCAAGCTGTAACGCTGCAATGTGGTGCCCGACGAACAGACCCGCGCCAGAAAAAGTAAGCTTACCGGGGTTCTCATTGGCAAAAGCGACAACATCATCCATAGAATTCATCGGGCTGTCTGTTGCCACAACGAAAACGGCAGGGTCCGCACCCCAATTCGCAATTGGTTCAAAACTGTCAGTGGAATATTCGACACCGCCTTTGATTGATTGCGCAATGAAATGCGGGACGTTGTAAGCCCCAAGGGTGTAGCCGTCAGCTTCAGCTTGTGTCGCAAACCAGTTCCAGCCAACACGGCCACCTGCACCAGGTTTGTTGATGATAGCAATTGGCATGCCAAGAGCATCTTCGTTGCCAGCTGTCATAGTCACAATGCGTGCCTGAAAGTCTGTCGCGCCACCAGCGCCGTAACTGACCATCATCATGACGGGGCGCTCAGGGTAAGCGTCTGCGAAAACTACGCCGCCAGCTAATGTTGTGAGAGCTAAAGTTGCTCCTAAAATAAGTTTCTTCATTTTTTCCTCCCTAGGATTGTTGCTCAGTTGCGTTTTCCGCAACGTTTTAGAAAAAGATCTCGCGTGGTGTGTAGACTTTCAACAGCTTGGCAAAGAGGCCGTACATAACGACCAAATAGCAGGCAGTAATGATCATGCGTTTGATCCAGGTTTTTAGCTCGCGATGAGATGCCGGATCGTAAATTGAAAGCAGGATGAAAAAGACGATTGCACCTGCAGTGTAAAACCCAATCGCCTTGGCAAGCCAGAACACGTAAATCAAAGCGATGATCAAACCCGGAAACAGATTGATGACATCTGTTCTGCCTAGCCCGTGCCCGACTTTGGTCCATCCCATAAGCGCCTTGGCAAATGTCCATAGTGCAAGAACAACGAAGACCGTAGATATCAGTCTTGGGAACAAGAATGCTTCTGCTGGTTGCTGCGTGTAACTAACCCAAGCAACCCAGCACCCAACTGCTGCAATAACTCCAGATGCGACAATGTGCTGTACGCGGGGCAAAGAAGGTACCGTCATCCCATGATCTCCTCTTTTGACGTGTAGCGGCGAGATTTGATTTCCATCCATGACGAATAAATAATCGATGCGACGACCGCTCCGATGAGCGCGATGTTCAAAGCGCCGCTCAAGAAGTACGCACCAAGCCCGTCAGTGGCACTTGCAATCATGCTGCCCTGGATGAAGTTGGCTTCGGCAATTGGGCCGAGGATCAGGCCCAATACAAGTGGGGCTGCGGAAAACCCAAACCGTTCCAGAAAATACATCATCACACCAAGTGCGGCCATGACGTAGACATCGCCCATTGATGATTGGACTGAATAGCTGCCAAAGACTGCCAGCCCCAAAACCACGGCAGCCATCACACTCTGTGGGACTTGAGCAACGCGTGCGGCCAACCCAGCAACATAGAGCCCAAAAATACACATCAAAATTTGCCCGATCAGCATCGAGTTGATGAAGGTCCAAGCAACGTCTGGATGATTGTCAAAAAGATCAGTACCGGGGAAAATTCCGTGTATCAGCAAGCCCCCAAGTAAGACGGCTGCGGTTGGTGAACCAGGAATTGATAGCGTCAATAAGGGCACAAGGCTGGGGCCAACCATGGCGTTGTTTGCTGCTTCTGCGGCAATGACACCTTCAGGGTGTCCCTTGCCAAATTGATCCCGGTGTGGGCTGAATTTTTTGGCTTGGTCATAGGCAACTAGGCCTGCGATCTGCCCTCCGACCCCGGGAATAAGTCCAATGATTGATCCGGTTATAGTTCCGATGGAAAGGGCGCGTGGTTGTCGAGCGACTTCTCGAACAGCGTCGATCACCGAATGTTTTTCAACGGCGATCACTTCGGCTCCTTTGTCGCTACGCCCTTTTGCAAACATGGTCAGAACTTGAGGGATCGCGAACAGGCCAATCAAAGCAGCTATAATGTTGATCCCGCCCCCAAGCGCAGGATGAAAGATAAAGCGCTGTGCGCCCATGATGTCGTCAAATCCAATCGTGGCAAGCCACAATCCAATACAGCCGGACAATAGCCCCTTCACTACAGATGAAGAATCCAAAGACCCAATTACGGTGACGCCGAGGATGGCCAGCCAAAACAGATGACTTGGCCCAAAAGCAAGCGCCCATTTAGACAAAACTGGGGTCAAGAAAATCAACAGAAGAACTCCGATCACCCCACCCACTGCCGATGCTAGAAAGCTAAGTTGAAGCGCTTTTGCGCCTTTGCCTTGTTTGGCCATTGTGTGGCCATCCAAAGTTGTCGCGATATTCGCTGGTGCGCCGGGAATCTTGAGCAAGATTGCACTTACTGCACCACCCGCAACCGTTGAGGTATAGGCAGCACCCAACAAAATCAAACCTTGGACGGGTTGAAGGTGAAACGTGAACGGGATCAGTAGAGCAACTGCCATTGTGGGAGAAAGCCCCGGTGTTGCCCCTAAAATTAAGCCACCAACCGTGCCCAAGATTAAGAGCCCAAAGGACACAGGGGCAAAGACATCTCCGAAGTAATAAAGAAATTCCAAGTTCTCATCCCACCAAAAGCTTTTGATTGACAGAAAAGGTTACGTCATGAAAATAGTATTGCAAACGTTTTCATAAAAATTGGAAAAATGTATCCTAAATGACTGTTATTAATGATAATAAACCAGATATTGTGGATGTAGCAAAGGCTGCAAGAGTTTCCATTTCAACCGTATCGAGAAGCTTTAATCACCCGGATCTGGTGAACCCAACGACTCGAAGGAGGGTCGAACGCGCGGTCATAAAACTTGGGTACATCCGTAATCGCGCCGCTCAAGTAATGCATGGCAAGAGAAGTGGAACAATTGGCCTGGTTGTACCAACAATTGATAACGCAATATTTGCTGAACTTATTCAGTCGTTTACGACCGAGCTCGACGCTTGTGGTTTTACAATGTTGATTGCGTCACATGGGTTCGATCTTGACCGTGAGTACGCAATGCTGCGCAAGCTGCTTGAGCACCGGGTTGACGGATTGGCTGTGATTGGCCTTGAGCATTCAGATGCGACCCATCATTTGATCGAACAACAAGGTATACCGATTATTGCGATTTGGAACTATAGCGAGAACACCAATATGTCATGTGTAGGTGTAGAAAACACCGAAGCCGGTCGCTTGGCAGCCCATCACCTTCTATCGCTCGGACATCGAAAAATTAGCCTCGTGTTCCCTAGCACGGCAGGGAATGATCGCGCATATGATAGATTTCATGGTGCCTTAAATGAATTGCGAAGCAAAGATGTTGAGGTCCCCGAAAATTGGATATTAGAGGCCCCTTATAATATCGCCGAGGCAAAACGCGCCTGTTTATCATTGTTAAAAGAAAACAACATTCCCACAGCTATTTTGTGTGGCAATGACATCATCGCCCAAGGTGCACTATATGCAGCTCAGAAACTATCTATAGATGTTCCCGCAGATCTTTCGGTTATGGGAATTGGCGATTTCAAAGGTTCTGGTGAAATTGAACCAGGCTTGTCGACTATTCGGATTCCTGCCAAAAACATTGGCTCGCTAGCTGCAAAGCACCTAACCGACGAAATAGCTGATAAGCACGCCGATTTGGTTAAAGAGAAGTGTGAATTGCGTATCATTGAGAGAGGATCCACGGCACGTCAATTTAACTAACTTTGCCACAGAGCCTAGCCTGTTTGGTAAGTCTAACTTTACTGCAGACGATGACTTGATTGGTGAAGTCAAATTTCTTGATGTTAAGTCAACACTGACAAATGGCTTTGATATCACCGGGCCAGAATTACTTGATAACACAGATAGCTATCTGACCACAGATTCTGCTGAGACGCTTATGCTTCTACAAACACGGCAGGTATTGCCATTGATCGGCGTGGCGGGAACGATACCATTACCGGAGGTATAGGCGACGATACCCTGACCGGTGGCACTGGGAGCGACAACGCAACAGATGGAGCGGGTAATGATCGGTTACTCACGCTGGCTAATGCAACTTGACTTGAGATCGAAACCAATCACGAACCTCCGCTGCCCGCCCTCGAGATACCGGAATATCAACACCTGATCGTGTTTTGATGACGTTACCCGACAACTCCAAAGCATCGTCTGCGGACACCCAGTACGATCGATGCGTCTGCAAACCGCTCTCTGCGCTCATTTGGCGGATAAAGTCTTTCATCCGCGCGCGGTATTCAGTCGCCCCAGTTTTTGTCGTCACAACCAGATAGTGTTCTGCACTTTTCACATGGAGCACACTGCGCCACGGGATGGATCGCCCGTTCAAGACCACGAATTCACCAATCATATCCGTCTCGGCGGATGTGACCGTTTCTTCTACTCGCAGATCATCGGCTTGGTTTGGCCCTTGTTCATCGGCTTGACGGGCGCGATACAGTGGCAAAAGCCAACTCAAACTTACCGTGTCTAAGATTTGACCGATCAGGCAGTTCTTTACAACAGTGACCCAGGTCATTTCGACACCTCGGTCTGGTGCCCAGTCTCCCATAGCAATGGATAAATTGTCCGCAAAATACGAAAGAGCAACCACTAAAAGAGGAGTACAGCACAACAAAGGCAAGGGTGCTGAGGTCAGCTTCGTCCAGAGTGAGAAAGTATATTTGACCCAGCTTGGCACGATCAAAAGATAAAGTACGATACACAGGCCCCAATAGAATGCCCGTGATGTATAGTGCGGTAAGGTCGGAAACAGCACTGGATTCCCTAGAACAAGTAGAAACAATGTCGCAAAAGAAAGAACAATTATATTCTTACTGCGAACAAATCCTCGCAATTCGCGCAGCGTGAACTGCACAACCCCGCCATTCATGAGCAGAATGCGACATTCGTGACTTTCGGATTCGAACATCTGTTCTCGCGTGTCATTAGGGAACCAACCCGAAGGTAACTATTGCAACTTGGTATTTATGATCAAGGGCGCGACCAACATCCTTTATCTGGTTCTGTGTTTTGTGCACGGATGTTGGCCAATACCCCTCCACTGGGTACCGTTCCGTGCGGCGCAAAATTTATCGCGCTGCACGGAGCTCCACCAACGACTTTCCCAACCGAAAAGGCGCAGCAAAGCTCACCAAAGAGAGTGAGATAATTTGCAGCAACAAAAGAAACGCGTTTTCTTGCAAGAACTCCCATTCTGTTTTGAGTGTTCGAACCTGCGAAATCAACTTTTCATAGCTTTGCGCAAGAATTTGAAAATCCCCAGCCACGCCGGGCTGTATACCCCGTAAGGCCCCCATCGCCATCAGGGTATGTTCATCAAAGGCGGCGAAGGCCAGAAACTGGTCTGGATCAAAATTATCTGCGGCTTCGACCATGGTTTCCATATCTGTGTTCTCACTACCTGGGCGACCTAAAACAAAACGCAACCCTTGTAATGGAGAAACCTGATTGGTCACTTCGATGAATAAAGGTAATTCGGCATTCCCTGCCGTTGACGCCGACAGATAATCGACCTTGTCGCACAAAATCGAAACATATTGGTTAATATCAGATTGGCAGTAATGCAGGCGAAAACGCGCGGCATCACGGTCAAAGGCCGTCGTTGTCGCATAGGCGATATCAATTTGGCGCTCGATCCGTGAACTGTCATCGGTGTATACCCCGGCCAGTATAGCGCCAAATGCACCAAATCCGCCCAACACGATCCAGAGCAAATCAGCCACCTTCCAGACACGATGTCCGGCGGGTTTGCGGAACAAAAACAGCGTGCCGATAATCCCAACCGTGAAAGGAAGGATCAAAAAGAGCAGTTGGTTATCCATAGCCATCACCTTACCCTGATATGTGATGTCAAAAATTTAATGCCTCTATGGCCCCTTGAGCAAGATACAGCACCTTTGTTCAGCATTTTGTGATCATCGGCAAATACCGTCGATCTGCGCCTCACCCCAGGGCAGGGCTACCTGTTGCGGAATACTGAGCTTCTGCAAAGGGAAGCTGCCCCGAAGAAGGGTTTCTAACCTTTTTGTCCGAGGCGCCGTAGGATCCAGCGTGGCGCAGCAGACATATTCTTCGACAATACTAGCCTGCTGCTCATAACCATAATCCAGCAGTGACGTATCGGTCGCGACATCAAACAGATAGGGGTCATTGCCGCTACTGTGCTCACGCGCCGCCTTGAACGGGGAATAGCCTGTCAGGGCACGGTTTTGCCATTGCCAGACATGGGCCAACTCATGCGCAAACAACATCGCGTGGATCAGGCTGAAACGTTCTGGATAAGCGGGCAAAAAATTCGACTCAAACCAGTCTTTCGAAAAAAAGACCTTATTATGTAACACAATAGCAGCGGCTGAGACCGTCACCTTTTCAGTTGTCGGCTCTGGTAAAATACGTTCACGGCAGGTTAGGCGGGGGCGTTTTTGGCGATCATACGTGACCTTACCAATCAAAGCACCATTCATCACCCTTATGCGATTGATGTTCAGGCTCTCGCCATAAAGCTGGCTCGCAAATGAGACCTCAGATGAGGTCAGCGGCCTCCCACAGGCCGCCAATAACACCAAGAAGAGAAGAACACCCCGGAACATATTCAAACGTTACCAACCCCAACGGGCAGAAGCGAGCCAGTATCTTCCACAAAAACAGATTTGTGGGAAGCCGCGTATGGCCGGCAACCCACTTGATCAACAGACAACGTGCCGTAAAGTAAATCTGAGCACATACTTCAAAAACCTAGTGCTTTGGTCTGTTTTAGGGCTGCCACAAACGCAATTCGACAATAGACTGATAGGCCCCAGACCCAATTATAGTGGAGTTAACAATGAGCAAAATCACTTTCGCGGCGATTGGTGTCACAGTCCTTGCAGTGATTGTAGTGGCATTCAACCGCCCAGAACCAACACCTTCAGAAAAACTGGGGACCGCGTTTCAGGACTTGGGGAATGCTGCGACTGGCGTCGGGGATGCGCTTGTGGATAGCGTGAAAGGCACACAAGAAACTCTGCAGAAGGAATTGCGATCAGCCGCGGATGAATTTGCAGACTATGCAGCGGACTCGGCGCAAAGCCTGAGCCAGCAAGCCAAGGATCTTGTGGCCTCATGGCAGGACACAGGTATCATTTCCGAGGACGGCTTTGATTTCAAGACTGCTGTTCAGGCCTTGAAAGAAAGCTCTTTGGGCGACGCTACAAAGGAAAAAATCGTAAATGTCCTTGACCAAATACGAGAAACACCGGAATTGGCTGCCGAAAAACTACGCGAAATCAGAGAATTACTGGAACAAGCCGGTTAAGGTTGATGTGGAAGGGGCATAAAATCATGTTTTATCCATGCTTGCACAGCTAAAATCAAAAATCATAACCCTATCCTCGCCTCACGTGGACACGCAGCAGAGCCGACCATATGCGGCGATGGGGGGGGCGGTTACTTTTACCCATATCACCCTTTCCAAAGACTCTTTCAACGTAACACCGGTGATGCCATTGATGCGTTTACGCAAAAATTTGGCGCATCAGAGAGGTTAACAGAAACGGTTCACGCCCTGTCTGCGCAAAGCCAATCGCAAGCCGAAATGCTGGATAGATTTTACATGACCAAGCGTT
Source organism: Roseovarius sp. EL26 (assembly GCF_900327775.1). Taxonomy (NCBI): domain Bacteria; kingdom Pseudomonadati; phylum Pseudomonadota; class Alphaproteobacteria; order Rhodobacterales; family Roseobacteraceae; genus Roseovarius; species Roseovarius sp. EL26. Next base: position 2,232,539 of record NZ_OUMZ01000007.1, read on the forward strand.
TTGGCATCTGGAATCAAAAACTGGCGCGCGAAGGCAGACAAAGGCTTAGCCCGTTTTATGCCCGTCATGCGATGTCGGGCCTCGGGCATGGCCTTAAATGCGAACACCACGTAGCCCTGATCAAAGAGTATCTAGCAAACTGCTTGCACATTTCGATTAATGGCGAAGCGCCCCCATCGCAATATTCAGGCGGGGTGTTTTCGAATACGTTTCTGGAAAGCCGCATATTGGCAGGAAAAGTGATGCGCCGCCTGCGCAAACAAGCTGACCTTCAATCCAGCCGTTCTTCGGTCATTCGTGAAGCGATCGAAACCCTTCCCAATGGCTTTCTACATGGCAAGGCTCTAAACTATGCAGATTATGGCGCACAGCGTTTCCTGAAAATGTACAAAGAAGCCGCAAGTTGAATACATTGGAGCGGGTAGCGGGAATTGAACCCGCAACTAGAGCTTGGGAAGCTCGCATGAGACCATTTCACCATACCCGCCGCTGGCTTTTGCTCTATCATCGCCCCATGGGTGGCATCAAGTTGATTTCTCTGCTCAGCATGCCATTGCCAAATGTCAGCCAAGGATACCCGGCAGGCGCAAACCATGTAGGCGCGCACAATCCTTAGCGCTTTCATACCCTGCATCCGCGTGACGCCAAACGCCCGAGGCTGGATCGTTCCACAGCACCCGTTCCAGCCGCTTGGCCGCCTCATCCGTGCCATCGGCACAGATCACAACGCCAGAGTGTTGACTGAAACCCATGCCAACCCCGCCGCCATGGTGTAGCGACACCCATGTCGCGCCGGATGCCGTATTGACCAACGCATTCAGCAAAGGCCAATCGGACACGGCATCAGAACCATCGCGCATCGCCTCGGTTTCGCGGTTGGGCGAAGCAACTGAACCTGAATCCAAATGGTCACGCCCAATCACAACCGGAGCTTTCAACTCGCCGCTTTTAACCATCTCATTAAAGGCCAACCCTAGACGGTGACGGTCCCCCAGACCAACCCAGCAGATCCGCGCAGGCAGACCTTGGAAATCAATCCGCTCACGCGCCATATCCAACCAATTATGCAGGTGTTTGTTATCCGGCAGGATCTCTTTCACTTTTTGGTCGGTCTTATAGATATCCTCGGGATCGCCCGACAAGGCCGCCCAGCGGAACGGGCCGATGCCACGACAAAACAGCGGTCGAATATAAGCCGGCACAAAGCCGGGGAAGGCAAAGGCATCTTCCAGCCCTTCCTCCAGTGCCATCTGGCGGATGTTGTTACCGTAATCAACTGTCGGCACGCCACCGTTGTGAAAATCCACCATTGCGGCAACCTGCACTTTCATCGACGCGCGCGCGGCCTTTTCCACTGTTTTAGGCTCTGTTTCGATACGCGAGCGCCATTCCGCTACAGTCCAACCCTGCGGCAAGTAGCCATTCACCGGATCATGCGCAGAGGTCTGATCCGTCACGATGTCGGGCCGCACACCACGTTGGTAAATCTCTGGGAAAATATCTGCAGCATTACCAATCAAGCCAACAGATTTGGCCTCTCCTGCCTTGGTCCAATGGTCGATCATACCCAAAGCATCATCAAGGCTATGAGTGATCTCATCAACATAGCGGGTGCGCTTGCGGAACTCGGCGCTTTTCTCGTCACACTCGACCGCAAGACAGCAGGCCCCGGCCATCACTGCCGCTAGGGGCTGCGCCCCACCCATACCGCCAAGACCTCCAGTCAGGATCCAGCGGCCCTTGAGATTACCGCCATAATGCTGACGACCAGCTTCCATGAAGGTCTCATATGTCCCCTGTACGATACCTTGACTACCGATGTAGATCCAGGATCCAGCCGTCATCTGCCCGTACATCATCAAGCCTTTTTTATCGAGCTCGTTAAAATGATCCCAGTTCGCCCAATGTGGCACAAGGTTGGAGTTGGCAATTAACACGCGCGGCGCATCCTTATGCGTGCGCACAATGGCTACGGGTTTGCCCGACTGCACCACAAGGGTTTCGTCCTCTTCCAGATCCTTCAGGCTCTCACAGATCAGGTCAAAATCTTTCCAAGTCCGTGCCGCACGCCCAATGCCGCCGTAAACCACCAATTCATGCGGGTTTTCAGCCACGTCAGGATGCAGGTTGTTCATCAGCATCCGCAAGGGCGCCTCGGTCAGCCAGCTTTTGGCATTCAGTTCCGTGCCCGTGGGTGGAAATACATCGCGGGTGTTTTTACGAGGATCGCTCATTGGGCATTCCCTTCTGATTGCAAGCTGCCCGAACGGGCAAGTGTGTTGAGTTTTTTAAGCATTTTCCGCAAGTGCGGTCTGATCTTAGCTGCGTATGTCGCATCGAAATTCCAATGTGGACCCTCGTGCATATAAGCCCGCTGCGAGATTTCCATTTGCACCGCGTGGATGCCGGTTTCAGGGCGGCCATAGTGGCGTGTTGTCCAGCCACCTTTGAAACGTTCATTCAGAACCGCCGACATCCCCGAAGTTTCAGCAATGCTATGAACCATCTGCTGAATTCTGGCGGCGCAAGTTTCACCATTGTTGGTGCCGGTATTGAAAATCGGCAACTTACCGTCAAACAGGAAAGGAATGTTTGAACGGATCGAATGGCAATCGAACAAGATCGCCACGCCGTGTTTGGCTTTGACACGCTCCAATTCCTGCGTCAGTGCCGCGTGATAAGGTGTGTGAAACCACACTTTTCGCTCTTCGACTTCATCTGCTGAAGGTTCTTGCCCGTCATGCCAAATCGGCACGCCGTCAAAATCCGTCAGCGGCACCAGTGTCGTGGTGTTCTGCCCGGGATAAAGCGACACGCCCTGCGGATCGCGATTGGCATCAATCACATAGCGGTGGATATGCGACTGCACCACCGTTGCACCGGGCAAAAGCCCATCATAGAGCCTATCGATATGCCAGTCCGTGTCTGCCAAAACACGCCCATTTTGATTCAGTCGCACCAGAATTTCATCTGGCACCGATATGCCACCATGCGGTTGACCCAGAACAATGGGGCTATCGCCCGGCTGTACCGTGACCACCTGCATTAGATCAGTTCCGGCAAGGGTAAATCACCATCGGCAAGCAACGCTGCCTCTGCAACGAGGGTTTTGGCGGCTTCCAGATCAGGGGCCATATAGCGATCATCCCCAAGGGTTTCGACGTCTTGCCGCAACCGCCCAATCACGACTTGCAGGGCTGGGCTGGTGCTGAGCGGCGCGCGAAACTCTACCCCCTGCGCGGCACAAAGCAGTTCGACCCCAAGGATATAGTGCAGGTTCCCAACCATCCGACCCAAACGCCGTGCGCCGTGGGCGGCCATGGACACATGATCTTCCTGATTGGCAGAGGTTGGCGTGCTATCGGTCACGCACGGGTTGGCCAGATGCTTGTTTTCACTCATCAGGGCAGCAGTTGTCACTTCAGCAATCATCAGGCCAGAATTCAGCCCCGGTTCGGGGGTCAGGAACGGTGGCAGATCAAAACTCAGCGTCGGATCGACCATCAGCGCGATGCGGCGTTGCGAAATGGCGCCGATTTCGGACAGGGCCAAGGCCATCATGTCGGCAGCAAAACCCACGGGTTCGGCATGAAAATTACCACCCGAGACAATCATGTCACTTTCAGTCAGAACCAGCGGGTTATCAGTCGCTGCGTTCGCCTCGATCAACAGCGTTTGTGCCGCTTGTCGCAGTACATCCATTGCCGCCCCAGTGACCTGTGGCTGACAACGAATGCAATACGGATCCTGCACACGGCTATCCCCTTCGCGGTGGCTTTCGCGAATCTCTGACCCCGACAACACCGCACGCATGGAAGCCGCCGCTTCGATCTGGCCACGATGGCCGCGCAGTTCGTGAATTTCAGGTTGCAATGGTGCAGTGGATCCCATGATCGCATCTGTCGACAAGGCCGAGATCACCAGTGCATTTTGCGCCGCGCGCCAACCCTCGAACAGGCCGGCAAGCGCATAGGCGGTGGAAAACTGTGTGCCATTAATGAAGGCCAGCCCTTCCTTTGGGCCCAAATCAATTGGAGCCAACCCAGCCTGCGCCAGTGCCTTGGCCCCCGGCAACACCTGACCGTTATATTCAGCCTCACCTTCGCCGATGATGACAGCCGTCATATGGGCCAACGGGGCCAGATCACCCGAAGCCCCGACGGACCCTTGGGCCGGAATAACCGGTGTCACCCCCTGCGCCAGCATTTCCTGCAATAGCTGGACCAGTTCCCAACGCACGCCAGAGGCCCCGCGCCCAAATGACAGCAGCTTCAATGTCATCATCAGGCGCGTTATCCGGCGGTCAACCGGGTCACCCACCCCACAGCAATGCGACAGGATCAGGTTGCGCTGCAACTGCGCGGTATTTTCCGGCTCGATTTTAAGAGACGCAAGTTTACCAAAGCCAGTGTTTACCCCGTAAACCGGTACATCACCTGCCGCAGCTGCCGCCACTTTTTCAGCTGCTAACACCACCTGTGGCTTGCAAGCGTTATCTAATGTGACCGCGGGCTGAGTCCAATAAATTTCGTGTAATTGCACTAGATCGGTTTGGCCGGGAATAAGTGTCAGCATGGGTTTGTCTGTCCCTGAAAGATGCGTTGATACAGCGGGTTGAACCCGATGCGATAAGAAAGCTCGGCCGGGTGCGCCACATCCCAAACCGCCAGATCAGCACGTTTTCCTGCCGCAATCACACCCCTGTCATCTAGCCCCAGCGCGTCAGCCGCATTGCGTGTCACACCCGCCAGCGCTTCTTCCGGTGTCATCCGAAACAGGGTGCAAGCCATATTCATGGTCAGCAATAGAGATGTCAGCGGCGATGATCCCGGATTGCAATCGGTGGCCAATGCCATCGGCACCCCATGTTTGCGCAACAGGTCAATCGGTGGCTGTTGTGTTTCACGTAACGTGTAGAACGCCCCAGGTAAGATCACGCCTGTTGCGTTCGCCTGCGCCATGGCAATCACGCCATCCTCATCCAGATATTCGATGTGGTCAGCGGACAATGCGCCATATGAGGCGGCCAGTTTAGCTCCTCCCAGATTTGAGAGCTGCTCGGCATGAAGTTTGACCGGCAGACCCAGCGCCCTTGCCGTGTCAAAAACCCGCGCGATTTGCGCTGGCTGAAACGCGATGCCCTCACAAAACCCATCGACCGCATCCACCAACCCTTCTGCATGGGCGTCGCACAGGGTCGGAATGACTACCTCGTCAATATAGGCGTCATCGCGCCCTGCATATTCTGATGGAACGGCATGGGCGCCCAGATATGTTGTTTTAACCATAACGGGCCGCAGGTCTGCAATGCGGCGCGCGGCGCGCAGCATGTTCAGTTCGGCGTCTCGCTCCAACCCGTAGCCGGACTTAATCTCTATCGTGGTCAGTCCTTCTGCGATCAGCGCATCAACCCGCGGCAAAGCATCAGTGACCAGTGTTTCAAGGTTGGCCGCGCGCGTGGCCCGCACTGTCGAATTGATCCCGCCCCCAGCCCGAGCAATCTCTTCATACCCAGCCCCATTCAGACGCATCTCAAACTCTGCCGCACGGTCGCCGCCAAACACTACATGCGTATGGCAATCGATCAAACCCGGCGTCACCAGACGGCCGCCCAGATCACACCGCTCAGCCGCTTGATGCGTCTCCGGCAGCGCATCCAAAGGGCCAACCCACGCAATTTTCCCTGCCTCAATCACAACAGAGGCATTTTTGATCAGACTATAAGGTAGAGATGACGCAACCATCGTTGCCAACTGAATGTTGTATAAAATCCATTTTTTCATCGAATTTTTACCAGAACCTAGAACCCTTGATGTTTTGTCTATAACGCTGTAGGTATTTATTGTCTATACATAATGGAAACACCATGCAAATCCACGCGCAATCCGTCTTGCTGGGAAACGACTGGGCAAACGATGTCAGAGTGACCGTACAAGACGGTAAAATCGCCAGCATCGACACTGGCGTTGGCCGTAAGGCAGAGGATCTTGGCGTTGATTGCCTCTTGCCTGCACTCGCCAATCTGCACAGCCATTCCTTTCAGCGCGCAATGGCGGGCATGACCGAAACCCGCGTAACTGGCAAAGACAGTTTCTGGAGCTGGCGCAGCCTAATGTACCGCTTCCTTGATCACCTGACGCCAGAACAAGTTGAAGCGATCGCGGCACTTGTGTTCATGGAAATGCAGGAAACCGGATACGCTTCGGTTGGTGAATTTCACTACCTCCATCACCAACCTGGCGGGGCAGCTTACTCCAAGTTGTCAGAAATGAGCCAACGTATTTTTGCCGCAGCGACCACAACCGGCATCGGCCTGACCCATCTGCCCGTACTCTATACCTATGGCGGAGTTAACCAAGAACCCTTGGCTGGGGGGCAACTTCGCTTTGGCAACGATGTTGAGCGGTTTTTGAGATTGGTTGAAGAGTGTCGCCATAACCTCAGCGCCCTCCCCGATGACGCACGTATTGGCATTGCGCCACATTCACTACGGGCAACCTCCCCGGGCGATTTGACGCAAACCTTGGCGAACGCACCCGATGGGCCAGTGCACATTCATGTTTCCGAGCAGCTGCAAGAAGTGGCAGAAGTGTCCACGAAACTGGGGCAACGGCCAGTGGAATGGCTGTTGAGCAACGTCGACGTTAATGCTCGCTGGTGTCTGATCCATGCCACCCACATGACCAAAGTTGAAACCATCGCCATGGCTGAAAGCGGCGCTGTGGCTGGGCTATGTCCAATTACCGAGGCCAATCTAGGCGACGGGGCTTTCAATGGTCCAACTTATCTACAACATAGCGGAAACTTTGGCCTTGGGTCAGATTCGAATGTGCGCATCTCCCTGACTGAAGAACTGCGTGTGTTGGAATACTCCCAACGTCTGCGCGACATGCAGCGCAATGTATTGGCCGTTGATGGTGGATCGACTGGTGCCGCGTTATATTGTGGGGCCGCACGGGGTGGTGCGCAGGCACTAAATCGCGACGCCGGGGCGATCTCTATCGGGAAGTTGGCTGACTTAGTGGCCGTGGATCGAACACATCCAACGTTATCCGCCCTGAGTGATGCTCAGGTTCTGGACGGGTTATGTTTTGCCGCGTCCGATCAGGTCATAACTGACACTTGGTCTGCTGGCAGGCATATGGTTCGCGAAGGACAACACATTGCACGGGCGCAGATTACTGCGCGCTATAGCAAAGCCATCCACTCTCTGCTCGAATGTCTGTAATTAACTGGATTAGAGCCTAATATTGCATCGACATCTTATGACCACGCTGATGTAGCATGCGTACATAGGTGATCGGCTGACCCTGAAATGATGTCATCCGCTCTGCCGTGAACAAGGCATCCCCGAACGAGCACCCTAAGTGGTGCGCCAGATCTTCGTCTGCATTTGCCGCACCAAAACTGATCTGCGCGTCGGTATAGGGAACTGTAGCCAGCAGCCATTCATTGGGGCCAATGGTCGAGAAATCAGCTTGCTCAGCCTGTGGTAGGGCGGCAAGATTGATCCAGCGATCCTCATACTGATAGGGATGGTCATCCGCAGAATGCAGGCACGTCAAATGCAAAACGGCCGCCTCCGCCGGCAGTCCCAACCGGGCACAGAGCCAAGCAGGGGCGGGACATGTAGTGCGGTTGATCAATGCAAACCTGTATCGCTCGCCACGTGCCTCAATTTCTTTGCGCACCACCGGAACCTCAAACGTGGCCTGCTTGCGCGGTACGTCCCGCACGCGCGTGCCCGCCTTGCGACGGCGCACAACCAGCCCTTCTTCGGCCAATTCGCGCATGGCCCGATTAACCGTGGCCCGCGCGCAGCTGAACTCAGCACAAAGCTCCATTTCATTTGGAATCAAAGCACCGGGTGGCCATTCGTTTTCAATGATACGTCGCCGCAGCTCATCCCTGATATCACGAAACGCCGTTTTCATCGCTACCCCCCTGCCCGCCCAATGTAGCCCCGCAACCGCACTTTCGTATAAACCATAAACGTTTGTAGCAGCAAACCGCTTGCGGATTGATTAGCCCATGAAGTCAAAGGAAGATTTATGGAGCGGGCCGCGGGAATGGAAACCGGGTCATTAGATTGGAAGACAAACGTTCAAAAACACATAAACCGCGTATTATCAATGCATTAACAAAGGTTAAGTTTTTCTTTTGCAGGTAAGTTGTCGGAAATGAATTTCTGGAGCGGGCGGCGGGAATCGAACCCGCGTCATTAGCTTGGAAGGCTAAGGTCTTACCACTACACAACGCCCGCTCAACAGATTCACCTGATATTTCATGGAGGAAAGGAGGTCAACCCTACCTATGAGCGAGACCAGCAAAATCTAACCCGTTTCATAAAAGCCCGCCGCTGGAAATTGTGTACAGGTTGTACGCGGGTTTGGTACGCAAAGGAGGGGCGCGCGGACGGAGTGGTGATGCAAGGCTAAGGGACGGCCATCAGGGTGAGCGAATGACGTGAAGTTCCATGGCACCCAAAAGCGGTGGGCAAATATCATCTACCCTACGGCTCGCTGACATCAATGCCGCGCTCGGCCAGCATATCCTCTCATTGCCGAAGCGAGAGCCCATAATGGATCCGCAACTTCACGGCGAAACGGATGACATCACGACTGGATTTGAAATATTTAAATGGGCATCTACTGGTCATACCGATACGCTATCCCTGCCCCGAACACGGCGCAAGCGGTTAACTTGACAATGCCCATATGATATTAATTTGCCAATCGTCTAGATTTAATAACGCATCTTGCTTAGTTAAAAACCAATTATCGAACCCTTAATTGTCATTTTGTGGGTTTGAAAATACGAGATAGTAGCCACCTGTATCTCTGAGGGTAAAGTTCAATTCAGCTACTCAGCAGATTTGAATATTGTCCT